>NZ_CP020991.1:658794-988192 GCF_002874775.1 Monoglobus pectinilyticus | reverse complement strand
CACTGATGTCATCAAAGCCGTGGCAATAAATCAATAGTTTTTCTAAAAATACAGAAAATTTGCTAAAGAGAAATACAGATTATCAAAATGAAAGGTTTTGTTTTCGCATAAGTCAATTAATCCGTTAATATACTTAAAAAAACATTTGCAATATTAGTGTGTTATAGTGTATAATATACAAGGATAGCTATGTGAGGGAATTATGAATATTTTGTAAATAATTTCTATCATACGCTTAACTATATTGTAAATATATAAACCTATTATAAAGTAATAAAAATTTTGTAATATTTGGAGGTATACCTATGAAAAAGTTTATGGATAAGGATTTTATGCTCAGCAATGAGACAGCGAAAAAGTTATATCATGATTTTGCTGCGGACATGCCTATTTTTGATTATCACTGCCATTTGAGCCCGCAAATGATGTATGAGGACAAGCCGTTTGATAATATAACCCAAATATTCTTGGGCGGAGACCATTATAAATGGCGCTACATGCGTTCATGCGGATTGGATGAAAAATATATGACAGGCGATGCTCCCGACCAGGAAAAGTTCAGAGCTTTCTGCAAGGCTTTGCAGTACGGCATCGGCAATCCGCTTTATCACTGGACCCATCTTGAGCTTCAAAGATATTTCGGTATAGATACTGTTATACGCGAAGATACTGCCGATGAAATTTGGGAAAAGGCAAACGCTCATATTAAAGCAACTCAAATGAGCCCGTCTAAGCTGATAAACGATTCAAACGTTGCCGTTATCTGCACAACGGACGACCCTGTTGATAATTTGGAATGGCATTTAAAGATTAAAGAAAAAGGTCATATAAAGGCGAAAGTTCTGCCGGCGTTCAGACCTGACTTTATGATTAATATTGACAAGCCTACATTTGCGCCGTATATAGAGAAGCTCGCAGATACTGCAGGAGCTGAAATTGACAGTTATCAGGATTTGATTTCCGCTGTATATAAGAGAATTGACTTCTTTAATGAAGTTGGAAGCCGTGTTTCTGACCACGCTTTAGACAGTGTTCCGTTTGAGGACGTGTCTGATGAAGAAGTTGAGGCTATTTTCAAAAAGGCAATGAACGGTGAAAAACTGACCCAGTTTGAGACTGACGCGTATAAGAGCAAGACTTTGGTTAAGCTTGGTGAAAAGTATTATGATTTGGGCTGGACTTTCCAGCTTCATATCGGAGCTCTCAGAAATAATAATACCAGAATGTTTGAGAAACTAGGCGCAGACACCGGTTTTGATTCTATAAGCGATTATTGTATTGCGGCTCCTCTTTCAAAGCTGTTAAACGCGCTTGAGGTGGAGAGCAAACTGCCGAAGACAATATTGTATACTTTGAACCCGAAAGATAATTATGTTCTTGCTACAATGCTCGGAAATTTCCAGGGCAATGAAGTTCCCGGAAAAATCCAATTTGGTTCAGGCTGGTGGTTCAATGACCAGAGAGACGGTATGACAGAGCAGATGAAAGCGCTGGCAAACCTAGGGGCTCTTAATAAGTTTGTTGGAATGCTTACAGACTCAAGAAGCTTCCTTTCATACACAAGACATGAGTATTTCAGAAGAATCATGTGTAACCTTTTGGGCACATGGGTTGAAAACGGAGAATTCCCTGATGATATGGACACTCTTGAGACTGTGGTTAAGGGAATATCTTTCAATAACGCTAAAGAGTATTTCGGCATAGAAATTTAGGATTTTGATGACAGGGGAGTTAAAATAGGAGGATATTATGGACTTTATAAATTCAAACAAAGAATATGATTTGGTAACAATGGGCGAGGTTATGCTTCGTCTGTCGCCGCCGGGAACGGATAAGATTTCTCAAAGCTACACGTTTGACAAAAAAGCGGGCGGAGCGGAGCTGAACGTGGCTTCGGGTTCAGCTGTTTTGGGAATTCGCAGCGCTCTTATTACAAAGCTTCCCGAAAATAAAATCGGTCACTTTATAAGAAATATGATTAGATACGGCAACGTCAGCGACGACTGTATCGTATACGACCACTCAGGACAAAGCAGGCTTGGAATATATTATTATGAGACGGGGGCATATCCTAGAAAGTCTTCTGTTATATACGACAGAGCCAATTCCGCTATGACCACTCTTAAGATAGACGAGATAGACCCGTCTATTTACGGAAAGACTTCTGTGTTTCACGTCAGCGGTATAACTCTTGCGCTTAACGAGCAGCTCAGAGAGACCACTATAGAGGTTATGAAGAAGTTTAAAGAGGGCGGGGCGGTAATATCCTTTGATATAAATTACCGCGCGTCACTTTGGGATGAGGAAACGGCCAGAAAAACTGTTACTTCTGTATTCCCTTATGTGGATATTTTGTTTGTGTCCGAGGAAACTTCAAGAAGAATGCTTCAGAAAACGGGAACTCTTGAGGAAATAATGAAGAGTTACTGCGAAGAATATGGCTGCAAAGTTGTGTGCACCACAAGGCGTGACGTTGTCAGCCCTAAAATTCATAACTTCTCATCTAAGATATACTATGACGGAAAGTTCTATGAAGAAGAGCCATATATGAATATTGAGGTTGTGGACCGCGTCGGAAGCGGCGACGCATATTTGGCTGGAGCCTTATATGGTATGATAACCTGTGATGATATGCAGAAGGTTATTGAGTATGGAAACGCTATGTCGGCGGTTAAGAATACTGTAATGGGCGATATGTCCTGCAGCAGTTTGGGAGAAATAGACAGCATAATCGCAAGCCATAAAGCTACAGGTCATCAGGATGAAATGAATAGATAAATGTCGGTAAAGCGCCAAACGTTTCCGGCAATACCGGAAACTGCCGCGGCAAATGTTTATGATTTGCTGCGGTTTTGGTGCTTATATGAGAATTAATTTTTTATTATATAGAAGAATCAGTTCGTCTGATTAGGCGACAGGTTTCATTTGATTTATATTATGAAGTTCAGCTCTGAATCGTTGAACTGAGACATTGTTATTTATTTAAATACATAGGAAAGGGGAAAATCTAATGAAAAAAAGAGGTAAGTTAGTGCGTAAAGTCGGCTCACTGCTGACTGCCGCCGCTGTTGGTTTAAGCGCTGTATCCCTGCCGGTTTTTGCTGCGCAGACAGTAGCCGGCGGAGGAGGCGCAGGCGGAAATATTATGAACGTTGTAGCTTTTAACGGCGCTGAAGGCGGAGGAATGTACTCCCAGGGAGCCAGAGGCGCTTATAATAACGGCGGAGAGATTGAGGTATATCATGTAACAAATTTGAATGACAGTGGTGAGGGTTCATTCAGAGATGCGGTTTCAAAAGGAAACAGAATAGTTGTCTTTGACGTGTCCGGCTATATAGATTTAAAAAGCAATGTTTCTATAAGCCATGACAATATGACTATACTGGGGCAGACGGCTCCCGGAGACGGTATCTGCTTCAGATCGAACAATGTTAAGGTCGGAGCCGATAATGTAATTTTAAGATATTTGCGTTTCCGCGTCGGAGCTCATGATGCGGAGGGCAAAGACACAAGAGCGCAGGACGGTATGGAAATAACTGACGACTGCGAAAATGTTATTATCGACCACTGCAGTGTAAGCTGGGGTACTGATGAAAACTTGTCAGCCTATGCTGTTAAAAATGTTACTATCCAAAGAAGTATTATAGCGGAGGCGCTTAACCAAAGTGTTCATGATAAGGGCGAACACAGTTATGCGGCAATTTGGGGCGGCGTAAATCTGTCTATACACCATAATCTGATTGCCAGCCATAAGAGCCGTAATCCTAAAATCGGTACATCTGAAACTGTGGCTATGACCCAGGGATATACCGATGACCAAACTTTGGTTGATATGAAAAATAATGTCATTTATAACTGGGGCGATAAGGCGGGATACGGAACTGAAAACGGAGCTAAGACATACATACAGAACAATGTTTACAGACCGGGTCCGGCAACACCGGCAGGAAAACGCTCAAGAATTTTTGAGCTTAGCGTTGGGCAGAAGTATAAGCCGAATATGCTTGGAAGCGTATATGCTTCCGGAAATAAAATAGATGTTGACGAGGGCGACAGCGATTATAAAAACGCCCAGCTTGTTAATCAGAACAACTGGCAGGATGATTTGCATACCGGTGTTTATGTTGCAACAAATGTTTATAGTGTTGCGGATAAGACCAATATGAAAATTGAAACGCCTGATGAACAATATCAGGAATATGATAATAATTATCCTATAACTCTGGACGCTGCAGAAGATGTTTATAATGAGGTTCTGAGTGACGCGGGAGCCACTCTTCCAAAGCGTGACGAAGTGGATACAAGAATAATAGGCGAGGTTGAAACCCGCACAGCTCCAATCGGAAGCAAAGGCAGCGTTGGTCTTGTAGACGACCCTACGGATTGTATACCAGAGGGCGCCACAAATTATGACGGCAGAGGATATCCGGCGCTCGCGCAGGAGACTAGAGCTGGTGATTATGACGCTGACGGCGACGGCATAGCAGATACTTGGGAAGACAAAATGGGTCTTGACAAAACTAATCCTCACGACAGCAAGAATATTGGTCCGGACGGACTTACCTGGCTTGAAATATTTGTTGAGGAGGCAATAACAAAAACTCCTGTAACCGATATAGAAGCTGGTATAAGCGCCGATAAAAACGTTGTGCAAAGCAATCAGGAAGTTAACTTTACTGTTAACATATCAGGTGCAGGAGTTTCAAATATTGAAAAAGCAGAATTGTACTGCAACGACAAGAAGGTAGGAGAAACTTCATCAATTGTAAACGGAGCTGCAGCGATTACAGTTTCTGAACTTCCAACAGGGGATAATGATTTCACAGTGAAAGTTATCAAGAACGACGGAAGTTATATTTTCAGCCCGGTTAAAACCGTCTCTGTAACCGGTGATACAGTGCCGGAGGGCTGGACTGCTGAAAATGCGTGGTATGACGGAGATGACTATACTGTTTTAGACGGCGGAAAGATGGAGAAATCTAATATTTCCGGCGACTATGACATGGTTGCAAGAATAGATAAACTTTCTAATAAAAATATAAACGTTCAAAGCGGTATTTCTTCACTTGATGAAACCAGCGGAACTAAATTTGTTATAGGCAAGATGTATAATGATAACTTTGAACAAGTTATTTACTATGGAGAAGCCGGAAATATTCAGATTTGGGACGGCGCAGCCAAGAGCATTGAAAAATATAAGTTGTTTAAGATTTCAAAGTCAGAAGGCGTTCTGTCGCTATATGCGGGAACAAGCTTAGCTGAATGGGAAAAGGTTGCCGAAGTTGGAGAACAAACCGGAAACGCTGCGGTTTCTGCATATGTTTCAGCTGTGGAGCAAGGCGAGACAGTTACAAAGTTTAATGTGTGCCAGCTTGTGACAGAGCAAACTAACCCTGCTGCAAAGATTGTTAATATAAAAAATAATGACAGACTGGGTTTGTCAGCTAATGTCGAAGTAAAGGTTACTCCTGATAAGGGTAAAAAGGTAACAGAGGTATGGGTTTACTTTAACGGTGCTCCGCTTGCTTCCAGTACAAACGAGCTGGACAGAGAAGAAACGATTAATATTCCTGTTGAATTTACAGGCGTAGCTAAAGGCACATTACAAGTATATTGCTTTGATGAAAATTTAGGTTCAGGTGCTGATAGTGTTGATGTTGTTGTGTCTCAGGATATTTCACCTTGGCAGATAGTTGATATAGGAAATGCTCCCGATGACGTAAAAGCATACGTTTTGGGAACTAATGATTATACTTATAAAATAGCTACAGATACAAGCGGCAGTATTGGCGGAACATCCGACAAATTCGGATACCTTTGCCAGGAGTTCAGCGGCGACAACAGGATATATTACAGAAGCCGTATGCAGGACGGCAAACAAATGGGAGTTGTTATAAAGAACGACTTAACAGCCGACGGCGTAACATATTACTTCGGCGGAAACATCGGTGAGGACGGTAAGCCGAGATACCAGCTTATGAAGAGAAGCGGCGCAGGCGAAGAGATGACTCTTGTTCAGGATGTAACTGACGTTATTGGCCAGTCTGCGAACTTATACTTTATTGCTGAAAAAGTTGGAGATACAATAAATATATATCAAACTGAAAACGGCTCGACCGTTTATAAGACAAAAGTGCTGTTAACCAGTATAAAGTGCGACGGTATAGGCGACAGCTATTATATGGGATTCGGTACAGTAAGCGGAGAAGGAAGCGCCGCTTCTGACGCTGGCTGGGTTTCAACAGAAGAATTAAAGAGCTTTGGCGGCGGAACCGAAACATATATAAAGAGTTATGAAAACGGCGTGGTTAATATTAATCCGGGCAATGGTTTCACCTCAGGAACAGTTATTGCGTGCGGATACGATGAGAATGGGGTTCTGGTTGACGCTAAGAACGCTGAGATAAGCGGTGAGAGTGTTGATGTTGGAAGCGTAAATGGGGATACATATAAAATATTTCTTTGGAATAATTTGAGTGATTTGATTCCAATTTGTAACCCGTTTGACGGTACAGCGCAGGAAGTATCTGATTCAAGCGCGGTAGAATGGAACTTTAATTACGGTCTTGATTGGATGTGGCAGAAGCAGGAGCAAAATGTTCTTAACCCGTCCTGGACAAACGAGAGCATAGGCGGAAACGAGACAGGAAAGATGAAGATTTCTACTAATTCTGACTATTCGTCTCCGAGATATATTTTCCGCGAGTATATTTTGCCTGAGAATTCTACTAATATAATCACTGCCGGAGCTGACTTGATGATGTCCGGCGACAAGACCGGAATGAATGTTTATCTGAGAGTAAAATCAGGAGATAAGGCGTTTAAGCTTTCATTCGCGGACGATGGACTGGTTTATTTTGGAGGACAGTCCACAGGGTATGAATACAGTGCTTCAAAATGGTATCATATTGATTTGGTTGCTGATATGGGATTTGGCGGTGATACAGCACAGATGGTACTCAAAGACCAGGATGGAAATGTGTGCGCTGATATGAGCGGTATTGAAAGTTCTGATTTCCGTGCTCAGATTAATACAGAAAAGAAATACGATGTAACAAACGCAGTTCTGTTTGAGCCTGAAGCCGGTATGACTGCTTCATATTATATTGATAATGTCAGCGTAAAGCTCAGCCAGTCATCAAACGTTAAAAAAGTGCTCGATTCTCATTTCTGGAACTTCGGTTCAAGCGAAGAATTCAGCGGTTTAACATCTCTTGAGGGCGGAAAGACATATGCAGGTCTTTCAGTTGCTACAACCGGAACTCTTGAGAGCAAATCAAAAACAATTGACGGTATATCATTCTCTAAGAGATATAAAATAGGCGGTCCCGGAAGCAAGTCCAGCAAATGTGTTTCGTTTGAAGTTCCGGCCGGAACTACTGATATTGTCGTTTATGGAGAACCGGCAGGAAGCAGCGGAACAAGAAGCGTTGTTATCAATGACGGAAGTGAGAACAAGACTATTCTGACTACTCAAATGAGCGCAAAGTATACCTATACCGGTCAAGCCACAACTATATATGTTTATGGAGACGCAGGAATAAACTTGTATGGATTGAGTTTTGAGACATACATCTATGAATAAAATCGTATAATTATATATGTAAGAACTCCGGAGCTTTTAGCTCCGGAGTATCGGATATTTTATGAACATAAGAAAATTAATTTGGAGTGTATCTTTATATAAGAGAGGAATCAATTATGAGAAGAAACTTTAGTATTAAACGTATTGTTTCATTACTTATAGCTGTTTTGATGGTTGTGAGTATAATGCCTGCTGCATTTGCTGAAGAAGCAGCTTTGGAAAATGAAACATTTATGACGCCTGAGCAGGCTCAGGCAATTAATCTTCCGGCATTTCCGGGCGCAGAAGGCGGCGGGAAATATACAACCGGAGGAAGAGGCGGAGAAGTGTACCGCGTAACAAATCTAAACGATGACGGCGAAGGGTCGCTTAGAGACGCGGTAAGCAAACCTAACAGAACAATAGTATTTGATGTTTCGGGAACCATTCATTTGAAATCTGCTTTAAAGCTGGACCAGCCCAATATTACTATAGCAGGTCAGACGGCTCCCGGAGACGGTATTTGTGTCGGAGACTACAATATTGTTATTGCGGCGGATAACGTTATCATAAGATATATGCGTTTCAGACCCGGCGATATTTCTCATGCAGAAAACGACGCTGTGTTTGCAAGGTATCAAAAGGATATAATTCTGGATCACTGCTCTACCAGCTGGTCAACTGATGAAACCATGTCTTTGTATGGCGTAGCCAATACCACAGTTCAGTGGTGTATGATAAGCGAAAGCCTTGCGCTTGCTGTTCATGCCAAAGGCCGTCATGGTTACGGCGGAATATGGGGCGGAGCTAATGTAACATATCATCATAACCTTGTTGCCACACACACCAGCCGTTTGCCGAGATACTCGTCATTATCAAGCACACACCCGGATTTTGAGGGGATAAACGACAACGATATGGTAAACAACGTTATTTACAACTGGGGATTTAATAATGCTTACGGAGCCGAGGAAGCTACAGTAAACGTTATAAATAACTATTACAAAACCGGTCCTATTACAAATGCGGATGTAAAGAACAGAATTTGGAATCCGTCAAAGGCCGGAGTGTTCTATTTCAGCGGAAACGTTTTGGAAGGAAACAGTGAGGTTACAAACGATAATCTAAAGGGCGTTATTCTGAACGAGGGTGCAGAAGCTCCGAACTATGTTGACGAACCTGTCTATGATTCGCTTATTCCTATGGATAATATAGACACTGCCCAGGAAGCATACGAAAAAATACTTGTTGACGCCGGCGCTACTGTTCCGAGACGTGATTCGTATGATGCAAGAGTTATTAATGACACCAAAAACGGTACCGGAAGAGCGGTTAATAATGAATCTGAAGTCGGCGGATGGCCAACTTTAAACAGCGCGGAAGCACCTCTTGATTCTGACGGAGACGGAATGCCGGATAGTTATGAGGAGAAGAACGGTTTAAATAAATCTGATCCGGCTGACGGAAAGATAATTGCAGACAACGGATATACAAACCTGGAAAATTATCTTAACGGTATAGTTGAATCTGCGGCTGAGCCTCAGAATCCTGAAGTTACTTTAAATATTAAAAACAATACGTGTTACAATTACGGAGAGCCGATAGAACTCAAAGCTGAAGCCAAAGCAGCTGACGGCCGTTCAATTTCTAAGGTTGAGTTCTATAAAAATGATGAGATGGTTGGAACAGCTGAATCCAGCCCATATACTTTCACTCTGAGCAATGCGGAAGAGGGAATAGCGTATATGTCGGCAAGAGCGGTTGACAGCGCCGGAGAAGCTACAACTTCTGAGATAAAGGTTATAAATATTAATTATACAGATTCAGTTTCGCCGTGGCTGACTGCCGATATAGGCGAGTCCACAATGGACGGAAGCTATTCATACCGAGACGGCGTTTATACAGTTAAGAGCAGCGGTCTTATCGGTCCCGGAAATGATTTTAATATAGCGCTGGGCGATCCGACTACTGATTCATTCTCATATATGTATCAGCCTGTTGATGAAAACGCAGTTCTTTCTACACAGATTGCCTCAGTTTCAAGGCTGAATAACAACTGTGCCAGCGGACTTATGATTCGTGATGAGTTGACTGAAAAGTCAGATTTCGTTATGGTTAACTACGAAATAGAAAAGGGCGGCTCAGGTATAGCTTTCAAATACAGACAAGACGGAAAGTATAACCGTGAATTCTTAAAGCTTGAAGTATTGCCGAGATATTTAAAGCTGGTTAAAGAGGGCAGCACAGTATCCGCTTATCATTCTGAGAATGGTATGGACTGGAACCTCCTCAGCCAGACAATGGTTAACTTCTCAGGTATAAATTACGGCGGAGTTGCTCAGGACGGCAATAAGGAAACCAATGAAATATCAACATATGCTTGGGGCAAATATAAGGACTTGACTCTTGAAAATTATGGCGAGAATTCTATACCCGACGTTGAGCTTTCTATAAGTTCAAACCGTAACGGAATAAGCTCTGAACAAAACCAGTATTATACAACAGATGAAATAACAGCTAATGTAACCTCAGGCGACAGTGAAGCTTTAGAGAAAGCTGAACTGTATGTGGACGGTAAGTTGTATCAGGAAGACGCTTCAGCTCCGTTTAATGTTAAGATTGACGGATTGGAAGCCGGCAGCCACTGGGTTACTGCCGTTGCTTATGATAAGGACGGAGCCAAAAACAGCGCGTCTGTAAGTATAGGCGTATCTGACCTTACAGCTATGCCGGGCTGGGATGCTGTCAGTGTTGGAGACAGCAAGATGAGAGGCGCATTTGATTTTAATTCAGACGGCACAGTAAAAATATACGGAACAGGATTCGGAGTAGCGGATGTTGCAAACGAGGAGTACCCATATGCTTATACAGGTATGAACGGTGATTTTACTGCTTCATTCAAAGTTGAGGCCCAAGACGTCAGCGAGTATGACCAGGTAGGATTTTTGCTGAGAGACGGACTGAGTGCCGGCGACAATTCCTATGTGTTCTATTTCCAAATTTATAATGGAGAATTGTTTACAAAGAACTCTGAAAAGGGCAAAGTATATGAAAAAATAGGTCAGCAGAAATATAAAAATACACCTGTTTGGCTCAGAATAAACAAGACGGGCAATAAAGTTACCGCAGAGTATTCTCAGGACGGAGCTGAGTGGCTGAAAGTCGGAGAAGAAGAGACAGATTTAAGTGAAAATTATTACTTTGGTCTGTTCGGAGCTTCAGCAGAAGACTTTAAGGTGTCTGAATTTAAACTGAGTGATTTTAGAATCTCCAATGGTACATTCAGCGATTTAGCCGGTTTTGAATGGGCTGAACCCGCAATTGCAAATTTGACTCAGCAGGGTATAGTATCAGGAGACGGAACAGGAAGTTATAATCCTGAACTTAATGTTACCCGTGCAGAGTTCTCAAAAATGCTCGTCGGTGCTTACGAAGCTAAAAATCCAAATGCGGTGATCACTGAGGGTGAACCTTCATTTGCTGATGTTGATAAGTCGGAATGGTATTCCGAGTATATAAATAAAGCATATGGATATGGATTGATTAACGGTACAACAGAACTGACGTTTGAACCTGACAGAAATGTTACGCGTGAAGAAATGGCGGCTATGATATGCAGAGCCGTGGACGGAGCAACAGCAGTTTACGGAGACTTGACAGAGGAGTTCAGCGATGCTGATATGATTTCGGATTGGGCAAGACCATACGTGAGTGCTTTATACGCTCTTGGAATTATGCAGGGTGACCAAAATAATTGTTTCAACCCTCTCAATTATGCTAATAGAGCAGAAGCGGCTGTTGTAATTTATAATTTTATGTCAAAATAGATGTCAAAATAGACTAAATTCCAGCATAAAATTTATGTAAAAAGCACAAAAAACTTGTAATTTTTATAATATTTAAAGTTTTATTGTGAAATTTGCAAAAATGGTAGAATTTTTCTTGATTTATTTGTGCAAATCTTATATAATAATACCATAAGTATTATAGAAATGGCTTTATTGCCTATTATCCTATTGAGAAGGGGAGGAATACGCTTTGAGTAAAGAAAAAAAAGCGGCTGCGGCCGCGGCTGCGGCGTCTGATACCAGTGCCGGCAGCACAAAGAAAGAAAAAAAGGGTATCGCCGGCTGGTTCAAAAATGAATGCAGCAAATTTTCCAGAGGAAAGTTCTTGCTGTTGCTGATGATTCCGGGTGTTGCATTTTATGCAATTTTCCAGTATTGGCCTTTTTATGGTTTGTTAGCGGCATTTAAAGATTATCAGCCAAGATTAGGTATTCTTGGAAGTCCATGGGCAGACAATTATGGTTTTGCGGAATTTATTAGATTCTTCACCATACCTGATGTTTGGAACTACGTATGGAATACTATCGTATTGAGTGTTTTACATATCATTTGGCTGTTCCCTCTGGCTATTATTTTAGCATTGTTCATCAACGAACTCAGAGGTGCTAAGTTTAAGAAAATCGTACAAACAGTATCATATCTGCCTCACTTTGTATCAGTTGCGGCAGTTGCTGGTATGCTCACATTGTTCTTGTCTTCACAGCAGACTCCTGTAGGTGCGGGAAGTCTTGCAAATGAAGGTATTATCAACCAGTTTTTGCTTAAACTGCATCTAGTAAAAGAAGGTATTCCATTCCTTCAGAGAACAGAGTGGTTCAGAACGGTCTATATCGCTTCAGATGTTTGGCAGAGTATAGGCTGGAGTGCTATTATTTACATAGCCGCTCTTTCAGCTGTTGACCAGGAGCTTTATGAAGCTGCTACTATTGACGGCGCCAGCAGAATTCAGAAAATGTGGCACATATCTATTCAGCTTATAAAGCCTACAATTGTAATTCTGCTTGTTATGCAGATTGGTAAGATAATGTCACTCGGCGCTGACAAAGCTTTGCTTTTGCAGCAGCCTGCGACATATAAACATTCACAGATACTAAGTACATATATCTACAACAAGGGTCTTAAAGAGGGTGAGATAGCATTCTCTACGGCAGTTGGTTTGTTTAACTCGATAATTAACGTTATACTTGTATGTTTCGCTAACTTCTTATCGAGAAAACTCACCGATACAGGTTTGTGGTAAGAGAGGGGGACTAAAAAATGGTAAAAGACAATACAGTATCATCAATTATTTTGGATGTAGTTATTTACATATTTTTGATTTTGCTCATGATTGTAACTCTATATCCTATCATCTACATTTTCTCGGTTTCACTTTCGAGCCAAGCCGCTTTTGAGGCAGGTAAAGTTGTTTTGTGGCCTGTTGAGCCGAACTTAGATGCGTATAAAGAAATTATTACAGGTAAGACGGTTCCAATGTCATTCCTGCAGGCAGTAATCAACACAGTTTTGTATACAGTTATTTCCCTGGCGCTGACAACAACGCTTGCATATCCGTTGTCGCGTTCAAAGGACAGAGTTCCGTTTCACGGTCTTATTACAAAGCTGATTGTATTCACAATGTTCTTTACAGCAGGTATGATTCCTGTATACTTGATAGTTCAGATGGTTGGACTGCTTGATACAAGATGGGCGTTGATTCTTCCTGTTGCAATTTCAACTTATAACTTGATAGTTATGCGTTCGTTCTTTGAAAGCGTTCCGGTTGAGCTTGAAGAAGCCGCATTTATAGACGGAGCAAACGAACTTACTATTTTTGTTAAGATTATTTTGCCTCTTTCAAAGGCTGCACTTGCAACCGTAGGTTTGTTCTATGGTGTGTATATGTGGAATACATGGTTCAGCGCTATGCTTTATCTGAGCGACAGAGTTAAGAATCTGTATCCTTTGCAGTATATTATAAGACAGATAGTTATGGAGAACCAGCTTGCTGCTGAAGCGCAGGCTGCCGGCGAACTTAACACTGTAACAGTAAGTACTGTTTCACTTAAGTATGCAACGCTGTTTATCTCTATCGTGCCTATGCTGTGTGTATACCCATTCATCCAGAAGTATTTCGTTAAGGGTGTTATGGTTGGTTCTGTTAAGGGTTAAGCATAATTAAACTAAATATATTTAGGAGGATAAAACTTATGAAATTAAAGAAGGTTGTGGCTTTAGCTACATCAGTAGTGCTGGCTTCTTCTTTGCTGGCTTCCTGCGGCTCGGCAGGTAGAGGCTCGTATGTTGACAGCGAAGGCAATAAAATTTATACTTATCGTATGAATATGTATACTCAGGATCAAACCGAGTATGCTGAAGGTCAGGATACTGATTTTGCTAAGAGAATGAAAGACATGTTTGGTGTTGAACTTGAATATGAAAGAATCCCAAGAGGTGACTGGGAAACAAAGACAAACATTTCATATTCAACCGGTAACGAAGCAGACTTCACAACAGGCGGTAAAGAGCCTCAGTATAAGAAATGGGCTACCAATAAATACCTAGACCCGATTCCTGAAGAAGCTTATACAGGTGATAATCCAATCTTGAAGGATTGGAAAAACTTATGGAGTGAAGAAGACTTTAAGCAGGTTTTGGCGCTCGCTAAGAGTTCAGACGGAGAACTGTATTATCTGCCTACACTGAGACAGGAAAAAACTCAGATGTGCTGGGATTACAGAAAAGATGTATTTGACCAGTTGGGAATAACTGAGTTCCCGAAGACAATTGATGAGCTTTATGATGTTTGTGCAAAGATTAAAGCTGCATATCCTGATAAGATTATAATTTCTTGTAATGGTATGGGAACAACTTCACCGGGTAGCGCGCTCACAGGTTTCTTCCAGGCTTACTGGATTCCTGAGCTTATCTTAACTCAGCATTCATATGTTGACCCTGTTACTAAAGAGTATGTTCCATACGCTTTGACAACAGATAATGCAAGAGAAATGTATAAGACAATCAAGAAGTTCAATGACGCTGGCTTTATGGATAAGGAAATCCTTTCACTTGACAAGGATACTTTTTCATCAAGACTTGCACAGGATAACTGCTTTATAACTTATAACTATGTTTATAACATAGACGAGTTTAATAAGAAGACAAAGGGAACAAATCCTGATAAAGTATCTGATTGGCAGTGGACAGGTAATATGATAACAGCTTTCCCGGAAAAGGGTACTATCTATAAGAAAGACCCTCTGTATTCAAACTGGGGACCTGCATTCAGCGCTGGTATTTCAGACGATATGGACAGATACAACACACTTCTTAAGATGTTTAACTGGTATGCTACAGAAGAAGGTCAGATGTATATGACATATGGTGTTGAAGGCGAAAGTTATGAAATAGTTAACGGCGAGCCGCAGATGCTTCCAGGCTGGTATGACGAGAGTAATCCGGCTACAGATAAGAAAACAGATAAGACCTTATCTAAGGAATTCGGTTCATTCGGTTCACAATTCGCAAAACAGCAGACAATGTTTGACAATATCCGCGGTAAGAAAGTTGAAGCTCTTTGGGACGCTTTCCAGGCACAGGATAAGTATTACTACTTCGATCAGATTCCTATGAGATACACTGAGGATGAAGAGCAGAAGTTCGGTGACCTTGAGACAGCTCTTAACGCTAAGAGAGATGAATATCTCCAGAGATTCTTCTCAGGCGATGTTGATCCTAACAACGACGCTCAGTGGAACGCGTATATTTCTGACATGAACAAAGTTGGTCTGCAGGAGTTTATTGAACTTCAGACAACTGTTTATGAGAGAACAAAGGCTGAAATTGAGAAAGAAAACGCTGAACTTGCAAAAGCTCAGTAAGATAATAAATTAGATTTAAGTAATAAATAAATCTAACTAAAACACTAAATTTAATAAAACGCAAGATACTGCCGAATGCTATATTTGGCAGTTGTCTTGCGTATTAGGGTAAAAAAATATGAATATATATGTAAGACGTGACTACAAAACTGTAAAAAGTGCTGTTGAAGCAGCAAATGACGGAGATATTATTGTTATTCCGTCAGGAATATATAAAGAAAAGATAAATATTGCAAAAAAAAATCTAACTTTGGTTGGAGATGGCTTTGTAACGTTGACCTATGACGCCGCTTCGGGGAATAGTGATGAAAATGGTGTAGAATATAATACATTTACATCTGCGACAGTGACTGTTGAAGAAACGGCGGTTGGATTTAAGGCGGAAAACATAACGTTTGAGAACAGCTATAACAGAATTGATTCTGACAGAGCTGTGACGCAGGCGCTTGCAATAAGCTGCGGTGCTGATAAATCAGTTTTTCATCATTGCAATTTTTTGGGCTGGCAGGATACCATGTATATTCATGGCAGCGAAACAAGACAGTTTTTTTATGACTGTTATATTGAGGGAAGCGTTGATTTTATTTTTGGAGACGCGGCAGCGTTATTTGAGGAATGTGATATAAATTGTGTTCGCTCAAAATCTTATATAACGGCGGCAAACACTTCTGAAAACAAAGAAGCAGGTTTTGTTTTTTATCATTGTTATATAAGCGCAAATGAAAATTGTGAATGTATATATTTGGGACGCCCATGGAGAGCGCAGGACGACGGAATCAATTCACATACTGCATTTATAGAATGTACCTATAATTTTGACTGCGCCCCGGTTGGATGGCTTCCGTGGAGGCTTGAAGAGGGGACAGAAGCGAAGAACACCAGATATTTGGAATATAATAATACAGATTCTCACGGACATCTGATAGATGTGTCTGAACGGGCGGACTGGAGCAGGCAGCTGACGCATGACGAGGCGGAAACGTTGATGTCATATGTTGGGAAATTTGCGGAATACCCGACTGATTAGATTAAAACACGAAGTATATTAAATTTGAAAGCTTATGTTTTATTAGATATATTGATAGTAAAACAATTATATATTAGTATTTTGTTAGATATAGTATTTTAAAAAGAGTATTAAACGGCAAGTAAGATAATAAAAAAGAAATAAAAATTTGGATATAGTAAAAACGGAGGTTTTACAAATGAACACTATTTCATCTGTTCTTGATGTTACCAACTTTGGTGTTGTGGGGGATGGAACAACCAATAACACTAAAAAAATAGCTGAGGTTATTGGTGAACTGAAAAAGCTGGGCGGAGGAACAGTATATTTTCCGCCGGGAGAATATGTTACCGGTTCGATAATCTTGGGAGACAATATGACGCTCTATCTTGAAGGCGGAGCTACAATTTTGGGAAGTGCTGATCCTGAGGACTACCCAATGATAACTAAAGAAGACCTAGAAGGATATAACAGAGAAGGGCATACCGGACTTGTTGCCGCAAGAAATGCAAAAAATATAACTGTAACAGGCCGCGGAACATTGGATGGAAGAGGATATAACTGGTGGTCAAATCCTAAAAATGAACAGAGACCCAGGGCTTTCCAACCAATTATGTGTGAAAATGTAAGACTTTCCGGTATCAGTATCATAAATTCTGCAATGTGGACAGTTCATCCTATGTGCTGCCGCAATGTGACGATTGACGGTATCTCAATAAAGAATCCGGCTGATTCTCCTAATACGGACGGTATAAACCCTGAGAGCTGTTCTAATGTTCATGTTTCAAACTGTCAGGTTGATGTGGGTGACGACTGTGTTACTCTGAAATCAGGAACCGAGGACGACTATTTGCAGAAGAAGTATCCATGCGAAAATATAACGATAACCAATTGTACTATGAATAACGGACACGGCGGAGTTGTTATCGGAAGCGAGATGTCAGGCGGAGTTAGAAATGTTACGATTTCAAACTGTGTGTTTAACGGAACCGACAGAGGTATAAGAATTAAGACGCGCCGTAAGAGAGGCGGAAGCGTTGAGGATATTAGAATAGACAATATTATGATGACAAACGTGTTCGCGCCGCTTACAATAAACGGTTATTATAAATGCGGAGGAACCGACCCTAACGATATGGAGTTATTCTCTCTTGAGAAAAAACCGGTTGAAGACAGCACTCCGGTATTTAAGAATATATACATAAGCAATGTTACCGCGCGTGAAGTAAAGTGTGCTGCCGGATATATATATGGTATTCCTGAGATGCCTGTTACCAGTCTCCATGTTGATAACTTTGTATGTTCTATGACAAAGGGAGACCATGATGTGGCAAGTGCGCCGATTATGGCTTGGCATATTGAGCCGACAAAGGGTCACGGTTTCTACTGCGCTAATATGAAAGACGTAAGTTTTAATAACGTGCATTTGGATGTTGAAAAAACTTCTTCAATAATCATAGAAAAATCAGAATTGGTTAAAGTAAGCGGTCTCACTTCTGAAGGAAGTAACACTGCTGTTGAGATAAAAGAATCAAAGGATATTATGATAAGCAACTCAATGGTTTCACCTACAGCAAAAGACTTTATCGAAACTGACGCTGAATCTAACGCTACTTTAGCAGTGAACGGTGTTGCAAAGAGCAATGAGAACCAGGAGATTGTTAAGATCGTAGACTAATATAAGCTGTGCTTGAAAATTGAACGTTAATATATTTTTAGGAGGAACAATTTATGGAGAGACTAAAGAGAAAAGAAAAATGTCAGCTTACTGAGAAGTTTTTGCAGTTTGGAGAGGGAAATTTTCTGCGCGGATTTGTTGATTGGATGATTGACAGATTGAATAAGGAAGCAGACTTTGACGGCGGAGTTGTAGTAGTTCAGCCTCTCGCACAGGGTCTTATCCCTATGATAAACGAGCAGGACGGCTTGTACACCTTGTATCTGAGAGGTTTGCAGGACGGTCAAAAGGTGGAGGAGACAAGAGTTGTTGACTGTATCACAAGAGGTATAAACCCATTTGAGAATACAGATGAATTCTTTGAGTGTGCTTCAAATCCTGAACTCAGATATATAATTTCAAACACAACAGAAGCCGGTATTGAGTATAAGCCGAATCAAAATCCTGATGATTTTGCAGGTCTTACATTCCCTGGCAGACTGACTTTGTTCATGAAGAGAAGATTTGATAATAAGCTTCCGGGATTTTTACTGCTTCCGTGTGAACTTATTGATAAAAACGGCGACGAGCTTAAGGCTTGTGTTTTGAAGTATGCTAAAGACTTTGGCTACGGCGATGACTTTATCAAGTGGGTTGAGGAAGAGAATTACTTCACCAATACTCTGGTTGACAGAATCGTTACAGGTTATCCGCGTGATACTGCTTCTGAGATGGAGAAGGAATACGGCTATCTCGATAATATTATAGACACTGCTGAAATATTCCACCTGTGGGTAATCCAAGGCGATAAGAAATATGCAGAGGAACTTCCTTTTGATAAGATAGGGCTTAACGTTCTTTGGACAGATGATGTTACGCCATATAAGAAAAGAAAGGTTAGAATTCTGAATGGCGCGCATACTATGATGGTACTTGCCGCACACCTTGCAGGGCTTGAAACAGTTAAAGAAGCTATGGATGACGAGCTTGTTTTCAACTTTATGAAGACCGGTGTATTTGATGAGATTATACCGACTCTTGACCTTCCTAAGGATGAATTGATTCAATTTGCCAATGATGTTATAGAGCGTTTCCAGAATCCTTTCATCAAGCACTATTTGCTCAGCATAGCTTTGAATTCAGTATCAAAGTATCAGGTCAGAGTGCTGCCGTCAGTTCTTGAATATATAAAAGAGAACAATAAGGAGCCAAAGTGCCTTGTGTTCTCGCTGGCTGCACTTATAGCTTTCTATAGAACAGACGCCGCTAACGATAATCCTGATGTTATGGAATTTATGAAGACGGCTTCTGTTGACGATATTCTTTCAAAAGAAGAATATTGGGGAACAGATTTAAGTATGTTAAAAGACTCAATAAACGGTTATCTAAAATCAATAGAAGAAAAGGGTATCAGAGCCGCTATGGAAGAAGTTGTAAACGGCTGATATGTTAATTCTTTCGCTTTGAGAAAGGAGATAAACAAATGGGAAAAATTAAAATAAGTCCTCTTGACAATGTTGAAGTAAATGTAGGCGGAGAGTTTGACGGGCATAAGACCGCAAACCGGGACATCAAAGAGGGCGAAGATATTATAAAATACGGTTATCCTATAGGTCATGCAATACGCGATATAAAAAAGGGAGAGCATGTTCATACCGATAACATAAAAACCAATCTCAGCGGTATATTGGAATACAAATATGAACCGCAGCTTAAAGGTGTGGAAAAGGCAGACGAAAAGGCATATTTTAAAGGTTATGTGCGCGATGATGGAAGCGTAGGTATCAGAAACGAGATATGGATTGTCAATACTGTCGGCTGTGTTAACAAGACATCAGAACTGCTGGCGCGCGAAGCAAATAAGCTGTTTGAGGGAAAAACAGACGGTATATTTAATTTTGTTCATCCGTTTGGCTGCTCTCAGCTGGGCGACGACCAAAAAACTACTCAGGCGATTTTAAAGGGTCTTGTAAATCATCCAAATGCTGCCGGTGTTTTAGTTTTAGGTCTTGGATGTGAAAATAACAATATTCCGGTTTTTAAGGGTATACTGGGAGATTATAATCCTGAAAGAATTAGATTTATGTCCACTCAGGACTATGATAATGAGGTTGAAGAGGGACTGAAACTAATCGGTGAGCTTGTTGAGTACGCTCAGAAGTTTACCAGAAAGAAATGTGATGTTTCAAAATTGGTTGTAGGATTAAAGTGCGGAGGAAGCGACGGTTTTTCAGGACTTACTGCTAATCCGCTGGTTGGTCAGTTTTCAGACCTTTTGATATCTCACGGAGGAAGCACCATACTTACCGAAGTTCCGGAGATGTTTGGCGCTGAAACTCTGCTGATGAACCGCTGTCATGATAAGGAGACGTTCGACAAAACTGTTGACCTTATCAATAATTTTAAGGAATATTTTATGCGCCATAATCAGGTCGTATATGAAAATCCTTCTCCCGGCAACAAAAAGGGCGGCATAACAACGCTCGAGGATAAGTCGTTAGGGTGTGTGCAGAAGAGCGGTACCAGCGATGTTGTTGACGTTATTCAGATTGGCGAGCATGTGAAAAAGCAGGGTTTAAACCTTCTCACAGGTCCCGGAAATGATATTGTTGCAGTAACAAATCTGACCGCTTCAGGCTGTCATTTGATTTTGTTTACAACAGGAAGAGGAACTCCTCTGGGAGCACCGGTTCCAACTGTAAAAATTTCGTCTAACTCAGGACTGGCTGAAAGAAAACCGCACTGGATAGATTTTAATGCAGGACCTATAGTAGACGGTGAAGTTCTCACTCAGGATTTGTTTGATTTTGTTATAGACGTAGCAAACGGAAGGCAAACAAATAATGAGAAGAACGGTTATCGTGAAATTTCTATCTTTAAAGACGGAGTAGTCTTATAGATTTGACTGATTGTTATACGCAGAGATTTCCGCTTTATCTTTACGATGGAGTGAGAAGTTCTGAAAACTCGAAATAATCAATTAGAGTTGTTTTAGATGAGATAATTGGCGTAGAATCTTTATGAATTTATATTAAAATATGGCAACTGCTAAAAGTCAGGAAATCGCTTTATGTGATTTTTGATAAAAGTATCATGAGAGAAAATAGCGGTTGAGTTTTAACGGTATATCATTTGAGAAAATTGTATTAAGCAGTTAATATTGCTGTCATAAAGTTATCAGTTAAATAATATAACTTTATTCTTTAATAAAGGATTATTGTTTGCTAAAATATTTGCAAAAACTTAACTCTAACGTTGATAAATTTTAGGCTAAGAATTCCTATATATTTTTTTCAGGTGATTAAGTATTGCTAAAAATTTTTATTATTGCATATCGTCATTTTTGATTAAAATTAGAAAACTTACGATATTATTTAGTTTTAACAAAATACAAAATTATAACGATAGTATATGTTTTTATAAAATTATCAGGCGGATTTTTATCCGCCTGATTTAGGATATGTTTAGATTTAGGAGGAAAATTATGAACACACTGGAAGGAAAATGGATTGCGGATTTGGGAGACGGGACTTTTAAAAACCCAATTTTGTATGCTGATTATTCAGACCCGGATGTGATTAGGGTCGGAGACGATTTTTATATGACCGCGTCAAGCTTTACATATGTTCCGGGACTGCCGATTCTGCATTCAAAGGATTTGGTCAATTGGGAAATTATTAATTACGCTGTCAAAAAGCTTCCCGACAGATATAATAAGCCGGTTCACGGCTGCGGTGTATGGGCGCCGGCTATAAGATATAATGACGGAAAGTTTTACATATATTACGGCGACCCTGATATAGGTATATTTATGACCTGGACAGAAGACCCGTACGGCGAGTGGTCAGATTTGATACTCGTTAAAGAAGGGGTTGGACTTATAGACACCTGTCCTCTTTGGGATGATGACGGAAAAGCATACATAGTTCATGGATATGCCAACAGCCGCTGCGGAATCAAGAGCCATATTGCAGTCTGCGAAATGACTTGGGACGGAACAAAAGCTATAGGCGAAGATAAGATTATATTTAACGGAACTATAAGTCAGCCGACTATAGAAGGACCCAAATTTTATAAAAGAGACGGAATGTATTATGTGTTGTCCCCGGCAGGAGGGGTTCCTACCGGCTGGCAGGTGGCAATGAGGTCAAAGAATGTTTACGGTCCATATGAAGATCACATTGTATTGCGTCAAGGTCTTACAGAAATCAACGGTCCTCATCAGGGCGGACTGGTTGAGCTTGAAAGCGGAGAGAGCTGGTTTGTACATTTTCAGGATTTAGAGGTAATAGGCAGAATTATTCATCTTCAGCCGGTAGAATGGGTTGACGGATGGCCGGTAATGGGTGAAAACGCGGACACAGGCCTGTGCGGACAACCGGTTATGCGTTGTAAGAAGCCAAATGTCGGCGCAGAATATCCGATAACCACAATTCCTACTTCAGATGATTTTTCATCAGATAAACTTGGTCTCCAGTGGCAGTGGCAGGCTAATAATAAAGAAGAATGGTATTCACTGACTGAAAATAAAGGAAGTCTGAGACTGTACAGTGAGGACTTAAAGACAAAAGAGGATAAATATCTCTGGAATCTTCCGAATCTTTTAACCCAGCTTTGGCAGGCGCCTTCGATGGTTGCAACTGTTAAAGTTTCAATGCCTAAGGGTGTTGGAAACAATAAGGCAGTGCTGGCGGTTATTGGTCAAAAATATGGTTATGTAGCGCTGACTGATGAGGGAATTGTTGAATACTGTAACGGTAACTTTAAGACTGATAACAGAGAATGGAAAGTTACTGATAAGTGTGTCGGCACAACCGAGGCATATTTAAGGCTTGAAGTTATTTCCTGCACAAATAGTAAAGAAGCGAGCTGCCGTGTATCATACAGCGTTGATGGAAGCGATTTCATCAGTCTTGGTGAATTTGAATGTATGCAGGGCAAATGGGTAGGAGCAAAATTTGCGCTTGCTTGTGTCGGTGAAAAGGGCGGCTATGCTGATTTCAGCAACTTCTTAGTAGTGTAAATCATACATATCCGGTTAAGAAAATTAATACTAACGGCATAACTAATTTCAGTTATGCCGTTTTAATATTCGGATATGTCCTTAATATGTTTTTATAAAACCTGTGGTATACTCAAATAACAATTGGAGAGAATGAAATAAATTAAACTGAAATATTAAAAAAAATATAATAAAAATTATATAAAAAATGTGGCTTAGCAAGCATCGGCAGGGCTGTTACCACACTTTTTTTTAAAAGTGTGTGTTATACATATCACTTTGTATTGATAAACCTACAATGTCATTAATATGTATACTCAATGCAGATGGAATCTGCCGCGTAAGGCGCGCAGTTGTGGGACAGTTTAGTATAAAACGGATTATGACAAATTGCTCTGAATAAACCCACGCTTCGCGTGAGATGGCAGCTCACCTATCGAGGCGTGCTCGCACGCCCTGCTGATGTTCACTAAAAAACATTATATATAGTAAAATAATCAATAAAATTATAAAAATGTGATTTTGTAAGCATCGGCAGGGCAAACGTAGTTTGCCGCGTAAGGCGTGCAGTAGAGGGACAGTTTAGTATAAAACGGATTATGACAAATTGCTCTGAATATACCCACGCTTCGCGTGAGATGGTAGCTCACCTAACGAGGCGTGCTCGCACGCAATACATCACAACTAAGTAATTTATTGACGTTTAAGGCTTTGACAAAAGAAGTCACTTTGTATCACACCCACCAAAGGTGGGAAACATCACAACTAAGTCTTATTATTGACATTGAAGGTTTAAGGATAAAGAGATATTTGGGCTCACACCCACCCTGCAGGTGGGGTCACAGTCACACCTACCGATGTTCACTAAAAAACATAGTATATAGTAAAATAATCAATAAAATTATAAAAATGTGATTTTGCAAGCATCGGTAGGGCTGTGACCATACTTTTTTTTAAAAGTGTGTGTTATACATATCACTTTGTATTGATAAACCTACAATGTCATTAATATGTATACTCAATGCAGATGGAATCTGCCGCGTAAGGCGCGCAGTCCTGGAACAGTTTGGTATAAAACGGATTATGATAAATTGCTCTGAATATACCCACGCTTCGCGTGAGATGGCAGCTCACCTAACGAGGCGTGTAAACACGCCCTGCCGATGTTCACTGAGAACATAGTATATAGGAAAATAATTCAATAAAATTATAAAAATGTGCTTGGCAAGCATCCGAATATGTAACCCAACTTGCAGATGTGGTCACAATACATCACAAAAGAAACAACTTTAAACTTTCTGCCTATTTTTTGCTGACTTTTCAAATTCTCTCTTTAATTGTTCAGAGGCAGAGAGGTTTTTAAATATAATATTTTGTATAATAGCTTTGGAAGGTGATAAAAGTGGATTGGATAGAAGGACTAAATAAATCAATAGAATATATCGAGGAAAATTTGACCGAAACTATAGAAATGGAGAAGGCGGCTCAGCTTGCGGCCTGCTCAGTGTTTCAGTATCAAAGAATATTTCCTTATATTGCAGGAGTTACAATTTCTGAATATATCAGAAGAAGACGTATGAGCGCTGCCGCTTTTGACTTGATAAACGGTCATGAAAAGATTATTGATTTGTCACTTAAGTATGGATATGAGTCGCCGACAGCTTTTAACCGTGCTTTTCAAAGTGTACATGGTATTTCACCGTCTAAGGCAAAGTCAGAGGGAGTCCGGCTTACAACTTTTCCGCGTATCACCTTCACTTTATCAATAAAAGGAGAAGAAGCAATGGATTACAAAATTAAGACTAAAAAATCATTTCGTATCGTAGGGTTTTCTTTAAAAGAGCCTATGACAATGGAAGAATGTTTCGAAAAAGTTCCGCAGTTCTGGAAAAATGTTGGCGAGCAAGGCGGAATTGACAAGTTGTGCGCTTTGATGGACGGCAGTGAGCCTGAGGGAATATTAGGAGTTTCAACTTGTGACAAAGGAGATTTTTCCGGATATTTTATAGCTGTCGCTACTGAAAAACCTGTTCCTGATGGGATGGAAGAATATATTATTCCTGAGACTACCTATGCAATGTTTGAAAGCGTCGGACCAATGCCGGAATCAATACAAAATACACAGCAGCGCATAATATCTGAATGGCTCCCAACATCAGGCTATGAATATGCTGCGGCGCCGGATATTGAAGTTTATCCTGAGCGGTATCAGCAGGCGGAAGATTACAGAAGCGAAGTATGGCTACCGATTGTAAAAAAGTAAATTGATATAATTAGATTATAATCATTTGTAAAATATGTTTTAAGCAGAAGCACAGATATTTATTTTAATATTTGAGCTTCTGTTTTATTTTATATAATAAAAGAAGCTTTCAGTAATATATCTGTTTATTTAATAGCTTAAAAATGCGTTTAGTTTGTATGTAATAAGTATTTATATAATTATTTGGGTTTGGATATGCACGCTAAGCGTGCGGCGGCTGCTCACCTAACGAGGCGTGCAAGCACGCCTTACCGATGCTCGCCAAAATATCTGCTTTTTAAGATAGATAAATATATATTTTATTTTTTGTATAGATTAATAAAAAAAATAGACCGTGTTTTGAGTGTAAATGCACATTTTTTCTACATAAATATATAAAATGGTTATATACATAATCAACTTTGTTTTACTATTTTAAAAATAAGATATAGCAAAACCAAGATTTGAAGCGAGCATCGGAAGGGCATATTTATGTGCCGCGTTAGGTGAGCAGCCGCCGCGCGCTGCGCGTGCATATCCAAACCCAAATAATTATGTATATAAATATGTTGTTAACTGAATTTCATATTTTGTGCTCAACAATAATAATTAAGGCTGGAATTTTTTAATATTATATGTTAAAATTTATAAGCAATGTAGTTTTTAAGATTTTTTAAATCTTATAGCAGAATAGTATATTCTTAGATATAATAAATTCTATAAAGCTGGAATTTTTTAATATTATATGTTAAAATTTATAAGCAATGTAGTTTTTAAGATTTTTAAATCTGATAGCAGAATAGTATATTCTTAGATATAATAAATTCTATAAAGGTTGAATTCTATAGAGTATACGTCGGTTTTGGAGTTTATCATTTCTAGTTGGATTTATACATTTTGAGTTAATATTCTAAAAATTTAAATAAAAAAGAATTTAAAATATTGGTAATAATCCAATAAATTGAATTAAAACTGCAATAAGGAGTTGTTTAATATTGGGAACGTATGAATTTGACGGAGAAAAGTACAAAAAGGCTTCTAAACATCAGAAAGAATGGGGAAACAGACTGATTTCGGGATTGGAGTTAAGCGGTGACGAAATAATACTGGATTTAGGCTGCGGAGACGGAGTCTTGACAGAGCAGTTGTCAGAATTAACGCCCCGTGGGAGTGTTTTGGGGATTGAC
Source organism: Monoglobus pectinilyticus (assembly GCF_002874775.1). Lineage (NCBI taxonomy): Bacteria > Bacillati > Bacillota > Clostridia > Monoglobales > Monoglobaceae > Monoglobus > Monoglobus pectinilyticus. The sequence goes on along the minus strand of NZ_CP020991.1, from coordinate 961,826 downwards.
GCATCTTTAGGAATGGTTAAGACGGCAAAAAAACTGAGCTGTGAAAATTTAGAATTTGTTCAAATGGGTGTAAATTTTATGGATTTTGAAAAAAGATTTGATTTAATATTTTCAAATGCCGCTTTACATTGGATTATAGACCATAAAAATTTGTTGGAGAGGAGTTATAAGGCTCTAAAACCCAATGGAAAAATAGCCTGGAACTTTGCCGGCGGCGGAACATGTTCAAACTTTTTTGAAGTTATACGGGAAAAAATGAAAAGCAATAAATACGCTGAGTATTTTAAAGATTTTGAATGGCCCTGGTTTATGCCGTCAAAAGCAGAGTATATAGAGTTAATCAAATCAGTAAATTTCTCAAAAGCTGAAGTGTCTGAAAAAAATGAAGATAGATTTTTTGCTGATAAGGAAGAAATGATCAGATGGATAGACCAGCCGAGCATTGTGCCTTTTATAAAGCAGATACCTGACGAATTAAAAGAAGAGTTTAGGAGCGAAGTTGTTGAGGAAATGATTAGCAGGACGATTCAGCCTGACGGCAGGTGCTTTGAAACATTCAGGAGAATTAATGTAACCGCTGTGAAGTAATATAATTTGTACGGTTTGCGAGGTTTTGGGGCAAAATGTGGGCTGGCGGAGGAAAGTTTGATTTTTATTACAGCTGTCTAGGAAAAGTTATAAAGAATTTGTTGATATATGTTATGATTATGCAGAAGCGTTTAAGGATAAGTCCAGCGCATTGTCTTGCTGTCAATTGCGTCCCAATGGTTTTATAGAGAATATTCCTCCGCATGTGTGTGAAGCCCGCTTATGAAGCAACTTTTTTAAATATAAATTCATAATGTTATTTAGAGGATAAAAATTATAAATAGTTATTGTATTGATTTTTAGTTTGCTGCTTATCGAGAGTGAAGATGGAAGTGTGAAGAGATGTTCTATGAAAAAATTAGTAAACCAATCACCATATGTATGATTTTAGGAACAATACTGGGGATGGCAGTAGGTTGTGCTTTAGGTGTTTCTCAGGGGAAAATAGGAAAATTTATGTGTTACGGCTTGGTATTTGGAATGATATTAGGAGTGGGCATAGGGACTGTTATCGAAAAAATCAGGAATAAAGAATGAAAAAAGCAAATTATTAAAAGCGCCGGGAAAGTCGGATAGTATGGGATATAACGGCAATTTAGAAGTTTTGTATAGATAATTATAAATCAGTTGATATTAAATAAAAATAGTGAGGTAGACAAAATGAAATTAAAAAATCCAATGATAATAGTAACAGACTTAGAAAATTCAAAGAAATTTTATAAAGAAGTATTGGGTCTGCGTGTGATTATGGACTTTGGAGCAAATATAACTCTGACGGGAGGGTTGTGTCTTCAAACAAAAGACTCGTGGCTCGAGTTTATTAATGCGTCAGATAAAGATATTTCTTTTGGCGGAAACGATGCGGAAATATATTTTGAAGAAGATGATTTTGACAAGTTTACGGAAAGGCTATCAAAGCTTGAAATAGACTATCTTCATAAGGTATACGAGCATAGGTGGGGACAGAGAGTTGTCCGTTTTTATGACCCTGATAAACATATTATTGAGGTTGGAGAAAATATGAAAAGCGTATGTAAGCGTTTTATAGACAGCGGAATGACAGTGGAAGAAGCGGCCGAAAGAATGGACGTTCCGGTGAAATATGTGAATAACTGTATGCGATAATATGAGATAATAAAAAAATAGGGCTTCAAGCAATATGAGCCGACCTTTGAAATTAGACAAAAAATCTAACATTTGAAGATTGACACAATATAATGAAGCTCTATTTTGTTTACAGAAAATAAATTGAAAACAAACCCAATTTTGGATTACTTCCATAAAATAATTTATAAGGGTGCCTAGCAAAGACGGCGGTGATAGACAGAGGAATACGCACTTTCATCTGTGTTTGCCGTCTTTGCTAAAGATAGGTCAGAATTTGAAACTTCTCCCTATATTTTATAAGACGTAATAATTTTTGATAAGTTCCCAATTTTAATAAATTTATATATAAATTTTTCTCGGATTATTCGTCGTCTATAGCAACATAAACCTTAGGGCTGTCGAATTCTTCGTAGCAGACAGAAGCCAGGGTCTTGCTGGATGACGCTTCAATATCCGGGACTTTATCGGAATCAAATCCGACCAAATCATCGCCGCTGAAAAACAGCGTCAAATATTTTATATCTTCAGCTTCTGCCGAGCCGCTGTTTCTAATGGTAATGTTGGCTCCGCCCTGGGCTCTTATAGCTCTAGCGGATATATCGCCGATTGAGACGTCTTTCCCTTTATATTCTTCATAATACACTGTTCTGACAATTGTTTCGGTGTCTTTGTCGACCTTAAAACTGGCGAATGAACTCTCGCCTTTTGATAATCCCGGAACTTTCTTTTCGCTTTCCTGAAGCACTTTGTCGTCTGCGTCTTTGCATACTATTTCTATTCGGGCATTGACGTCGAAGTTTGAAGTGTTATCAAAGATAAAGAAAGAAAACTTATTGTCATCTGCGTCAATATAGTCGTATTCCTGAACATCAATTGCCTTGCTTACATTTTCGGAGTCAAACTCTCCGTTATCAGAGCTTGGCTTTGATGAGGTTTTGGGAGAAGCAGTTGATTTGCCTGATTTGTTTGTCTCAGATGAGTTTTTATCTCCGCTCTCGTTGTCTGTACCTTTTTCCAGTGCTTCTACACGTTTTTCCAGGGCGTCAAAGTCTGATTTTGAAACATTTGAACATCCTGCAAGAGTTCCTGCCGCAAGCATTGTCGATAATACAGCGGCTATAACAGTAAATTTTTTGTTTTTCAACCAGTTAAAATTCATTTGTATACTCTCCTATTTTGGTTTATGTTCGGATTATATATCCGTCTTTGCGCGGTTTGGCTTCGGGGAGTTCACAATCTCTGTAACCCAGTATACAGTTTCCGATACCAATATAATTTTCATCAAGCCCCCACTTTTTCATAAGCTCTATTCCGGCAGGGGTTTTAAACGTTTCTGTCGCCCGATTTATCCAGCAGGAGTCAACTCCTAAAGAAAAGGCGGCATTCATTAAGTTGCCGAGCACAAGGCTTCCGTCTTGAAAGGCGTTATTGGTAAGACGGGTGTCAGAGAATACTACAATAACTGTCGGAGCGCCGTAAAAAGGTCTAGCTTCAGGATTTCCCATAACTTCCGCATTCAATTTCTCCATTTCAGCAATGGTCTCAGCGTCCTGAACAACGACCATGACCGGAGCTTGTGTGCCGCGGGCTGTCGGAGCATAGGTTCCGGCCTTTAGAATCAAATCCAAATCATCATTTTTGACCTGCTCGCTTTTAAAGCTTCTGATACTTCTTCTTTCCAGCAGTGTTTTAATTGTTTCGTTCAAAAAAATCACTCCATTCTAAAATTTATTTATATAAAATGTTTCAATGTCAATATAAATAATTATAACATATAATAATTTCCATTTCAAGACGTCAATTATATTATGATACAGCATTTATTTGGCATTATTTTAGTAAGCATTTTGTCTCTGAGAAGAACTGCAGACGTAATTGCTACAATGAACAATATACGATTACTATATAAAAGAAGTAAGTTTCTAGCTCTAAAACAATGAGACGAAATGGAAATATAACAATAAATCGAACAGAAATGTTGAGTCATATGTAATGAAAAGGAATATAAAAACTACAGAAAAATGTGGTGTAGCAAGCATCGGTAGGGCTGTGACCACACTTTTCTTAAAAAGTGTGTGTTATACATACATACTCATTTCTTTACAACCTACAAGGTCATTAATATGTATACTCAATGAAGATGAAATCTGCCGCGTAAGGCGCGCAGTCGTGGGACAGTTTAATATAAAACGGATTATGATAAATTGCTTTAAATATATTCACGCTTCGCGTGAGATGGCAGCTCACCTAACGAGACGCGCAAGCGCGCAATACATCACAACTAAGTAATTTATAGACATTGTAGCTTAGTCAAAACAGGTCACTATGTATCATACCCACCTTATACAGGTGGGGTCACACCTACCGAAGTTCACTAAAAACACCATTAATTTTTTGTCTGGTTTTCTGTTTAATTTTAAAATGTTTGATTGTAAATGAGGAGTATATAAGGCTGTAAGTGCGGAACAAGTTTGATTAACATTATTTTGCTGTCATGTAAATCTAGAGAATTTCGGGCTGCAAATATGGTATTCAGGCTGAAAAATGTGTATTCAGCCTGAAAATATTGAATATGCAGGATGAGTAAATTCGAGTATATTAGTCAGCAAATTTATACTACGTATTTTACAAATGCGGAATACATTTATATATGGATTGTTTTGTTTGCGATACTATCGCAAAATATTTTGTCATGCTCAACAAAAATCATTGTCGGCTTAAATTCTGAGAGCAAGTTCTCTATCTGCATTCTAGAAAATATGTCAATATAGTTCAGAGGTTCGTCCCATATCATTAAATTGGATTTTTCACATAAGCTCTGCGCTATCAGCACCTTCTTTTTTTGACCGAGACTATAGTTGTTCATATCTTTTTCAAATTGTATCCGTGAAAAATCAAGCTTTCTGAGAATGGTTTTAAATAATGTCTCATCTAGATTTTTCTTAATGGCATATTTCTTTAAGCTGCCAGAAAGAAAAGAGACATCCTGAGGAAGATATGAAACGATTAAACCGCTTCCTATTTGAACAGTGCCGCCATGCTCAATTTTTTCACCGCAAATCAGTTTGAGTATACTGGATTTTCCAGAGCCGTTTTTACCCTCTATTGCAACTCTGTCACCTTGCAGAACATCCAGGTTTATATTATCGCAAATTATGTTTGCGTCATATTTTATAGATACATCTTCCATATGAATCAATTGTTTTGTTTTAAATGGGACTTGGTGTATTTTAAGCGAGTCAGTTGTTTCGATATTTTTTAACAGGCCGGCTTTCTCTTCGATGGCCGACTCTTTCCTTGAAACTATAGACTTTGAACGCTTCATCATCTTTGCGGACTTGTGGCCTATAAAACCTCGGTCGGGTCTGAGGCCTGAATTTTTGGTTCCGCATTTTGTTTTTTCTACTTTGTCTGACCATTTGGCGGTTCTCTGCGCTGACTGTGAAAGCCGTTTTATATCTTTCTTTAGCTTTTCATTTTTGGCCAGTTCGAAATTATCACGCTGTTCTTTGTTTAAAAGCCATGATGAAAAATTTCCTTTTTGTATTTCTATGTTTGTTTTGTTTATTGAGATTATGTGGTCTACACACTTGTCAAGAAAGGCTCTGTCATGTGAAACAAGGATAAACCCCTTTTTCTGACTGAGGTATTTTGCGACTGTTTCACGTCCCTCAGCGTCAAGATGATTTGTTGGTTCGTCTATAAGCAGAAAATTACTTTCTTTCAAAAATAAAACCGCCAATTGAAACTTTGTTTTTTCACCGCCGGAAAGGGTGGAAAAAGGCCGATATAAAATATCATCGCTCATGCCGAGCAAGTTTATTTCACGGGAAAGTTTCCAATATTCAAAATCACTGAAAATAAATTCAGCAATATCGATTGTGTCAACATCGTCGTCAGGAATATCAAACGGAAAGTATTCAAAGTCTGCAGATGATGAAATTGTTCCGCTGTATTTATATTTACCCATCAGCAGGTTCAAAAACGTTGTTTTTCCGCGGCCGTTTCTGCCAATAAATCCGGTTTTCCAATCGGTGTTAATCTGAAAAGACGCGTTTTCAAATATATTGTCATAGCTGCCCTCATAGGCAAACGTCAGGTTTGAAATATTAATTTGGGACATAAAAAGACCTCCTCCAAAATTATGAAAGCTGCAAGAAAGTAAATCCCGGCAGCTCAAAAAATTTCATAATAATGAAAAAGGTTAAATATATAAAAACATTTTGAGTTGTATGAATTGGTAACTTTCCTGCGCGGGCATAACAAACAGGCGGAAGGATCCGCTTCCATAATTCTGTTATGCCAAAATATCAGCAAGAAAAATTACGCATTCTTTCAACTCCAATCTTAAAATCTGAACGTATTGTAACATATAATATGACTTATGTCAACTTAAAAATAAAAAAGGAGCCGCGTCCGGCTCCGATCATTTGTAGAATTTTAATGATTCCAAGTGTTAGATGTTGCCTAAGCAACCATGGATTCAATTTATTGCAGGCATACCGCCTGTTATATCTTGATTATGCTACGCGATTTTGTTAAGCATATTTGAATACTGGCTCTTTCTGCGAGAAGCAGTGTTCTTATGAAGAATACCTTTCGCAACAGCCTGATCTGTCTTCTTAACAACAACCTTGTAAGCATCGGAGGCAGCTGCCTGTCCTTGCTTTAAAGAAGCTTCAAACTTCTTGATAGCGGTCTTTAGCTGAGACTTAATAATCTGATTTTGAAGAGTCTTTTTCTTAATAACTTTAACTCTTTTCTTAGCTGATTTAATGTTAGGCATAATTTCACCTCCAAACAATAACGATTTGATTTTTACATCAGTATTACGTATTATAACATTATATTTTCCATAATGCAAGACTTTTTTTAAAATTATTTTAAATTTTTTTATTAATCCAAAAACAGTTTCAATTCTCAGCGCCGTGTGTTTTTATAAATAATCTTATAGTATATAAATTAAGATAAACGAAAAAATATATCTATATAAAATTTTATGAGGTGATAAAATGGCAGAACAAGTTAGATGCGACTTAGCGCTGGAAGCGAAAGAATTATATTCCGAAACGGCAGAAAAAGCTGATGAGGTCGGTGGTATATCTGTTGATGAATATTCTATTGAAAATATAATAAAAGTCACTCGCGTAAAAATATTAAATGAAGAGGGAGAAGAAAACCTAGGAAAGCCTAAGGGTGACTATATAACGATTGAAATGCCCAGCAGGTTCTATGGAGAACAGAAAATATATGAAAAAATGTGCCAGGTATGCGCTGAGGAACTGAAAAGCCTGACTGATAAGTTTATAACAAAAGACGATGATGTGATTTTGGTTGTAGGTTTGGGAAATCAGAATATCACTGCGGACGCACTTGGACCCAAGGTCATATCGTCATTAATGATAACCAGGCATCTAAAAGAGTATGTCCCTGACGAGATTCAGAACGGTGTGCGCTCAATCTGCGGCATTGTGCCGGGAGTGTTGGGACTGACCGGTATTGAAACCGGAGAGATAATAAGGGGTCTGGTTGACAGGATAAAGCCCAAACTTGTTATTGCTATAGACGCTCTTTGCTCAAGAAAAATGGAGCGCGTCAACACAACTATACAGATATCTGATACCGGTATAACTCCCGGTGAGGGGGTTGGAAATAAGCGCAAGGGCTTAAATATTGACACTTTGGGAACGCCTGTAATTGCAATCGGAGTACCCACGGTTGTAGACGCCGCTACAATTGCCGGAGATACGCTGGACATGCTGGTTAATGCTGCCAGCCAGGGCAAGGCAGGAGTTTTGAAAGATTTGCCGACAAGACAGACTTTAAAGCTAATCGGTGAAATGGCTGACGAAAAGTATGAGCTTATAAAAGAGGTTATAAAACCAAAGTTCGGAAGCTTTATAGTTGCGCCGAAAGATGTTGACACTATAATTGACGATATATCTTCAGTGGTGGCAAATGGGATAAATATTGCCGTAAATGATGGAATAACACTCAAGGATGTAGACAGATACAGATAGATTATAGGCAAATTTGATGTTGATATTTGGGGCGGTTTATGTTAGAATATTATGTCAGTAGAACAGTTATGTTCGTTTATATTGATTAACCGACTTGGAGGAAAACTAATGAATCGCCAGGATAATATAAGAAATTTTTCAATAATCGCTCATATTGACCACGGAAAAAGCACCTTGGCAGACAGGCTTTTGGAGTTTACCGGGGCTTTAACCCAGCGTGAGATGCAGGCGCAGATACTTGACAATATGGAATTGGAGCGTGAGCGCGGGATTACCATAAAAGCGCGTGCCGTGAAATTGATTTATAAAGCTAAAGACGGAAAAGAGTATGAGCTTAATTTAATAGACACTCCGGGACACGTTGATTTTAACTATGAAGTGTCTCGTTCCCTGGCTGCGTGTGAGGGCGCTGTTTTGGTAGTGGACGCCGCTCAGGGTATTGAGGCGCAGACTTTGGCAAACACATATCTAGCTATGGAGCATGACCTCGAAATCGTACCTGTTATAAATAAAATTGATCTTCCCAGCGCAAGACCGGACGAGGTGAAGCAGGAGATAGAGGATGTTATAGGCATAGATGGAGAAAATGCGCCTTTAATATCAGCTAAAAACGGAATCAATATTGAAGAGGTTCTTGAAAAGATTGTTGAGCTTATCCCTCCACCGGCCGGAGATGAAGACGCACCGCTGAAAGCGCTTATTTTCGACTCTTATTATGACGCGTATAAGGGTGTTATTGTTTATGTTAGGATTATAGACGGCAAGCTAAAATCCGGTCAGAGAATAAAAATGATGGCGACAGGCAGTGAGTTTGATGTTGTAGACGTAGGTTATCTGCATCCTAACGGTTTGGTTTCAGCTGATGAAATTTCTGCGGGTGAGGTTGGATTTATTACCGCCAGCATTAAAAACGTGCAGGATGTTCATGTCGGCGACACGGTGACAACTTCTGAAAACGGCGCTGAGGAAGCTCTGCCGGGTTATAAGGAAGTTAAGTCCATGGTATACAGCGGTATATATCCGGCTGACGGAGCAAGATACGACGACCTCCGCGAGGCGTTGGAAAAACTTCAGCTAAACGACGCGGCGCTTAATTTTGAGGCGGAAACTTCGGTGGCTCTGGGATTTGGATTCAGGTGCGGATTTCTTGGGCTGCTGCATATGGAAATAATCCAGGAAAGGTTAGAGCGCGAATTTAACCTTGATTTGGTAACAACCGCGCCGTCGGTTGAGTATAAGGTAATAAAAACGGACGGAACAATTTTAACTATAGACAACCCAACAAATCTGCCGGACGTTTCAGAAATTGATTATATGGAGGAGCCGATAGTCAGGGCTTCTATTCTGTCGCCAAAGGAATATGTCGGCAGTATAATGGAGCTCTGTCAGGACAGGCGGGGAACCTATATAGATATGGAATATCTTGATGAAACCAGGGTTCAGCTCAACTATTTTCTGCCGCTGAACGAGATTATATATGACTTCTTTGACGCGCTGAAATCCAGAACCAGAGGATACGCTTCGTTTGATTATGAGTTTGAAAGATATGAGAGGTCAGACCTGGTTAAACTGGATATGCTGCTTAATGGTGAAATGGTTGACGCACTGTCGTTTATTGTTCATTCGGACAGAGCTTATTCCAGGGGCAGAAGAATGGCTGAAAAGTTAAAAGAGGTTATTCCGAGACAGTTGTTTGAAGTGCCGATACAAGCCGCTGTCGGAGGAAAGATTATTGCCCGCGAGACGGTTAAGGCGATGCGCAAAGACGTTTTGGCAAAGTGTTACGGCGGAGATATATCCAGAAAACGTAAGCTGCTTGAAAAGCAGAAAGAGGGTAAAAAGCGTATGCGCCAGGTAGGAAGCGTAGAAGTGCCGCAGGAAGCATTCATGTCCGTATTGAAGCTTGATGAATAATTTTGGAGATTAAAATATGACCGGAGCATATATTCATATACCTTTTTGCAAACAAAAATGTAAATACTGCGATTTTAACTCATATTCGGGAATGACGGATATGAGTTATTCATATGCGGATGCTTTGATAAAGGAAATCGAAACGGCAAAATTAAAATTGCCTGATACTAAACTCAGCTCAATATATATAGGAGGAGGAACTCCGACATATATTGATACCGCGCTGACAGAGAAGATTGTTGAGGCTGTTAAAAATAATTTTTCGATTAAAGATGACGCCGAGATTACTATAGAGTGCAATCCTGGAACGGCGGACTTTGAAAAACTCAGCAGGCTGAGAAAATGCGGTATAAACCGCTTAAGCATAGGTATGCAGTCGTCAGCTGACGATATGTTAAAAAGTTTAGGCAGGGTACATAACTATAATGATTTTTTGGAATGTTTTAAAAGTGCCAGGAATTCCGGGTTTGAAAATATTTCTGTAGATTTGATGTTTGGATTGCCGAACCAGTCGTTGGACTTATGGAAAGAGACTTTGGAAAAGACGGCAGAGCTGGAGCCTGAACATATTTCGGCTTATTCATTAAAGATTGAAGAGGGAACGCCCTTTTGGAGACTTTTTAACGACGGAAATTTAGACTTGCCCGATGATGATAAAAATAGGGAGATGTATGACTTCTGCGTAAATTATCTCGATAATAATGGGTATAACAGATATGAGATATCGAATTTTGCAAAGCCGGGATATGAATCACGTCACAATCTTTTATACTGGAATTTAGATGATTATATTGGATTTGGAGCGGGAGCGTATTCATGTATAGGGAAGTTCCGTTTTAACAACGAAAGAAGTGTAAGCGGATATATAGATCGTGTAAATAACAGCGGAAGCGGAATTATAGAGATTGATAAAACTGCTGAATATGAACGAATGTGTGAATTTGTGTTTTTGGGTCTGAGACTCGACCGTGGAATTTCAAAAAAAAAGTTTATGAATATGTTTGGAAAAGATATTTTTGATGTTTTCGGAAAACAGCTGAATAAGCATATAAACCTGCTCAAAACAATGGAAGAGTACGGGGACATAATAAAAATAAAATCTGATTATATATATGTGTCAAATATAATACTGTCGGATTTTGTATAAAAACATACGCCCATAGCCTGAAGCCGTGGGCGTATTCTATGTCTTTTATTCCAGAGCCTTGCTTAAAAATCCTGCAGCTGTTTCTGCTAATTTCTGCTCAACTTCGTTCATACTCTTTTCAGGCTCGGCTATGAATATAACTGTTCCGACGGGGTCGCCGTCGTGTACGATAGGAGCTACAACTCCTGCTTTGTATTTGTCGCTGTCATCAATGATTTTGATAGTGTTCTCATTTTGCTTGGAATAGAACATTGTTTTCTTTTCCATTATTTTTTCAACTTCACCGGAAACCTTTTTCTCTTTAAGTTCCTTTTTGCCGTTTCCGCTGGCAGCGATTACACTGTCTTTGTCTGTGATGCAGGTGAGTAAACCTGTAGACTTGTTTAATGTGTCGGCATATTGATGAGCAAATTCGCTGAGTTCTCCGATAGGTGAATATTTTTTAAATATAACCATACCGTCACTGTCTGTGTATATTTCAAGAGGGTCGCCCTCGTGAATTCTTAAAGTTCTTCTTATTTCTTTTGGTATAACGATACGTCCCAAGTCATCAATTCGTCTGACTATTCCGGTTGCTTTCATATATTAACGCTCCTTTTTATATTTTATTGTAATTGCCATACAGCACTAAATTTGTCAAAACATAAGCTAACAAATTTTGTAACAATATTATTTGTAAAATAAAGGGACAATATACTAAAAAGACATAATATATAGACAGGAATTAAATGTAAATAATATTTATATTTCAAAAATAAAAAGAAAATTTTTTCTTGACATAGCCTATTTATTTTGTTATAATAAATAGGCTATGCGGGTATGGCGGAATTGGCAGACGCGCTAGATTTAGGTTCTAGTGTCAGCAGACGTGAAGGTTCAAGTCCTTTTACCCGCACCAAAGCATGAAAATCCGAACCTCATAAGACAGGTTGTTCCTGTTGGTGATGGGTTCGGATTTTTGCTATATTTATAGAAATTTATTTATCACAGTAGTAAAAGGTCTACAATGCGTTATCATTCATTGTAGACCTTTTAATTCACCTTATATTTTTTATCAAAAGCCAGTTTATGTACAGAAGGATATGCATTCGGTTCTATCTGTCTCGCCGCAATAACAAGTCCTCTCAGTTTCCTTCTTGCGGTTTTATTATTAGGGTTTTCTTTTAGTTCATTTAACGTAGACATGATTTTATACCGCAATGAATTTTTTACAGTAAGGCAACCATTTTTATCAATAATAGCACCAGTCACCAACTTTGGATAACATTTAGAATATGATTTAACTTTGCGTGCAGAAATTTGATACCCATACTTTTTAATAATAGATTGAACTTTGTTTTTGAATTTATTTGATATATAATTCTCAGAAGAAAAGGTTATATCATCAACATAAATTGTCATCACGATGCCATTATGATTAGCCAGTGATTGTATTTCGTCAAACATCTTATGATTCGCCATATATGAAAGTATCTGGCTTGTTGGAGCTCCAGAAATAAGATGATTCCTCGTTTTTACATTCTTTGAAATTAAAAACTCATTGACTTGCTCGACATTCTGTAAATTTGTTAAGTCTATATCTACTGTTGTTATATTCGTTATAATTTCCGCAACATCTGATGATGTTTCTAAATCGTCCTTAAAAAAAGAATAAACCTTCTCCCGGGTTATACTTGGGAAAAAGGCTGTTAAGTCTATTTTATAAACATGCTTAGTTCCTTTATGCCACTGAGCATTTTGTGAATATGATCTGCCTTTAATGCCTGAAAATACATTATCCGGAACTTGTATTGCATACAACAAGCCTTTGATCTTCGATTGTATGGCCTTTAGTTGTTCTGATGGTTTCTCAATAAGTCTTGGTTTTTTTAACGTATCAATATATGGTTCAATTTGTGAGGCCACATATTTTTGCTCAAAGAAATTATTATCCGAAACAGCTAATAGATACTTCAATACTTTTTTCGAATTTAGCTTATACAGCTTACAATTTGTATATATCAAAAGGTAAACACCTCTTTATTTTTTAAGTGTGCTGGTATTAGTAGTTCTCTGCTAAGCTAATTAACAAACGGATAACATTAGCACGCAGTTCAGGACTACAAAATGATATAACCAGTGTCAGGCATACGATGACAATTAAAATTGTCACAACGGATTTGCCATCAAGAGAAATTTTATTACCACTAAAAATATTAATGGTAATTGGGGTTTTATCCGCTTTCTTCATGGTATTTCACCTCCTTGTTATTATTGGCCTCAAACCATAAGGCTTGAGGACTCCCCAATCCGCCAATAACAAAGAGATAATAGCCGTATACCAATAACACCAGCACATTCCAACTCCCCATAATATAGTTGAGAGTCTTTCTACACCGACATATCATTCCATATTCACAATCATGATGACTATGTAGCTCAGATAGTCCGACAGTTAGTGTGAGAGTGGATAGGATATGTGCGCCAGAGTAAAATACATCCATGCTTTACAAGCACGATGCCGCCCATGTCTCCATGAGCCACAAGGGAGTAAATCTGACTATTTACTACACTGGTAAAAATATTATATCACAAATTGGTGAAATTTTCAAGTGCAATAATTATTTTATTAAGTAATTATGACACTGAAAAGGCACTTCGGGACAGACTATCCCGAAGTGCCTTTTGCATCATTTGTCTTTATTCTCTTGTTCTTTTTTCCATTCCTCAAATTCCCGTTTGCCCTCTTCGCTCTCAAAAAACTTCTGTATCTCAGGAAGTAGGCAGCGAGCAAGGGCTTCAACCTCGTGTTCAGGGATACCCGTTCCATAGTCCTTCCGTTTCTTAGCCATGCTGATCATTCACTATATATCCAAATTTAAGTCTCATTATCTATTTATCAATCCTCCCATTCCGGCCTTGCTGTTTTTGCATTACCTGTAATTCTTTTCGTAAATCGTTAGGTATGGAATCCATGAAACGGCGTAGTTCCGTCACTTCGCTTTGCAACTTGCCGATCTCAAGCTGTGTCTTGATTCTATTTCCACTCCCGTCCTTTGTTTTTTCGGCAAGATCGGCATTTTCTTTTTCCAGCAAGTCTATGCTTTTTTGATATTTCCGCAGCTGCCCTTCAAACTTTTCCATCTTGGGAAACCACTTTTTAAGCATTTTTAGTACATTGTCACGCTTTTTGCCTGCATTGAGCGGATTGATTCCCGCCAATTCGTTATCAATCAATGCCGCTTGTTTGGACAGGCTCACACTCTGCTTAAATAACCATGTGGGAATATGTTTGCGTCCTGTATCAAAAGCTGATTCACCTCTTGCTAAGTCAGGGTACTTCTTAACCATATGCGCGTGAAATTCATCTTGCCATTTGGATAACTGGGCGCGGTTGCCAAGTATATCTTTTGCGGATAGTCGCCCATCCTCTGTAATCGGCGTAAAGCAAAGGTGCAAATGCGGCGTTTTCTCGTCCATATGCACTACCGCCGAAAAGAGATTATCTTTTCCTATCTTCTGTGAGATAAAGTCAACGGCTGTCTTGAAAAATTCCTGATTTCGCCCTGCCTTTTTCCTTTGAAAAAGTCGGGACTGGCTGTTATGAGTGTGTCGACAAACATTGTGCTGTCTTTGCGTGTTCTGCACCCTGCCGCTTTGATTCGTTCATCCACTTCCAGACGGTAATATTTTGTTGGCTGAATGATATGAAAATTGTACTTGCTCTTTTCAATATTAATATTAGGATTGCTGGCATATTTCTCTTTCTGTCGTTCATGGTGCGCTTCCAGCGCACGACACGAACCACTTTTATGTTTCTCAAACCGTAATATTGCGTATTGTGGCATTATTAGTCCTCCTGTTGGTGACGGTTAGAGGGCTGTTTTCCGGGTAGGAAGTACAAACATACCGTCCACCCCGGAACGCTGCCCGCAAACCCTTGTGGAATGGGGCTTTCCTCGCCTCTATTTGTCCGCATTGTCCCGCCGCTTCCTGTCACTGGCATTTTTCTGCCGCCGATGTGACCGCCGGGCGCAGGTCACACAGTATTTCGCCCGGTTGGAGCCGGGTGCAAACGCCGCGCCGCATTCGACACACCGTTTCACACCTTGCCCCATAATCTCCGCATATAGCGCTTTGTCTGTGGGAAGTACGGCGTTTACAAACCATTTGCAAATCAGAGAGTAGGAAATACTTTGAACACAGACGCATTCCGCTCCATCGTCGAGAGCGATACAGTTTCCGTTATCATAGTTACAGCAGATTTTTCGTATCAGGGCGTTGGCCTTGCGGCGCTGCCCCGGTGTCATTTGTTTTGCCATTACTTGTCCTCCATTTTTGTGTTTTCGTCGGCCGACTAAGATAATTGTAGCACGAAAAAATGCAAACCTCGGATTTCTGCGCGGTTTGCATTTTTGGGAAGTCTACACTTCAATTATTGCATTTTTGCAACACTTGTGATAGAATATTTAAAAAGGGGGAATCGTTATGTATTTACCCGGAACGCCGAACGAGCTAATCGGCGACCTGCGAAGAAATATGGGGATTTCTCAACAAGAATTGAGCAGGAGGATTGGGATTCCCACCTCACAGATCAGCCGGCTTGAGAGTGGTCGTATCAAAAATATTAGTAGTGATATTCTTGTCAAATTGGCAAAAGAATTTAAGGTTTCAACCGATTATATCCTTGGACTTTCAACGATTCGCAATCGCAAAAATCACGACATCAGCGAATTGGGCTTATCGGATGGCGCAGTAACACCGCTTTTGAAAGGAAAGATTGATGCCCAAACACTCAACCGATTGTTAGAGCATCGAAATTTTCCAAATTTGATTAAGCTGATAAAAATATATTTTGAAGATACCCTTGTCGCCGGAATCAGAGGCCGAAACGAGATCATAGATATGGCTGTTATGTCATTGGTCGATTTCAAAAAGGATGCGCAGGACGATATAAACCTCTTGAAATCACAAAAATTGGGCGACCACGAAGCCGAGATTGAAAAGATAAAAAGCCATTTCTTGATGATTTTGCGAGATATAAAAAAGGACATGGAAAGTGGCGAATCGACGGGCGAAACCGCGACGGCAGATATGATACGGAAAATACAAGCGGAGTTAGCGGACAAGCTGCGAGAAGATATATCGGTGGACGATATGGCGGCGGCAGTCACCGCAGCGGTGGAGAAAACGGTGCCGCTGGACGAGGATAGTGCCGCGCAACTTCAACGGCTGGCGAAGCAGTTGATGGAGCAGGCGGGGGAATAGATAGCAAAACCATGAGGGTGTGTCAAGGATTTCACGAGCGGCTACGCCGTCCTTGACACACCCTCACGTTTCCGCTTAAAGGTAATTAGGCTGGAAAGCCTTCATGCGGCTTTCCAGCCCTATTTCATTTTGGTCACAACTTGGGGACAACCTGTCCCGAAGTGAAAGAAAGGCATAAAAATGAACACAGCCTGGTACGAAAACCGTATCAGGCTGTTTGTTTTATTCCTCACATACGCCGTTAATAGGACTGTATCGCGGCGTTATAAAGGTATCAAGCATAAATCTTGCCCCAAGTTTCCATCCCTCAATAAAACGCTCGCGGGCTTCGGTATCAAGGATTTCACTTTGGGCATTCATAAGCTGGGAAAACAAATGCTTTTCCTCGCCACCCAAATAGGCGATTAGTTTTTCCTCATTATCAGAAACGATCTTGACGAATGTAGCAAATTCCGATTGGCGCTTAAAGCATTTCTCGTTGGGATTGATATTGCCATAATAAAATTCTTCCAAGATGTTCATCATGCTACCCCCTGCCATATCAAAAGTTCTAGCAGGGAAGAAAGAATTTTGTTGTCTGTAATGAGCATATGAAGATGGCCGCATTCTTCATCTCGATCAACTTCTAACGCTTGCAGGGCAACCACCCTATGTTTGTTTTCCGGCTGAATCCTCAAAACATATTCTTTCCTATCAACTTTTACAGTTACGTTGAAACTGGCCTCCAATGGATTTTGTTGTGCTCTTTTAATGAGCTGATTTTGAAAGTAATCAAATTTTTCAGCTTTGAGTTGTCTGACTATCATAAAAATTATCCTTTCTTTATTTTTAGTCGCAACCCCTTGAAAAACTTAGGCACAAATGATATAATATTTTTGTGTTTCTGTCTTTCAGGCAGTCACGCGGGGGAAGTGGCTTCAACTTTAGCGAGGGAGAGCCGCTTCCTTTTTTACTTTTTGAGATCGTCATATATCCTATGAACCCCTCTTCTTAAAATTTCAGCCTGTGAAACTTCTAACAGTTTGCTACATTCTTTTAGCATTGAAACCGTTTCATCATCAGCTTTGAATTTAATAGAGGTATTCTTTGGATTGTCTGTAGGACGACCCATTTTTTTATTCCCCAATGTCATCACCTCACTTAATGGGGGCAATAATTATTATAACTTAATACCCCCACTATGTCAAGGCTGTTTTGAAAATTATTTTACTTAGTGTAAATGTACCCTATATACCGCCATGCCTTATGAAAACGGGGCGGAAATTACTCGCTTTGCGCTCGTAAATTCCGCCCCGTTTTCCTGCCGATAAAAAATGAGGTTGCCTATCCGGCGCAACCTCATTTTTCCCGTCAGTCGGCAAGGCGGTGTAACACACTACACCTTGCAAGCAAGGTTGTGTGCCAAAGTGGGACAAATCCCCCCTTTGGAAACCCCTGGTTTAATAGAAGAGTGTACATATCTCTTCTATTAAACCCAAACGGTACATTCGCCGCATAGGGGCGAATGTACCGTTTATATTAGCGGCTAACGCCGCTAATATCTATATGCCGCCGAAACAACTTCGGGACAGTCTGTCCCGAAGTTGTTTCATTATCAGACGCAAAATATAAATTTGTTTTTACGCGATAATTGAATTGACATATAATTATTATTCGTGTATAATTAGAAGTAGAAAGAGGTGTATTTCTTATGAAGATTGTCGGGGAACGATTGCGGACTTTGCGTGATAGTATCAAGCTATCGCAAACAAAATTAGCAAATATTATTGGAACAACTCAAGCGTGTATCAACCGCTACGAAACGGATGTATCATCACCACCGCTTACCGTCCTTTTATGGTATGCAGATTACTTTGATATATCACTTGATTACATTTTTGGACGGACGGACCAGCCACAAGGAAAGCTGTATGAATACCATCCTAAGATTGAAAAAAACAGCGAGGAAATGCGGCAGTTCGTTGAAATGTGCTTTGACCCTAATTCGCCTATGAATGATCGACTGAAGCAAACTTTGATTGATATGTTGGGGGAGATGAAAAAATGACCTTTAGTAATCAAATATCTATAGCAGATATTGCGTCCTGTATATCATTATTACTTGTTATAGTAGGAGGATTGTTTGGCTATCATCAATGGAAAAAGAATACTCTGTTAAAACGAGCTGATTACATAAACGAATTGACTGAGAAAATAAGGACAGATGAATTTATAAAAGAAACGATCTATGATATTGATTATGGAAAGGCTTGGTATTCTGAAAATTTCCATGGTAGTGGCAGTTTAGAACTAAGGATAGACAAAACATTATCGTATTTTTCTTATATATGTTATTTGAAAAAACAAAAGATAATTACAAATAAAGAATTTGATTTCTTTAAATACGAAATAAAAAGAATTTTGGATAATGCTCAAGTACAAGATTATTTTTATAATTTGTATCATTTTTCTAATAAATTTAATGTACCATTTACTTTTAAATATTTGTTTGAATACGGTAAAAGAAATAAATTGTTTGATTCAGACTTTTTTGATAAAACTTCTTATCATAGAAACTCACAATATCATCAAAATATAAATTTTTAAGGAGGCGAACAAATGAACGCAGTAATCTACGCCCGTTATTCCTCTGACAACCAGCGTGAGGAATCCATCGAGGGGCAACTTCGAGAGTGCAAAGAATATGCCGTGAAAAACGGCATGACAATTCTAAATACATACATTGACCGTGCCTTATCCGCTAAGACGGATAACCGCCCTGAATTTCAGCATATGATAAAGGACAGCGCAAAACATTTATTTGATGTGGTTATTGTCTGGAAGTTAGATCGGTTTGCCCGTAACCGATATGATTCAGCGCATTACAAAGCTACCCTCCGTAAAAATGGCGTGAAAGTATTGTCCGCGACCGAGGCCATTGCAACAGATTCAACAGGCATTTTATTGGAATCCCTGTTAGAGGGCTATGCCGAATTTTATTCCGCCGAGCTTGCGGAAAAGGTTGTGCGCGGCATGACTGAAAATGCGCTGAAATGTAAATATAACGGCGGCAGTATTCCAATGGGATATGCCATTGACGGTGAGCAGCATTTTCAAATTGACCCCGCCTCCGCGCCAGTCGTTATAGAAATATTCAAACTTTATTCTAAAGGGACAAGTATGCAGACGCTTGTAAATATGCTTAACGAGCGCAATATAAAATCTTCGCGCGGTGGTAAAATCACGCTGAATATTGTAAACCATATCTTGAAAAATCGTCGTTACATAGGGGAATATAGTTACCGTGACGTGATACAACCGGACGCTATTCCGGCGATTGTGCCGCAAGAGCTATTTGACCGAGTTCAAGAGCGTATGGCGAAGAACAAAAAGGCTCCTGCTCGTCATAAAGCGGAGGACGATTACCTGTTGACCACGAAACTCCATTGTGGAAAATGCGGCGCTTTTATGGTTGGTGAAAGCGGCACCAGTCGCACGATGAAGGTTCACCATTATTATCGTTGTGTCAATACCAAAAAGAAAAAGTTGTGCGACAAAAAGGCTATCAAAAAAGATTGGATTGAAAATCTTGTTGTAGAACAAACTATGAAAGTTATTATGGACGACGCGATGGTTCTGTATATTGCTGATATGGTTATGGATTTACAGGCACGAGAAAGCACCGATTTACCACTTTTGAAACAACGGCTTGCAGAAACAGAAAAGGCTATCAAAAATATGCTGGACGCGATTCAACAGGGCATTTTCAACCTTTCAACCAAAGCGCGGCTTGATGAATTGGAACAAAATAAAAGTGAACTGGAAGTCAGCATATTGCAAGAGGAAATGCAAAAACCTCTATTGACGAAAGAACAGGTCACTTTCTGGATATGCCATTTCCGAGATATTGATGTCACCAAGCAGGAACAGCGGCAACGGCTGATTGACAGTTTTGTCAATTCGGTATATCTGTATGATGATAAAATGATTATCACATTCAACTACAAAGATGGCTCAAAGACTGTATCTTTGGCAGATATAGAGGGTTCGGATTTAGCAAGGTTCGGTGCACCAAAAGCAATAGAACCAGCGTAAAAACGCTGGTTCTATTTTTGTTTTCTTTATGATATTACTTCAAAATGTATCTGCGGGACTTCGCCATGAACATCGATAAACACTTCCAGCACTTTATCCATATAGTTCTGCAAATCTTTAGGCATTGTTTCAATCCCTGTTATCTTTACAGCTATCGGTGGGCACCCTGCGTAATCTCTTAAAAGATCCCACAATGCATTCAATTCCTTCCGAACCAGTCAGGAAAGCCAAAGCTTTCCTGAATTATATCATATAATTTCATAATATACTTACACCCTGTAAAATCAAATATTATTTCCTGCATATCTAGCTCTGTTGGCATTCCCGCCTTTATTGCATATAAGTAATGATAATAAGATATGTCACCCATAATGTGTTAACGGAATTTTATGCTGTATCATTTGTATGCAATACTATTTTTATAATATCCGCACTGTAATTAAAGGCAATCTCCATGTATAACATTGTCAACCTGAATCAAGTCTATTCTTGTGAAATGATAATACATATATTTGGTTAGATTAAAATTTTTTGTGTCTGACATAAGAATGTAGTAAATATCTGAATCAATAGAAACCTTAAGATATTTTGTATTTCCTATTAGAACATCTGATTCAAGAATAGTAACTATTACATTAAAATCACTTTTTGTGTTCTCAAAATTGCCGAATAGTTCCATTTTACAATCATATACCTTCCCTTCTTCAATAAAATCGAAATTATTATAACTTACAACAGCAGAATCATCAAAACATAAATTTATTGTATTTGTATTAAGGTTTTGTAGTTCAATATCTCGAGTAGCTGCATAATTGCGAATTTTAATTATTTTATACACATATTTTTCCTCCTATTTTTTAATTGGTTAAAATGAGGCGATTGTTTAGAGGATAAAATATTATGAACAAATCTTATAGTTAATAGGTTTTTTATAAAAAGAAATTATGAATAATAGTAAGTAAAATTAATTTATGTATATTTTTAACAGAACTCAGAACTTCAATATTTAATTGGAGTTCTGTCCCAGTTTTTAATATCTTTTAAATGTAATTTTAATATTTCCATTATCAGACTTTGTCCACTTTGCGAAAACGTAAGAGTTTGCAAAGTCAATATCTAATGTTCCTTTTTTGCGTGCTGATATGAATTTCTCACTTTCGTATGGATTAATAAGCCATCCGCTTAAATCTTCTACATCGCAACCAGTGTCCGAATCTATAAAACTATTACCTTCACCCGAATCTATTAAAAATAGCTTCCCTATTTTTTCAGCCTCTTGCATAACAAAATCTAAAAATGGGTCGTTATTTAACATAATTTAAGTATCTCCTTTCTTAATTAAGGCCATATTTTTTCTGCATCTATTATTCTTGGGATATTTATACCTTCTTTTATTATGGTTATAAAGTTTCCGTTTAAATCTGTTACAACAACATCTTTATCTTGTAAATATACTTGTCCTGAGGCATTTGCCCCATTTGGCAATGTTTTACCTTGACCACGCCATAAACCTTGTCGAATTTCAGTTTTATGTATAAAGATTTCATTTATTCTGTTTCTAATTAAATATCTGCTTTCAGGATTACTTGGATTTAAACCAAAGTCTTCAGCATGTTCTCCAACTTTTTTTCCAAATTGAGAATCTGAAATTTTTATGTTCTTACCAGGAATGTTGAATTGAGATACGTAAGGTTCATGAGCAAAAGCATTTTGTGGTTCAGCAACAGCTATGTCTCCCATCATTGAACTTGTGTATGGCAGATTCATAAATGCGTTGTATGACGCATTTAATCCTTTCATTAGGCTGTCCTCAAACTCAGCTTCTGTTTTTGCAAACACCGTATTTAAGTAATTATACAGAGGTATATTTTCAAATAATTCGTCAATGGAATCTTCTGCTGTATCATTTGTGTCCGGGTTATTTTCTGCCTCATAATAATCAATGAGCTTGTTGTTCATTTCTTCTGTCAAAGTGTACCTTGAACTTGCCTGCGCCAGTGTTTCTTCCGCTTTATGCATTTCTTCAATAAAATGCGATACGGCAGATTTCCTTGCTTTGTCTCCCAGCTCATAATAGTTGGAAAACATGCGTAAGCAAGAGATATACCCTTTTCAATATAGTCATTTTCTGCCTTCATAGAATATGGCGCTGACGACAGTGTCAGCATTTTCTCGAATATCTCAGAAGTATCAAACAAGTCATTCTGTGATTCAAAAGAAAAATCAGTGTATTTCTCAAGCATATAGAAAATTGCAGATAAATCAATGGTCAGACTTTCTCCTGCAGCTATAATTTCCGCACACCGCCAGCCATATTTTGCATTAGGGTCTTTGATTGGACGCCCGCAGCGGTCACAGCGATTATTACTCAATCTTTTTAACCTTCTTTCATAATAACATTTTTTATTATATTTTCAATTCAAACGATAACTGCTGAACTGATAATAATATGTTACTACAAAGGAAGCGTCTTAAAGTTCCATTATTTAAACGGACGTGTAGTTTTGATGTAAGAATGGGGGTTAAATGGAATCTTATGATTTATGGAGTATGAGCTTTTAAGGAAAAATAAATAGTCTATATTTTTTCAAAGCCGGTTTTAATTGACAATACATGCAGGCATATTTATCTTAAACATTTTATGATGTTAATAATAATTTTCTATTTTAATTTGATAGTCTGAAAATTCAAAAGTTCCAATACAATAAGAGCGTTTTTTAATGCAAAAATTCCGATTAAGCGTTTTCGTTTAATCGGAATTTTGAATTACAGAATATATTAACCTGTTTTTATTGTATTTGTTTGTTGTATGAGTGTTTCCAATAATACTCGAATGTGGTTAGAATTTACCAGATAAATATGTATTTTATAAAATGTTAATAATATACGGTTTGTCATTGTTTTTATTTAGTAATTGTAATTAACTGCTCGTTTTCATTCCAATCTACTTTATATCCCAAGTTTTCAGATATAAACCGGATTGGCAGCATTGTTCGGTCATTTATTGTAGCGGGCGCGGTATCAAGTGTTTTTGCTTCCTCATTTACAAATGCAGTTGTGCTGTCTATTGTAAGTATTATTATATCTTTGCCGAGAGCGATTATAACATTCTGCGTATCTTCTTCCCAGGCTATAGCTCCGCCCATTTCTTCTATTAAAGCACGTATCGGTACCAATGTTCTTTCGTTGATTATAACCGGCGTAGTGATGCGTCCGGGATCAATTTCTTTTTTTATATCGTTTACTGTCATTACAGGTTCACCAATTTTCATTGTAAGAGTAAAATCGGAAGCGGAAACATTTTGAGGCTCTGCCGCGCTGCATGATGTCATACATAGTGTTGAAATTATAAATGTTAAAATTATTAATGTTATCTTTTTCATTTCTATACCTCTTAACTATATTATAATAGATTTTTATATATCGTATGCTGAAATCGTGATTATCCCGGATAACTTTTCAATGTCATCCTGTCCTGAAACAACTTCACCGAGCTCAAACAAACTGCTGTTATCGCTGAAGCTGTCATAAAACATCACTACATCGCCCCATGGTTCAAAATATGCCAGCTTGCCTTTGCCGCCGCTTGCCATTGGCGTATTGTCTATACTTAGTTTTTGAGGCGGATAGAACACTTTTTCATTGGTGCTGAAATCTTCAACTTCTATTGTAAGCGGAAGCTGGGCATAAAGTTCTTTTGCGGCTTGACTTTCATTGAGTTTATAAATAATTTCATAATCGCCCGATGATATTTTAATCTGCATCTTTTGATTTTTATTATTTTCTATCTGTTTAGCTGAATACAGCGGATTTATTGCTTTCATATCCCATAAAAACGCTTTGATCAAATCTGCGTCGGTTGATTTGTCCGAAATGTTTTCTGTTATCGTACCGCTGCCTTCAGTAATGTCAACATTGATTAATATATTATTTTTATAGAATGCTAAAATCAACGATGAGTTCTCAGGTGCATTTTTTACCGTTACAATATCATTTTCTATATTTATTTCTGTTGTTGACGGAGGAGGGGAAGAAGGCAATATCACCGGAATCTGTGTCGTTTCGGGGGTTGGCAAATCTATTGTATCCAGCCAGCTCTTAATGCTTGCTTCCGAATCACTGCCTGTCAGACGTTTTCCCGAAACCCACTCCGCATTTCCGGCAAGCGTGTGTAATTCGCTTTCACTTCCGCTTATGCCGCTGCTTCCGGATGTGCAGAATGGAATGATTGTTTTGTCTGAAAAATTGTAGCTTTCCAGAAACGTGTATATTATTTTTGGCGCTTTTCCATGCCATATCGGATAACCAAGAAATATAGCGTCATATTTATTTAAGTTTTCAATACTACCCGAAATAGATGGTCTTGCATTGCTGTCGCTCTGCTCTATATTTGCTCTTGAAGAATTATTGTTGTAGTTTAAGTCTTCCGATGAATATGGTTCTGACGGTTCAATTTCATAAATATCAGAGCCCAGTAAAGAATCTTCCGCTTATTTTTGCCAATCAGACTTTTTGGGTCACCAGAATCTTGAGTGGTTTGGAACTGATTATTCATCAATGAATATTGTCGCAACATATAATTTTATTTATAACGCAACATTTATGGTGGAAAAAGATATAGGCTATGCGCTTTGCCTTGCAAATCTTGTAAATACGGAAGGAAGCAGGAATCTTAAATTTCGTCCGATTATACCTGAAATGTCAGTTGATTTGTATATTGTAACAAAGAAGTATGAGACATTTTCTTCGGCGGTAAAACTTTTTATTAATAAGATAAAAGAGTATAAGTTTTAATAATAATATTCAGCAAGCTGTAGAGGTTGTTTAAGATTTTAAAATAATTTAGAATAAAAATGGTGAGCAAAATTTTGCTCACCATAGCTTTATGTGGTTTTTAAATACGGATATTTGATCAGATAAAAACAATGCTGTAATTTTATAAATTTCTGATTTATCATATTAGACTTTTTTCAAATATCCAAATGTTTAACTCAATATTTTTTTATTTCCTGTAATATAAAATATATTTAATGAAAAATGTAAAAAAGTTAGGTAAAACACGTTTTTTATTATTCCAGCAATTAATAGAATGATTACTTTGGATTCAGCAGTAAGGCTCATTGAGTGATGGGTTTAAATCAATAAATTCATTAAACAATTTATAATTTATTTGAGCAGAAATCTGCATATTTGTGTAAGTCATATGCCGTATGAATATGTTCTGAATAATTATGGAGTTTCATTTGTATATTAACAGGGAGCGACAAAAAATATGACCTGCTGCTGGAACTTAAATTAATAAGCTGATTTAAATTTTCATACATATTATTCACCTCAAAGATAGTTTTTACGGAGATAAAATTAATATTCTTATAGAGTCAATTGACAGATTATAAAAATTAAATCAGCTAAAAACTATATTATATGTTGTGATATAAGTCAGAACGACTGAACAATTAAATATAATGCTGGACATGTTCTGTTTGTTGAGATGTAATGTATAACTGCACTGTAAATTAAACAGGTAAATATTATAAATAGGTCTATAGATTTTTATGCTTGGAACAATAATCAATATCTTCTCATAAAATGTAAATAGTTAAAATTTAATTTTTTGGAGGTTTAAATATGGCAGACCGGAAATTAAGCAATGTTGCTAAAGCGTATTTGTGTCGTTTTTATGAGATATTAGAACAAATGACTGAGAATATGACAGAGGCGGAGTTGACGGATAGCCTTTCTCATAATTTTATTGTTCAAATGATTCCTCATCATATGGCGGCAATAGAAATGTCTGAAAATCTTTTGCAGTATACCACCTGCGTTCCGCTTCAGAATATAGCGTTAAATATTATAGATGAACAAACAAAGAGTATTGATAACATGAAAAACATACTTTGCCAATGCGGAGAACAAGATAATACGCCCTTAGATTTGTGTTTGTATCAAAAAGGCTTTAGTCAGATAACCTGTACTATGTTTACTCAGATGAAAAATGCTTGCTCAACAAATAATATCAATGCTGACTTTATTCGTGAGATGATTCCGCACCACGAGGGAGCAATCCGCATGTCTCAGAACGCGTTGCTTTATGATATTTGTTCAGAACTCGTTCCGATACTTGAAGCAATTATTAAATCTCAGAAAAAAGGTATTTGTGAAATGAAAAAATTGCTTCGGTCAGTTTGAGTTTGAAATATGCAGAAAGTTTTACTGATATTAATATAAAATTTTTGTTGTTTTCAAGTTGTCAGCTCAAATATAATAGGAAGTAAAAAGAAATTTAAAAATTTATGGCGATAAAAATTTATAACATTTACATAAACAGGAGATTTTAGCAGATAAATATTTTTTTGAAAAAATTTGTCCTTTTTGTTGACTTGTTGATGAATTTTGTATATTATATAAGTTAAGAAATTTTTGTTCTCTATAGTTTTGAAATTAACTAATAAGTAAATCTATAAAGAGCAAAAAGCGCTTTGATTTATCGCGCTCCATAACGAACTGAAAAATCTTCTATTTGCTAAAGTAAAAGTAACTGTTTCCAGCGTATTTTTGCTGTACAGAGTTTTTGCGGCAGCCGGTTTTTCGGAAAATATAATAAAAGAGGAGAGAAATAAGATGAAAAAAAGAGACGATATTCATAAGGTACTGATAATAGGTTCCGGGCCTATTATTATCGGACAAGCCTGCGAATTTGACTATTCGGGAACTCAGGCGTGCAAGGCTTTGAAAAATTTGGGTTATGAAATAGTTTTGGTAAACTCAAACCCGGCGACAATAATGACCGATCCGACCACGGCCGATGTCACTTATATAGAACCTCTTAATTTGGAGCGTATTACACAGATAATAGAAAAGGAGCGTCCGGATGCTTTGCTGCCTAACCTTGGCGGTCAGTCAGGACTGAATTTGTGTTCAGAACTTGCGGAAGCCGGAGTGCTTGAAAAGTATAATGTTGAGGTTATCGGCGTTCAGGTTGACGCGATAGAGCGCGGCGAAGACAGAATAGAGTTTAAAAAGACAATGGACTCGCTGGGGATAGAAATGGCTAAAAGCGCTGTTGCTTATACAGTTGACGAAGCGTTAGCTATAGCTGAGGAGTTAGGATATCCTGTTGTTATACGCCCGGCTTATACTATGGGAGGAGCCGGAGGCGGTCTTGTTTATAATGTTGATGAGTTAAAGACTGTTGTGTCAAGAGGTCTTCAGGCGTCATTGGTAGGACAGGTTTTGGTTGAGGAGTCTATTCTCGGCTGGGAAGAGCTTGAACTTGAGGTAGTCCGCGATTCTGAAAACAATATGATAACCGTATGTTTCATAGAAAATATTGACCCTCTGGGCGTGCATACAGGGGATTCGTTCTGTTCGGCTCCAATGCTTACTATACCCGAAGAGGTTCAAAAGCGGCTTCAGGAGCAGGCGTATAAAATTGTAGAAACTATCGAAGTTATAGGCGGAACAAACGTGCAGTTTGCTCATGACCCTGTGAGCGATAGAATTGTTGTTATTGAGATTAATCCCAGAACGTCGCGTTCTTCAGCATTGGCGTCAAAGGCTACCGGTTTCCCGATAGCGCTTGTGTCTGCTATGCTTGCCACAGGGCTTACTCTTAAAGATATACCGTGCGGAAAGTATGGAACTCTTGATAAATATGTTCCTGACGGTGATTATATTGTAATTAAATTTGCACGCTGGGCTTTTGAGAAGTTTAAGGATGTTGAGGATAAGCTCGGGACTCAAATGAGAGCCGTAGGCGAGGTTATGTCTATCGGAAAGACATATAAGGAAGCTTTCCAAAAAGCTATCAGAAGTCTTGAGACAGGCCGTTACGGTTTAGGATTTGCCAATGATTTTCATGATAAGACCAAAGAAGAGCTGCTCCAAATGCTCGCATATCCAACAAGCGAGCGCCAGTTTATAATGTATGAAGCGCTTAGAAAGGGAGCAACTGTTGAAGAACTTTGGAGTTTAACTAAAATAAAACATTACTTTATTGAACAGATGAAAGAGCTTGTTGATGAAGAAGAAGCGCTCTTAAAGGAAAAGGGACATTTACCGTCCTCCGAAATGCTGACAAAGGCTAAAAAGGACGGTTTTTCAGATAAGTATTTAAGCAAAATTTTGGAAGTACCGGAAGATGAAATAAGAAATGAAAGAATAAAAATCGGGGTTGAAGAGGCTTGGGATAAAATACATGTGAGCGGAACGCCGGACAGCGCCTATTATTATTCAACTTATAACAGTGAAAATAACAATGAAGTAACTGAGAACAAAAAAATAATGATACTCGGCGGAGGACCGAACAGAATAGGTCAGGGTATAGAATTCGATTACTGCTGTGTACATGCGGCGCTCGCCCTTAAAGAGCTGGGCTTTGAGACTATAATAGTAAACTGTAATCCTGAAACTGTTTCTACCGACTATGATACGTCGGATAAGCTATATTTTGAGCCTTTAACATTGGAAGACGTTCTCAGCATATACAAGAAAGAGAAGCCAATAGGAGTTATCGCGCAGTTTGGAGGACAGACCCCGCTTAACTTGGCGGCAGAGCTTGAGAAAAACGGCGTAAAAATATTAGGAACATCACCTGAAGTTATTGATTTAGCGGAAGACAGGGACAGGTTCAGAAATATAATGGACAAGCTGGAAATTCCTATGCCGGAAGCAGGTATGGCTGTAAATGTGGATGAAGCTTTAGAGGTCGCTGAAAAAATCGGATACCCGGTAATGGTGAGACCGTCTTATGTGCTTGGCGGACGCGGTATGGAGGTTGTGCATGATTCTGACAGTTTGGTTGGTTATATGAATGCCGCTGTTGGAGTTACGCCTGACAGACCTATACTTATCGACAGATTCTTAAATCACGCTATGGAGTGTGAAGCGGACGCAATTTCTGACGGAAAACACGCCTTTGTTCCGGCTGTTATGGAACATATTGAGCTTGCGGGAGTGCATTCAGGAGATTCAGCCTGCATACTTCCATCTCTAAATATACCGGAAGAAAACGTGAAGACGATAAATGAATATACAAAGAAGATAGCCGAGGAAATGGGCGTAGTCGGACTGATGAATATGCAGTACGCTATTGAGGACGGAAAAGTTTATGTGCTGGAGGCGAACCCGAGAGCGTCCAGAACTGTTCCGCTGGTATCAAAAGTGTGCAATATAAATATGGTCAAAATAGCTACTCAGATAATGACGGCAGAACTTACCGGAAAGCCGTATCCGCTGGACGAGCTTAAACATGGAAAGTTTTCGCATTATGGTGTTAAAGAAGCAGTGTTCCCGTGGAATATGTTCCAGGAGTGTGATCCTTTGTTAGGTCCTGAAATGAGGTCTACAGGAGAGGTTTTAGGTCTTGCCGGAACGTTTGGAGAAGCTTTCTACAAGTCTCAGGAAGCAACTCAAACGAGACTGCCGCTTGAAGGAAGAGTGTTTATAAGCGTTAACGATAAGGATAAAAAAGAGGTAGTTTCTGTTGCCCAGGATTTCCATGACGCAGGGTTTGAAATTATCGCAACCGGCGGAACTTATAATCTAATAAAAGAAGCCGGGATTCCTGCTGAGCGCATTAATAAACTCCATGAAGGAAGACCGAACGTGCTGGATGAAATAACTAACGGTAAAATACAAATGATAATTAATACTCCGGCAGGTCAGACAAGTATCCATGATGACAGTTATATCAGAAAGGCCGCAATCAAAGGAAAGATTTCATATATGACAACAATGGCAGCGGCAAAAGCGGCTTCGAGCGGTATAAAAGAAGTAAAGAATAAAAAAGTTATAGAGGTTAAATCGCTTCAGCAGCTTCATTCGGAAATAAAATAAGAAGCTAATCGCTTTATTTGAGTTTTCTGTCAAATTATAGTGTTGTATTGAGAGAAAATCAAAATTTAACTTTAAACGCCTTGCCGCTTATTAAACGGCAAGGCGCTTTTTATATAAATTGCAAAGCTGTGACTCTTAACTGTTCGGTTTATATGAGTATATTACGTCAGATAAGCATTAATACGGACTTTATTGACGGTTTAGTCTGTATTAAGCGGATTAAACTAAACAAATTTCATCCAATTCCCGCCGATATTATAAAGCTTTGTGTTGAAAACTTCTGAAATAAAAATGAGTGATAAGCGAAAACAATGATTTTTTTTGTGATTCATTATAAGATGAAATTTCACTATTATATAAATAAAATATTATATAACTGGCTTTTATATTTAATGTAAAACAGAAATATTCGGCTGATTCATAAGCCGCAGTTTTTTGTTTTTGATTTTTATATAGCTAAACTAAGTTTAAAAGTAATCAAATAACAAATTTTGTTGAATTTTATAATTTATGTATGTTTATAGATGTTTTATAAGTGATTTGCTATAAAATATTGACTTTGCCACCAAAAGATGTTACAATAACTACAAGTTGTATATCTTATTTTTCTAAAATAAAAAATATTTATGGGAGGTATGAGAGAACATGAGAAAGTTAAGAAGCGGAATATCAGCAATACTAGTTATTGCTATGATTATGACCACGCTTGGAATGGCCACTGTCGTATCGGCTGCTGAGTACCAGGATACACAGGGACACTGGGCGGAGAGTTATATTAATAAGTGGTCAGATAACGGCGTAATACAAGGCGACGGCGGATATTTCAGACCGGACGATGCGATTACCCGTGGTGAAGTTGCACAGGTAACCCAGAATTTAATAGGATACGTAAATAAGGCAACAAACACATTTACGGATGTTGCGGCAAGCGACTGGTATTCAGATGCAATACTCAGATTGGTTGAGGCAGGCGTTCTGACAGGAAACGGTGACGGAACAATGTCTCCGAATAATTATATGACGCGTGAAGAAGCTATGACTATGCTGGCTCGTGCGTTTGGACTTCAGGTGCAGAACTCAAATGCCGGAATAACTCAATATGCAGACTATCAAAATATTTCTGATTTTGCAACCGGTTATGTTGGCGTTATGACATCATCAGGTTATATAGGCGGTTATGAAGACGGTACAATCCGTCCTAAAGACTATATATCAAGAGCCGAGTTTGTAAAGATAATAGACAATATGATAAAGCTGTATATAACAGAGGCAGGAACATATGGCCCTGAGTATGTAGGCGGATTGATAATTATAAAGACCGGCGGAGTCACTTTGAGCGGTATTGTTGCTAAAGGTGTTGTAGTGTCCGGTCAGGCAAGCGGAGACGTTACAATTACAGGTTCACAGATTTCGGGAAATGTAGTTAATTTATCCGCAAATGCAAATGTTAAATCAAATACTGATAATGTTGTGAATCCTAACGATGAAACAAAGCCGAATAACACAATTATAGGCGGCAACGGCGGAAGCGGAAGCGGCAGTAACGGCTCGCCGACAAGCACAGTAACTGTAAAGTTCTATAACGGATCTTCATTATATAAGTCAGTTTCAGTAACAAAAAATACATATCTGTCGTCAGCCAAGAGACCGGCTGATCCGACAATGGACGGCAAAGAATTCGTAGGCTGGTATATGTCAAAGGAACAGGCAGATAAGGCGGATACTATTTCTCCGTTTAATTTTGACACTACAAAGATAACAAAAGCAATGAGCTTCTATGCCGGATATATTGAGTCGACTAAGCCGACTTCAACTCCGGCAGTAACAGGTTCGCCGGCTCCGACAGCTGATCCGTCTAAACCAACGGCAACAGCTGCACCTGTACCATCGGCAACGGCTGCACCTGTGCCGACAGCTACAGCTTTGCCTGTACCAACAGCTACAACTGCACCTGTACCGACGGCAACAAGCGAAGCTGTACCTACAGCAATGCCAACTCAGAATCCGGACGTTACATATTCAGTAAAAGTAGCTGAGGGTATTACAGGCGGTACTTTGAAGATAGTTAAACAGGCAGAGCCTTCAAAACCAACAGTAGAACCTTCTAAACCTACAGTGGAACCAACAGAGCCAACAGACGCGCCGGCTACAGCAACGCCTGAAACCCCTGTGACAGGAGCAACAGATTTTGCAGTTAAAGTTGATACGCCGTCTGCGGCAGGTTCGGTATATACCAATGATGATAATATCAGTGTTACCGGAACTTTTGGAACAACAATAGTTGAATATACTGAAAATAACGAGCCCGCTACCAAAATGATAGGCGGAAAACCGTTTACTCATAATATGCAAGTCCGTTTGGCGGCAAATCCTTCAGATCCTTTACAGGAGCAAAGCGGAAGCACTGCGCTGATAATAGCGCCTAAAAAAGACGGAAAGTTTACAATCTATTATAGAAGACAGGTAACAAACGGCGATCCTGACGTTATGAGCGCAGGCGATGGTAAGGATATTAAGCTTTCACAGAACGATAACGGTTCATATAGCCAGGTAAGCGGCGTTATGGAAATGCCTGAAATAAATGATGAAAAGACCTACGCATTTGGAACACAGACCTTTGATTTGAGTGCAGGCAGTGAATATTTGCTGTGGGCTAGAGGAACAACAGGCACACTGTATGGATATTCATATGAACCGTTAGCATCAGCAGCGGCAGCAGAAGTTTCAGCTGCAGAAACAGAAGATTTGGTTGACAGTCTTGATGGATTAAAGGCAGGAGATAAAGTAACGGTTAAAGCGGTTGCAGAATTTGCAGCAGAAAGTATAAAGGTGTTTACATCTCCTGAGACGACAGTTACAGAAGTATCAGGAAATCCGGGTTATTACACCTTTGAAATGCCTGCGTCAGACACAATAGTAAATGCACAATTCGGTGAAGCTGCTGCGACAGCAACGCCAAAACCTGAACCTGTTAGCCATAAAGCAGTTTTGAATGTAGAAGGCGGAACAGGAACATTAGAAACTTCAAAAGCTGTTACAGCAGACAGCGAAGCTGTACTGGCAGAAGATTCTGAATATTCTGCTAATATAGTAAAGAATGTTATAGATGGTGTTCATGAATGGACATTTGAAAATAATACAGGAAGTGAAATAACAGTAGGCGAAATATTCAGCAACGAAGGTTTAACGGTATTTGCAGATTCATCGAATACAATAAAGATTGGTTTAAACAATGATATAGTAATGCGCGGAAGCGGATTTGCTGACGGCGACGCATCGTACAGAGCAATCAGAATTGTAATGCCTGTTACAGGAAAAGTTACAGTTGAAGCGTTTACAATGAGAGCTGACGGAAACGGAGGCGTATATGTAAAAGCCGGAGCAGACGGTGAAGATGAAGAAGTATTAACCAGCACAGAAGAGGATGGAAAAAATACAATATCAGGCACAACGGCAGGAGCTATTGCGGCAGGTACAGACGTATATATTTATTCGCCTATTCCGTTCAACTATGTTAGAGTTGCGGTAACACCTGATGGTGACACTCCGGCAGAGCCGACAGCTACAGCAGGAACTGTTCCGACAGCAGAACCGAGCGCGACAGCTGCACCAACAGAAGCACCGACAGCAGAGCCAAGCGCAACAGCTGCGCCAACAGAGGCTCCAACAGCAGATCCTACAGCAGCTCCGACATTACAGCCGAACGAGTATGAATTTTTAACCGGTGCAACAGTAATTGTTAACACAAAACCAAATAATGCAGGCGATGTGGCTAATATAACAGTTACAGGAAAAGACGGAAGCAATATCACAGTTTCTAACGCATCGTTTGTTATGCCTGATCAGGATGTAACAGTAAGCGTTGTATATGCGACTCCGTCAGAGCCGACAGCGACCCCTGCGGAGCCATCTGCAAGCCCTTCAGTTTCAACTGCTACACCTAATCCTAACCTTCCTAATGATATTATTTGGAGAGTTGACGACCCTGAAGTAAGTCAGGCGTTAGAAGCTTATTCTGCAAATAACGGTGCGGAAGCCGTTGCTGCAGGAGTAGCAGAGGTTGGTCCTAATCAGGTGTTTGAAAGAAACAAGAATGTTAAGTATACACACACTAACGGAGTGGAATATAACTTTACTAAATCTTTAAAAGCCGGCTCGGGAAACCAAACAAACAGATATGTTAAAATTACTCCTGAAACATCTTGTACGGTAACAGTCGTATTTGACGGAAACGGCGGTGAAGGAAGAACACAGTATATTTCGCAGAGCGGTAATGTTATAGGCTCGGCAGTATGTGATAAGGGAGTTTCAACCGTTACAGCTGATGTTAGCAAAGACGATTTGTCACCGGTTTACACTTACGGCGGCGGCTCAAATAAAAACGTATATGCTGTCTTTATAGAATATTACGACGAGACGCCTGATAAAACAATTACCGGTAATGTAACAAACAGCACAGGTCTTGACCTGAGCGCTGCTAAAATAGTTTTCACAAATGTTAATGACAACACTGATGTTGTGACAGTTGATTATGCGGAAGCATATGAGGCAACATTAACAAAGGGCGAAACCTATAGTATATCTGTTCAGGGAGTAGACAGCGTTTGTCCAACAACGTTAACAAACACAGTTACCGTGAACAAAAACAGATATGAACAGTCTCACGATATTAAATTTGTTAAGATAGAAGACGTTGAGGTTACAGGTACACTTTATACAACATTTTCTGATGATATGAGAAATCAGAACGAAGTATACACAGGTTTTGACGCTGTTAAGATTGCGTTCACAAAACAGGGCGAAGCAGCGCCTTATGACGAAGTTACTGTAAATAGCGACGGTACATTTGCCGCAAAACTATTAACAAACGAAGTTTATGATGTAACAGTAGTGGAAGGTCCGTCAGGATATACAATATCAAACTTATCAACTTCTTATGAGCTTCCGGGCGGTGAAGAGAATCCAAGTAAAAATGTTCTTTTAATAAAGAACGACGTGGATGTTCCGTATACAGATACATTATACGTAGGTGCAGACAAGGAGTATAAAACCGTTAATGAAGCGGTTTCTGCAGTTCGCATGATGGCTGATAAAGGCGACAAACCGGTTACAATAGTAATTGACCCGGGAACATATAAAGGTCAGGTTATTATCGACCAAAGCAATATTACTTTAAAGAGCGCTGACGAATCAAACAGACCGATTATCACAAGTTATTACGGTATAGGATATGTTTATTATTCATTAAACGGCGGATTCTATAATGCTGACTATGCTGCGGCAAAGATTTCTAAGGGTGTAGCTTCAAAGTGGGGTCCAACCCTTTATATAACAGATAAGGGTTCAGGATTCCTGGCTGAGAACATTGATTTTGAGAACACGTTCAACCAGTATGTAACAGAAGAAGAATTGGCAGACGGTGTTGAGATGAATGAAAAGATGTTTGAGAGAAAAGCCGGCGTTGACGTTACCACCAAGAATTCAACCGAAAGAGCTGCAGCGGTAGCTACTGAGGGCATGAACTCGGAATTCTACCGTTGTAAAATAGTATCAAGTCAGG
The DNA here is from genome assembly GCF_002874775.1 of Monoglobus pectinilyticus. Classification (NCBI taxonomy): domain Bacteria; kingdom Bacillati; phylum Bacillota; class Clostridia; order Monoglobales; family Monoglobaceae; genus Monoglobus; species Monoglobus pectinilyticus. Next base: position 926,332 of record NZ_CP020991.1, on the reverse strand, counting down.
ATACTTTGTATACAGGCTCCACAGGATATTTCAAAGAATGTGAAATCTATGGAAACACAGATTATATATTCGGCGGAAACAGTGTGGCGTTTGATAACTGCGACCTTGTTTGGTATGGATATTCAGATGTTGAGAGCGGAGGTCATATTGCGGCTTCTAAGACATCATCAGTAACGGATCCGGGATATTTCTTTAATAATTGTACTATTAAGAAGAATAGTATGCCTGGTATGAAATTTGCAAAAGGTGATTTTGGAAGAAACTGGGGCGGAGCGAATTCAGCAATGTTCTTTAATAACACGACTCTTGACGGAGTGGAAAAACCTGGCAGCTGGGCTACCATGGGCGGTGAATTAAGTTTATCTAGAGTGTTCATAAACTATGTTCACAATGCAGGTGAGACAACTGATTTGACAGTTGGCACTGATAATCCAAACGGAGTGGCAGAAAAAATTCCAACCGTTGAGGATTATGTTGGGGATTGGACTCCGGTTCACTATACGAAATAGTTAGTTATAATAAAAATGACCCGATATATCGGGTCATTTTTTTATGCTGTGATTTTTTATAATAAATAAATTTTTTGTTATAGAAGTTTTATATTTTTTATAATCCTTAAAACTGTACAGTTTTATTTGGATTACAGATGAAAATTCCGAATGTATAGACTTATAGGTTATCTAATGTAATAGTCTATATATTGATTATATTTTTGTATTATGATTATGTGAGACAAAAATATAAAATAGTTTTGAGGTATTGCCATGTATGAGGGAAATAAGGATTATGAAAAATTTTTAAGAGATAGAATAACCAAGTTGCGAATAGAGAAAAATTTATCTGAGCGGCAATTAAGTTTTGAATTATGGCATTGTGAGGGATATATAAATAAAATAACCTCCGGTTATACTTTACCGTCTATAAAAGAATTTGTATATATCTGCGAATATTTTGGATTAACACCGAAGGAGTTTTTTGATGAAGAAATGGAATATCCAATATTAATGCAAAAAGCAATAAAAGAATTAAACGGACTTGACGAGAGCAGTATATTGTTGATTATAGGTTTTATTAACAAGTTAAAAAATAAATAGCCAATGATGCGGCAAGCTTCGGTAGGTGTGACCACACCTGAAAGGTGTGTGTTATACGTATTAACTTATTTTGCTGTACCTACAATGTCATTAATATGTATACTCATTGCAGATGAAATCTGCCGCGTAAGGCGCGCAGTCGCGGTATATATTAAAAATAAAAGTTAATATAAAAAAGTAAAATAGTATATGCACGCAAGCGTGCGATGATAACTCACCTAACGAGCTTGCTATCGCAAGCCTACCGAAGTTCGTTAAAACAACCATTTTTATTGCATAGGAAAGTTGATTTATTTCTTTGAACCTAAATAGTTTAAAATTTACAAATTGCGGACATACAAAATATTGGTTGTATAAGCAATTAGGCATGAGTTATCAAAACTTTAGTAAGATGGTGAATAACGAGACAAAATCCATAAAATACAGCAACATAGATGCAATGTGTCAAATACTAAAGTGTAAACCAAGCGACTTATTTGAATACAATCCTAATATACCTATGAACAAAAATTAGATATAAATATTTTAGGTTTATTGCAAGCATCGGTAGAGCTGTGACCACACTTTTTTAAAGTGTGTGTAATACAAATTGACTTGTATTGATATACCTACAATGTCAATAATCAGACTTAGTTGTGATGTGCGTACGAAGTACGCTGCGTAAGGCGCGCAGTCGCGGTATATGCAAAAAATAAAAGTTAATATAAAATAGTAAAACAGTAAAATAGTATATGCACGCAAGCGTGCGATGATAACTCACCTAACGCGGCGGCTCTGCCGCCCTACCGAAGTTCGTTAAAACATTGTGTTTTTAGCTGATGACTAAAGCTGTTGACTAAAAATTAATCGTTAGCACTTTAATTCTTGTATTTTTAAACCCTTTGTGCTAAAATGTTTTAAAGATTATTTTAAAATATAAAAACAGAAAGGTTTGATATATATGAAACTAATGATAGCCAGCGATATTCATGGTTCTGAATATTATTGCAGTAAGCTCCTGAAAGCCTTTGACAGAGAGGAAGCCGATAGGCTTTTGCTCCTGGGAGATATTCTATACCATGGCCCCAGAAATGACCTTCCTAAAGGTTATGACCCAAAACTCGTTATCGCTATGCTTAACGGCGTGTCAGAAAATTTGCTGTGCGTTCGGGGAAATTGTGACACCGAAGTCGACCAAATGGTTTTAAATTTTCCAATAATGGCGGAGTATGCTTTGCTTTCTGTGGATGGAACAACAATTTATGCCGCTCATGGGCACCATTTCGGAGAGGATAATCCGCCGTATTTAAAAAAGGGAGAGTTTTTGCTCTGCGGTCATACACATGTACCAAAGTGTGTGGATAAAGGCGGATATATTTATATGAATCCCGGTTCCGTATCTATACCCAAAGAAAACAGTAAGACTTCTTATATGATTTTTGAGGACGGAGTGTTTCGCTGGAAGACATTGGACGGAGAGGAATATATGCAATATGATGTAAGTTCTGTTCAATAGATTAAATTGATAAGCGAGAAATGTTATAAAAAAAAACTGTGGATTAAGAAAGACAGAGTGTAGATTTGTTTAATAGAAATTTGTTTCTGATTAGGAGTAAATCGTTACAGATATTAAATGACATATTTGAATATAATGGATAGGAAACAAAAAAGTTAAGGTCATGTAAAATAGAAAATATAAAAGAAGAAACTACGATGATTGAAAGAAGAAAGCTCCGATCCTATACGGATGAATTCAAACAATAGTTAGTTCAGCTATACCATAATGGAAAACGAAAATGTGATATTTGCCGTGAATATGATATAGCCACCTCATTGCTGGACAAATGGCTGAAGCAGTCAGCAGCTAGCGGCTCTTTTCACGAAAAAGATAACCATTCTGCAGAAGAGCAGGAAATAATAGAACTGCGCAAACGTAACCGGTAATTTAAGATTACTTAGGTAGGTCGCACAAAGACCGCGTTAGGCGCGCAGTCCTGGGTAAACTTTTCAATGTAGTTTGTACCATAAAAAACGGCTGCCAGTTTGGCAGCCATTTTTTATTTCAGAATTATTTGTTTAAATCTGCTGCAGCTGAAAACTGCGGTTTTAATGACTTATAAATGTTTTGGTAGACAGGGAAGTAGTTTTTGTAGGTCTCAACATTTTCCTGAATCGGTTTCATTGTATCTTTAACGCTGATTGCGGCTTCGCATGCTTCCGGAACGCTACTGTAAATCCCGGCTCCTACTGCTGCTAAAAGAGCAACTCCCAAAGCCGGACCTTCTGACACATTTATTGTGTTGATATCACAGCCGAACATGTCAGCCTGCATTTGTCTCCATAATTTGCTTTTTCCGCCGCCGCCTGAGGCACGTACTTCAGACGCATCTATGCCCATTTCTTTTATAACAGACATGCAGTCATTCAGGCTGTATGATACGCCTTCCATGACAGCTCTGAGCATATCATATTTTGTGTGCTTTGCTGAAAGCCCAAAAAATACGCCTTTTGCATTTGGGTCATTGTGAGGGCTTCTTTCACCCATCAAATACGGAAGGTATATAAGTCCTTCACAGCCCGGCGCGATTTTTTCTGCCTGCTTATCCATTAGATAGTATGGATCAACCCCCATGCCGTCCGCTGCGTCCATTTCAGCATGGCAGAAATTATCCCTGTACCATTTTAGCGATAAACCGGCGCCCTGGGTTACTCCCATAACATGCCACTTTCCGGGCACTGCATGGCATAGAGTGTGCACTCTGCCTTCTTTATCAATTTGAATATTGTCCATATGCGCAAAAACAACTCCGGATGTTCCTATAGTGGAGGAAACAATACCTGTTTTAACAATTCCGTTTCCTACAGCTCCGGCAGCCTGGTCTCCGGCGCCGCCGACAACGATAGTTCCCTCGTTAAGTCCGGTGAGTTTTGCCGCTTCCTGATGAACTTTGCCTGTTACCTCGCATGATTCATACATTTTTCCAAGCAGATTTTTTTCTATATTGAGTTTTTCCAAAACTTCGTCGGACCAACAGCGGTTTTTGATATCCATAAGCTGCATACCGCTGGCGTCTGATACTTCAGTAGCGTATTCGCCGGTGAGCTTATAGCGTATATAGTCCTTAGGAAGTAAAATTTTTGCAGTTTTGGCATAGAGTTCAGGCTCATTCTTTTGCACCCAAAGTATCTTAGCAGCAGTGAATCCTGTCAGTGCCGGATTGCCGGTGATTTCTACGAGACGTTCCTTTCCGACTTTCTCTGTCAGCTCGTCTGCTTCTGCTGTGGTTCTTTGGTCGCACCAAATAATTGATTTTCTCAGAACGTTTCCGTCTTTGTCAAGCATAACAAGTCCGTGCATCTGTCCGGAAAGACCTATTCCTTTTATATCTGCAGGGTTAACGCCCGATTGTTTTATAACATTGTTTATACTTGTATATGTAGCGTTCCACCAGTCCTCGGGGTCTTGTTCCGCCCAGCCGATTTTGGGTTGATAAAGAGGATACTCCACCAAAAAGCTGGATACAGCGTTTCCTTTTTCATCAAATAAAACGGTTTTAGTTCCGCTTGTGCCGATGTCTACACCGATTACATATCTCATTGATAACACTCCTTATATAAATTTGGTTATATTTCCTATAAACTTCTATTTAATATAACATACGGAAGACAATAAATCAATAATGATTTAAAATTTTGCTGCAATTATTTAAATTGAAAAAGTACAATAAATCTGGGGGGAATATTAGTATCAAGCAAAATAAATAAAATTTTTATATAATTTATCATAGAATAATTATATATTTAATATCTAATATACGGTGTATATGGTGAACTGCGGCAGGTGTGACCCCACCTAAGGGGTGGGTGTGATACAAAGTGACTTGTTTTGGTTAGACGACAATGTCAATAAATTACTTAGTTGTGATGTATTGCGCATTTATGCGCCGCGTTAGGTGAGCTGTCATCTCACGCGAAGCGTGAATTACTTATGGCAGAGTATCATAATCCTTTTTATTACTAATTTTCCATGACTGCGCGCCTTACGAGGCAAACTACGTTTGCATTGAGTATTCAAATTATTGACATTGTAGGTTAATCAAAACAAGTGATTTTGTATAACATCCACCTTTTCAGGTGGAGTCACACCTGCCGAAGCTTGCGAAACCACATTTTTATATGATTTATTATAGAATAATTATATATTTATTATCTAATACGGTGTTTATAGTGAATATCGGGAGGTGTGACACCACCATTCTGGTGGGGTCACAGTCACAGCCCTGCCGAAGCTTGCAAAACCATATTTATGTAATATATTTATAGAAATATTTTCTATAAATATTTTTATATACAGTTTTTCTGTTTGGGTTTCTTTTAACTTTTCAAATGTCTAATGAAATACGATAGACATAAGCACATAATTCCAACATATATTTAATATTGAATAAATTTAATCAGAGCTGGTGGGGTTTAAATGAAATGGTTTAAAGCGGTTGTCGTCTTGATTCTGTGCTATGTGACATTTTGTTTGGTTATGTTTCCCGATGCTTGTATAACAGCGGTGAGCGGAGCGCTGAAGTTATGCGTCACTGCTGTGATACCCACACTGTTTCCATTTTTTGTATGCAGTTCACTGCTTATAGCGTTTGGATTAGGCGAATTTGGAAGCAGGTTTTTGAGCGGAGTGATGAGACCGCTTTTTAAGGTCAGCGGAGCAGGAGCTGTGGCGGTAATTTTAGGTGTGGTGAGCGGCTATCCTGTGGGTGCTAGCTGTGCTGTTGAACTTTATAAGACTGGAAAGATAACAAAACCTGAGGCTGAAAGGCTGTTGAGTTTCTGCAATAACTCCGGTCCGCTTTTTATAATAGGAACGGTTGGGTTTGCTATGAATTCCAGCGTCGCTTTGGGCGGAGTGCTTTATATAATACATATCACGGCGGCAATATCAGCCGGAATTATATATGCGAAAATTTCATCAAAAAAGAATATTGAAAATAATCTGATAAATCCGCTGATAGTTGATATGTCGCCGGACAAAAAACCTAAAAAACTGATAGAGTTTTTCGGTGATGCAGTGTCAAAAAGCGTTATAACTATTTTGAACGTTTGCGGTTTTGTGGTCTTTTTTGCTGTGGTGGAAAAGACTATTCCTGAGTTTATAGGCAGTCCTTTTATCAATTCATTGCTGGAGATAACCGGCGGTATAAATGGCATGTCTTCTATGGGAATAGAACCGGTTTTGAAGTTTTCATTAATTTCTATGTTCCTGGCCATGTCGGGCTTATCAGTGTTTTTGCAGGTGTCGTCTATTATATCTTCTGCGGATATATCTCCAAAGTCATATGCAGTTGGCAAGCTGATACATGGCGGAGTAGCGTTTATTTTAACATATGTTGTGATGCTGGTGTTAAAGCTGACCGGGTGGCTCCAGCAGATAATTGGTTCCGGCAGTGCTGCGTCAGCTTTTGCCATGAGTGAGGGCTGGATAGTACCGGCGGCGTTTAACAGCACTTGTCCGCTTGACTCTGTTTTGCAGTATGCTTGTCTTATGGCAGGTTCAGCACTCTGGTGCCTGCTTTCTATGGCGGTACTGGCGGTGGCTTCTGCCTTTTTCTGCAAGGATTGACATAATATTTTATATATGGTATCATGCTTACCAAGAGAGATTATTATGGAATTTTGAGGTAAGCAAAATGGCGGATAAAAATGAACGATCCGTATATATCGGCGCTGTCAGCGGATGTAATGTGATTTCCGCAGAAAAGGCGGTGGTTCCTGCCAACTATTCAGCCGTCAACTCCACTACTGGTCACGGGCTGATGGCGGAGGAAGCTTTGACTGTGATAGACAAATTCAGCGGCAGAAGCGCCGAGGTGGTAGGACGTACGAATATAAAGAACGGACCTGACAGAATGGTTGACGGAGCTGCTCTGCAAACCAAGTTTTATAATTCCGGCAAGGGATGCGTTCAGGCGTGTTTCGACAAAGAAAACGGCGGTCTGTACCGATATTTGAACAGTGACGGCAGTCCGATGCCGGTTGAGGTGCCTAAAGATATGTATGACGACGCTGTGGAGGCGTTTAGAGCAAAGATTTCTCAGGGTAAAGTTCCCGGGGTGACAGATGTTAATGAAGCAGGGAATTACGTGAGGAAAAGTGATTTGACTTATGCTGACGCTATGAATCTGTGCAAGCCTTTTACTGCTCAGTCTCTGCTTTATGACTGCGCAACCGGGATAATATATTGCTCGTTTGCGTTTGGAATAAGCGCTTTGGCTGCTTTTATTCTTGAGTATAGCAGAAACGGCAGAAATAAGAAAAAGGCTTTGTTTTCCGCTGTCAGAACAGGAGCTAAGGTCTTTGGGCTTTCATATGTTGCTCATATTCTTTGTTCGCAGTTTGCTAGAACTGAACTTTTTAAATCTGTTTGGGATATTACCGGATACATAAACAGCGAGGGCTTTTTCGGCGGAGCGGTTAAGTCTGTAAACAATGCTGTGCGTTTCAGCGTAGGCGACAGCGTTTCTTCTGTAAGCGCTTCGCTGACGCAGTTTTCTAAAATGTTCAGAGCCGGGATTTTTATGAATCTGTTTACCATGCTTATATTTTTGGTTCCTGATACTGTCAGAGTATTTGTCAGGGATATTTCGGGGTTTGAATATTTAAACAGGGTGTTTATGATAGTTATATCAAGAATTTTTTCAACAGTGTTTTATATAACAGCCGCTTTGATGCTTGGAAGTTTCAGCAGTCTGCCATATATGGTCTCAATGACTGTGTGCCTGGCGGCTTCATGTATCGGAGGAATAGCCGGACGTGCTGTTGTTTCAAAACTGACAGAAAGATTTATGATACTTCGGGCTTAAACTAAAGAAAGAGGAGTGAAATTTTTATGGCTTCAAAATGTGATGAATGCGTTAACTATGAGTATGATGAGGATTATGAGTCATATGTTTGTTTAGCAAATTTGGATGAGGACGATATGGCGAAATTTATCAGCGGAAATTATAATGAATGTCCGTTTTATCGTCCCGGTGACGAATACACAATTGTCAGAAAGCAGAATTGATTTAGGGATTAATATTTATGTAAGTGAATATTCTTTAAGTTGAATATTTTAAAATGAATTTATTATTACTTAACAGAGTTTATAATATTATGCTTGAATATGTTAGGGGATTATCTTAGATTTGTTATGATACGGAAGTTATGTAGTGTCAAAAGAAAACTAGGCAGAAAATATAAGAGCGTTGTTTAGCAAACATCGGTTGGGTGTGCGTATGAAGTATGCTGCGTGACGTGTGCAGTCGCTGAAAAGTTTATTATTTAATAGGATCATGACAAATTGTTTGTATATATGTTCACGCTCCGCGTGAGATGAAAGTTCACCTAACGCGGTGTGCTTGCGCACAATACATCACAACTAAGTTTGATTATTATATAACAACTAAGTTAATTATTGGCATTTATAGTTTATATCACATTATACGGTTTATATAACATACACTTTTATTTAAAAGTGTAGCCACAATTGACATTGAAGGTTTGATAAAACAAGTCACTTTGCATCACACCCATATTCACAGGTGGGGTCACACCTACCGACGTTCACTAAAAACACTGTTTTTTGGAATATTGATTTTAAAAAATTTTTATAAATAAAGTGGTTTTGCAAGCTTCGGAGGGCAAACGTTGTTTGCCTCGTTAGGCGCGCAGTCATGGGAAATTTAATAATAAAAAGGATTATGACAATCTGCCATAAGTAATTCACGCTACGCGTGAGATGGCGGCTCACCTAACGAGGTGTGCGCAAGCACACCCTACCGACGTTCACTAAAAACACTGTTTTTTGGAATATTGATTTTAAAAAATTTTTATAAATAAAGTGGTTTTGCAAGCTTCGGAGGGCAAACGTTGTTTGCCTCGTTAGGCGCGCAGTCATGGGAAATTTAATAATAAAAAGGATTATGACAATCTGCCATAAGTAATTCACGCTACGCGTGAGATGGCGGCTCACCTAACGAGGTGTGCGCAAGCACACCCTACCGACGTTCACTAAAAACACTGTTTTTTGGAATATTGATTCTAAAAAAATTTTATAATAAAGTGGTTTTGCAAGCTTCAGAGGGCTGTGGCTACACTTTTAAATAAAAGTGTAGCCACAATTGACATTGAAGGTTTATCAAAACAAGTTACTTTGCATCACACCCACCTCGTATAATAAAGTAGTAGTTAATATTGTTCGATTTTAAGGGCATGTGCTATAATGTTATTAGATACTGTGGATTAGTTACACCCACCTACCACTTGATGGTTTCTTGAAGGCTCTAACCACAGTCTCTTTATACATTTGTTAATTAGTTAGATACCGCACGACGGTTTATTTAGAACGAGGTTACAATCGTAAAGAGTATCTGTGGTCTAAAAACAGTATCAAATATTTTTCAAAGGAGTTTTTAGTATGATTTTTGTTGGTATCGATGTTGCAAAGGACAAGCACGACTGCTTCATTTGCAATTCTGACGGCGAGGTTTTATTTAATGCTTTTACTATTCAGAACACTATAGAAGGTTTTAATTCTCTTTATCAAAGAATTGAATCTGTTTCAAAAGATTTTAACAAAGTAAAAGTAGGGCTTGAAGCTACAGGACATTACTCATACAATCTTTTGGGTTATCTTCTTGATAAAGGTTTGACTACCTTTGTTATCAATCCATTAAATACCAATCTCTTCAGAAAGTCTCTCAGCCTCAGAAAGACTAAAACGGATAAAATTGATGCCCATACAATCGCTATGATGTTAATGTCTAATGTAGACTTAAAGTCCTACTCAGATATATTATATCACAACGAAGAATTAAAGTCACTAACCAGATACAGATTTTATAAAGTTTCTGAAAGAGCAAAACTCAAAACCACTGTTTCCCGGCTTGTGAACATACTTTTCCCGGAACTTGAAAAACTTGTTCCTTCGCTGCATATAAAATCTGTCTATACTATGCTTTCAGAGTTCCCGTCAGCCCATCATATTGCAGAAGCCCACTTAACGAAGCTTACAAACCTGCTGCATACTGCATCTAGAGGCAGATATGGCAAAGATACTGCAATTGGTTTTAGGGAAGCCGCAAAAAACTCAATCGGTTCAGACATGCCAGCAAAATCTCTTGAGCTAAAGCATACCATAAAGCTAATACAAGAACTTACAGCAGAAATTGAGGAGATAGAAGCAGAAATCAAGCATATTATGGATAACATAAACACGCCTATTCTGTCTATCCCGGGTATCAGTTACACAATGGGAGCTATGATAGTAGCAGAAATAGGTGATTTCAGTAAGTTTTCATCTCCTGATAAAATACTTGCGTATTCAGGAATGTCACCATCAACGTATCAGTCAGGACAAATAACCAATAGCTATTCACACATGGAGAAACGAGGATCGCGTTACCTTCGGTACGCATTATACAATGCAGCAAAATATGTATGTCATTGGGATGAAACCTTCAAGAATTATCTAGCAAAAAAGCGAACTGAGGGAAAACATTACAATGTTGCAATATCTCATGCAGTAAAAAAGCTAGTGAGAGTAATCTATCATTTACAGAAAACGGGTCAGAGTTACCAAGCCGTTTGAGTTTATGTAATACTGTATTTTTAATATTATTTTTTTAAGCAATTTACTATTGCTTTATTTGACATACAATTTTCTAGTTTCCTTATTTGACCGAAAAGATTTTAACTTTTTTTATTTTTCTATTGACTTTTAATAGTTAGTCTTATACAGGTGGGGTCACACCTCCAGCAGTTCACTATATACACAGCATATTAGATTATAAATATACAATTATTCTATTATAAAAATATAAAAAAGTGTGGTCATGCCCTACCGATGTTCACCAAAAAACACCTATAATTTTTTGTCTGGTTTGTTATATCTTATTCAGTATTTTTTCTTGGATTTTATTGCGGATGTTTATAAGGTAAGGCTTGAAAAGGTATGTGTTATTTGTTTTATAATATTGATGAGGTACTGAGAATTAAAGTATATAGGACAAAAACGTTCTTAACTGCTTAACACTAATTAATATAAACGAAAAATGTTTGCGGCGGCGTGTAAAACTATTCACGCCGCCGCGTTTTTTATTTTATATTTAGGCTTGTAAATTACGTTTAAAAGAAATATAATAGAATCATATAATTTAAGGATTGATTCATGGTGATAGAGTAATAGATAAGACGTCTTGTTCTATTGCAGTGAAATGTTTTTTTTATATGACAGCATATTGCGTGAAAGATATGTGATATATTTTAATTAAGGTTGATGCCGGTAAAGCATCAATGCGTACAGTAGTCTGTGATACTATTGTAGAAATAATAAATACATAAAACGTCTTATTTTCTCTGACGTAATATTTTATTTATGTGTGCTGTGTGTAGAAACGTAAATAATATTTTATATATGCTGGTTTTAAAATAAAGCATTACATAATAGGCGCTTTTTATTGCGAAACAAAACGAAAACCAGGAGATGATGGTTTGGTAAATGAAATCCGGAGAATATTCCGGCAGAGATCGTATATAACAGAAAGTGCGGTAAAGGGGATTTTAATATATGAAACGGATATTTTTAGTTGAGGATGATAAGGCTATTGCTAAAAATCTTATGCTTCTGCTCCGCTCAGAGGGGTATACGGTTACTCACGCCCCAACACAAAGCGAGGCTATTGATTTGGTCAGCGTGAATAGGTTTGATTTGGCGCTGGTCGATATTTCACTGCCTGACGGAAATGGGTTCACGGTTTGCACGGAAATTAAAGAAACTCAGGATATTCCTGTTATCTTTCTGACGGCTTCGGGGGATGAGGCCAGCGTTGTTACAGGGCTTAATATGGGAGCGGACGACTATATCACCAAACCTTTCAGACCCCGTGAGCTTATAGCCAGAATCAAAACCGCGCTGCGAAAAAGCGGCCGTTCTGGGCCTGCGTTTGAAATCTGCGGACTTAATGTTGATACTGCAAGCGGCGTTGTTAAAAAAGACGGCAGCGAGATTTTTCTTTCAGCTTTGGAATACCGTTTACTGTTGGTGTTTATAAATAATCCCAAAAGTATTATCACAAGGGGCAGACTGCTTGACGAACTTTGGGACGCGGCAGGTGAGTTTGTCAATGACAACACGCTGACTGTTTATATTAAACGCCTGCGTGAGAAGATAGAGAACGACCCTGCAAATCCGCAGATTATTCTTACTGTACGCGGAACCGGTTACAGATTGGGGGACGGATATGTTTCGAAATAGGGAGTTTAAGAGGTTTTCATTTCTATTTCTGATTATAGCTGCGGTTTCCGTAACGTTTAGTTTTGTATTCAATACGGCGGCAGGAATTATTTCTATCATTTCCGCCGCCGCTTTTGGCACGGCATTTTTTATCTTTACCAAATCGAGATATGAGAGTATTGCGCAGATTTCAGACCAAATTGACCTTGTGCTTCACAATGCCGACCAAATCTATATCAGCGAATCTGAGGAGGGAGAACTTTCAATACTGCAGAGTGAGATAACAAAGATGACTATGCGCATTCGTGAACAGAACAGCGCTTTGAGAAAGGAAAAGGAACATTTGGCGGATTCATTGGCAGATATAGCCCACCAGCTCCGCACCCCTCTCACGTCTGCTAACTTAATTCTGTCATTGCTGGAGAATGCTCCCGATGAAAATGAGCGAAAAAATTTGATGAGAGAAACAGAAGAATTATTTGTGCAGATGGACTGGCTTTTGACAACTCTGCTGAAATTATCACGCCTTGACGCAGGAATTGTGGTTTTTCAAAGCATACAGGTAAACGTGAGCAGTCTGATAAAATCTGCGGTCCATCCGTTTCTGATTTCTATGGAGCTTCACAATATTGATTTAAAGTCAGACGTACCGGACGGCATAAAAATTATAGGGGATTTAAGCTGGCTTTCTGAGGCGGTACAAAATATACTTAAAAACTGTATTGAAAGTGTGGGTGATAATGGGAAGATAGAAATTAGCTGCACTGACAATCCGTTATTTACTGAGATTTCCATTCATGACAGCGGAGCAGGTTTTAAAAAAGAAGACTTGCCGCATTTGTTTGACAGGTTTTATCGGGGAAACAGTGAAAACGCCTCCGGTTATGGTATAGGACTGGCTCTGTGCAAAATGATTATAGTGCGGCAGGGCGGAACAGTCAGTGCAAAAAATCATCCTCAGGGCGGGGCGGTGTTTACTATTCGTTTCCCAAAGTGACAAATCTCTCACCTAAAAGTCACAGAGATGTAAGCTGAAGGTTCTATTATATGGGTAGACTAAGAAAAAGGAGGCTCACATAATGGAGTTCTTAAAAGTTGAAGATTTATGCAAAGTTTATGGCAAGGGTGAAAATAAGGTCACCGCGCTCGACCATGTTTCACTCACAATCGAAAAGGGTGAGTTCACTGCGATTATTGGTTCTTCCGGCTCCGGAAAGTCCACTTTGCTTCATATTATCGGCGGCGTGGACGTGCCTACCAGCGGAAAGGTGTATCTGAACGGACAGGATGTATATGCCGGAAGCAATGAAAAGCTCGCCATTTTCCGCAGACGGCAGGTAGGGTTGATTTATCAGTTTCATAATCTGATTCCAACTTTGAATGTGGTTGAGAACATCACACTGCCTATACTTATGGACAAGCGGAAGGTTAACGAGGAGCGTTTGAATGATTTGCTCGGCCTGCTTGGTCTTCAGGAGCGCAGAACGCATTTGCCCAATCAGCTTTCAGGCGGACAGCAGCAGCGTGTTTCTATCGGCAGGGCTTTAATGAACGCGCCGGCGGTTATGCTTGCTGACGAGCCGACAGGCAGCTTGGACAGTCATAACGGTCATGAAATTATAAAACTACTGAAGCTGAGTCAAAAAAGATACAGGCAGACCCTTATAATCGTAACTCATGATGAAAGTATTGCCCTGCAGGCGGACCGCATTATCGGCATATCAGACGGCCGGGTAGTGAGAGACGAGAGGGTGGTGCGGTCATGAATATTTTCAACAAGGTCACTCTGCAAAGTATGAAGAAAAGCCGTACCCGTACCATAGTAACAATTATCGGTGTCATACTGTCAGCCGCAATGATAACGGCGGTTGCCACCTTTGCCGTTTCACTCCAAAATTATATGGTCAACGGGGCAATTCAGAAATACGGAAGCTGGCATGTCGGTTTTTTGGACGTTCCGCCTTCGTTCGCTGAGGAACGGACAATTGATGATAAGGTTTTAAATTCTGCATCAATTGAAAATATAGGTTTCGCCAAACTTGACGGCGGAAAAAATCCAAACAAGCCATACATTTTTATAGCAGGATTTAATGAAAGCTCTTTTGATAATTTGCCTATAAAACTGCTTTCAGGCAGACTTCCTGAAAACAGCGGAGAGATTCTTATTCCGCAGCATCTTGACGAAAACGGCGGGGTGAAGTTCTCGGTAGGAGATACTGTTACGCTTAATATCGGGAGCCGAGTGCAGAATAACGGGGAACTTGGTAAAAATGCCGAAACAGACGGCAAAGTTAAGCTTTCGGTCAAGGCGGAGCATTCGCTTGCCGATAAAAGATTCATAGACCGGGAGGAGAGACTCGGTCAGCACGACCCTTATATTCCGGAAGAAGAGACGGGAAAAGCAGGGGAAACATTTGTGCCGGAAACTGAGAGAAGTTACACTGTTGTGGGAATCTGTTCAAGGCCTGCATTTGAGGAATATTCCGCGCCGGGATACACCTTAATAACAGCGTCGGACTCCGAAGCAACGGCAGACAGTCTCAGTGTGTTTGTGACTCTTAAAAATCCGTGGCAGGTTCATAGTTACGCAAGAGACACGGCCGGGAATGGGGCTTATATTTTTAACGATGATGTACTGCGTTTTATGGGCCTTTCGGATGATAATTTGTTTAACGCGCTCTTGTACTCAATCGGAATTATTTTGATAATCCTAATCATGCTGGGCTCGGTTTTTCTGATTTATAACTCATTCACAATTTCACTGAATGACCGCACACGCCAGTTCGGAATACTTATGTCTGTGGGAGCCACAGAAAAACAGCTGAGGAAGTCGGTGCTGTTTGAGGGGCTTTGCATTGGAGCTGTGGGAATACCGATTGGTATTATTATCGGAATACCCAGTATAAAACTGGTGCTTTCTATTGCGGCAAAATATTTTGGCAATGTTTTGTACAGCAATGTGCCTTTGAATTTGTCAATCTCGGTTCCGGCGCTTATAGCCGCAGCTATGATAAGTTTGGTCACTATTCTGATTTCGGCATATATTCCTGCGCGGAAGGCGGCAGGTATTCCTGTTATGGAGTGTATCCGCCAAACAAATGATGTCAAGGTTGAACCTAAAGCTGTTAAAACGTCAAAAATCTCAGAGCGTTTATTCGGTTTGGAAGGCATTTTGGCATTAAAGAATTTTAAGAGAAACAAGAAGCGTTATAAAAGTATTGTGTTGTCGCTCACTTTGAGCGTGGTGCTGTTTGTGGCGGCAAGCTCTTTTGGAATGTATCTGAAAAATGCGGCGGAGAGCACCGTTGTAGGAACTGACTATGATTTATGTTTCTATTCACAGGATATTGACGAGGAAGAAATGTTCAGGCTTTATGACGAATTCAAGGCTGTTCCCGGAGTTTACGACAGCTCATATCAGGCAATTTCATCATATTCATGCTCAGTAAAACCAAGTGATTTTTCGGATGTTTATCTGGAATCAACGGATCATGACCGAGACGGAGAAGCTATGGATATGCCTATGGATATTCAGTTTCTTGAAGACAGCGTATATTTGAGCTTTATTGAGGGGTTGGGCTTGCCGGCTGAGGAATACACAGGTCAGAACGCAAAAATGATTGCTGTTGCCAAAGCTAAAAGAGAGAGCACCGAGCAAGAAGGTAAAACCGAACTGATTGATATGTTTGAAAGCCGGGATATGAATTTTCAGATTATTCCCGAAACCAATAACGCGCCGCAGGCAGAGCAGGGACAGAACATAAACATAACGTTTGTAGACACAATTCCGACTGACACTCTTCCAAAGAAGCCGTCTGAGGTTAAACCATACGTTTTTATGGGGGTTGCACCTTATCAGCTGAAAGAGAGATTTGTTACCAAGGACACCCATACAGAAATGGGACTGACATTTTTATCCAGCAGCCCGTCTCAATCGGCTGCAGAGATGGAAAATATAATAAATAATTATGGTATTTCATCTGATTATACTCTTTATAACGTGTATGAAATGTTTGAACAAAACCGCAATATTATCTTTATTGTCAATCTGTTTACTTATGTATTTATACTGATGATTTCACTGATAGCGGTAGCTAATGTGTTTAACACAATTTCCACCAATATCAGGCTGCGGAGAAGGGAGCTTGCAATGCTTCGCTCTGTGGGTATGTCGGACCGTGAAATCAATAAAATGATGAATTTTGAGTGTATATTTTATGGAATGAGAACGCTGATATTCGGAGTGCCGACAGCGGTGCTTATCTCCTGGCTGATTTATAAATTTTTATTTGTCGGCGGAGCGGAGGTGAGTTTTATATTCCCGTGGGTCAGTCTTGTTATCAGCGTGCTTGGAGTGTTCCTTGTTATTTTTATTACTATGCTGTATGCAGTCAGCAGGATAAAAAAGGAAAATATTATAGACGCCCTGCGCGACGATATGACATAATGTGGTCAATTTTTGTTTGATTTATTTGAAAATCTTGTCAGCATACGTACGGCTGAGATTATTTAATAAAAAACAGCAGAGTTTAATATTTTTATCAGTTTGCCCCGCCTATTTTGGCGGGGTATTTTAATTTAAATATCATTATCACGCAAAATTTGCATATGATGTATTAAAACAAATAAAGGGCTGATAGAATGTCAAAAAACAAACCTAGCAGGAAAAGAGACAATCAGAATAACCAACCGTCGCTTAAAGAAAAGCTTGCAGACGCTATTGATATTTCCAAAAACGTCATGCTCGGCGTTCCTCTCGTGACTATGGTTGGAGACAGAGAGCTTACCATTGAAAACTATGTTGGCATAATAGAATATGGAGAGGATATTATCAGAATAAAATGTAAGGCGGTTAATGTAAGCATAACCGGAAAAAATTTAGAACTAAAAACTATGACTGATGAATTTTTATATATTACCGGGAGGTTCAAATGCTTTTCATACGAATACTAAATTACATAAAAGGTTATCTTATTATTACAATTAACGGAGTTTTTGCCGAGAGATTTATAAACATATGCGTCCACAGGAATATTCTGATTTGGGATGTAAGCCGAAAAAACGGCGGGTTTATGGCAAAAATGGCAACAAAGGATTTTTATAAGGTTCGTGATATTGCGCGGATAACAAACTCAAAAGTTCGGATTAAAAGGAGACAGGGACTGCCTTTTTTATTGATTAGATACAGAAACAGGTGGCCAATATTTTTTGCTTTAATCCTTTTTATAGCTATTGTGCATTTCACCTCCACCCATATAATGAGTGTTGATGTGGAGGGAAATCAGAGGATACCTACAGAGCAGGTTCTGAGCGAGCTTAGGGATGTTGGGGTGAGTTTTGGAAAACGCGTAAGCGGACTGAACGCTGATACTATAAGAAACCAAATGATAATTAACAATGACGAAATAGCGTGGCTGGGCGTAAATGTCCGAGGCTCCAGGGTGTATGTTGAGATAACCGAGAGGATAGACACTGAGAGCGTGCCGCATCTGACGGAGGAAAAATGCAACCTGGTCGCTTCAAAGGATGGGGTTATAGAAAAACTTGAGGTAGGCCAGGGACAGACTATGGTTAAAAAGGGCGACGGAGTGCGCGAGGGCGACGTTCTTGTCAGCGGCATAATGGACAGCGCATACGGCGGCTTCAGGTTGGTTCATTCATACGGCGAAGTATATGCAAGAACTGAGTATACTGCCACCAAGGAATACCAGCTCAACTATATTGAAAAGGAATACAGCGGCGAGGAAAAGGTCAGATTTGGTCTGAATCTTTTTGGAAATAAGATAGAGCTGTATCCGCCGTCGATGAGACCGGACGATAATTATGATGAACAGGCGGAAGAATATGTGTATCGCGGAAGCTGGCTTGGGAATAATGTTGAGTTCGGAGGTGTTGTTGAAAAATTTCTTGAATATAAAGAGGTGGAAAAGCAAAGAACTATACAGGAGGCGGTTGAGACGGGCAGAAAGGAAATGACAAAGGAAGTTGAAAACTCTGTGCCCAAAGACGCTGAGATAATTGCAAGAAAAACAGACCATAATATTATTTCCGGGGATGCGGTGTCTGTGACCGTAACCTATGAGTGCAGAGAAAATATTGCAAAAGAGAGCGAAATTGATAAAAGTCTGATTGACAAAAACGACAATTTGGATTATGATATAAAAGCCGAGGAAGATAATTCCGGCGGCAGATAAAATCATAGGATTTTGAAATACAAAAGAAAAACAGAGGTTTTTTAATGGAGAGACATATAGAAGTTGAAAAAATGGATCTCGTTATAAATCTGTTCGGCAGTTTTGACGAGAATGTTAAGATAATAGAGAAGGAGCTTGACGTTGCTATAATCAACCGTGGTTCTGAAATTAAAATAGGCGGAGAACCGGATAAGGTTGAAAAGGCAGTGGCTGCTGTAAACCAGCTTTTGGCCGTGGCTTCCCGGGGAGAAACGATAGGGGAGCAGGAGGTCCGTTATGTCATGGGTCAGATTGACGACGGAAAAGAAGAGGAACTGGCTGATTTGGGGAAAGACGTAATTTGTATTACCTCTAACGGTACCCCTTTAAAGGCTAAAACATTAGGTCAGAAGCAGTATGTTGAGATGATAAAGAAAAACCCTATTGTGTTTGGAATCGGGCCGGCAGGAACGGGAAAAACCTATCTGGCAGTAGCAATGGCGGTGTCGGCTTTTAAAAATAAGGAAGTCAACAGAATAGTTTTAACGAGACCGGCAATTGAAGCCGGGGAGAGCCTGGGATTTTTGCCCGGGGATATGCAGGAAAAGGTTGACCCTTATCTGAGACCGCTGTATGACGCTTTGGGGGAAATGTTCGGCTTTGAAGCGTTTCATAAGATATTGGAGAGAGGGCAGATAGAGGTTGCTCCGCTGGCGTATATGAGAGGAAGAACTCTTGACGACGCTTTTATAATCCTGGACGAGGCGCAGAATACCACTCAGGAGCAGATGAAGATGTTTCTGACCCGTATGGGATTTGCTTCTAAAATAGTGGTTACGGGCGACGTTACTCAGGTTGATCTGCCGAGGGATAAAAAGTCGGGACTGAGAGACGCGGAAATTGTCCTCAAAAATATTGAGGGCATAGAGTTTATGTATTTGTCTGAAAAGGATGTCGTTCGTCATCCGCTGGTGCAGAAGATAGTTAAGGCTTATGAGAAAAAGACTATGGAGCGCGAGAGGGTTTTAAGACAGAAACGTGACAGAAACAGCAGGGAGAGACGCGCGCAGAATTAATATTTGATATACAAAAGAGGCATTGCTTATGAAAGTTGCAATTTTAAATCAACAGGATAAGATAAAGGTTGGAAAACCGCTGAAAGATTTGATAAAAAGGTCGGCGGAAGCGGCGCTAAAATTTTTTGATTTGAGAACCGATGTTGAGATAAGCGTTATGCTGACAGACAACGACGGTATACGCGACCTTAATAAACTTCACAGGAATATTGACAGGACGACCGACGTCCTGTCTTTCCCAATGTTTGAGTATAATGAAGCCGGGGAGATAAACGAGGATTATGCTGAGCTGAATGAAATGGGAGAAATATGTTTGGGCGATATTGTTATTTCTCTGGAGCGCGCAGAAGAACAGGCTGAGGAGTATGGTCACTCGTTTGAGAGAGAGGTCGGGTTCCTGACTGTTCACTCTATGCTTCATTTGCTGGGGTTTGACCATATGACAGAGGAAGAAGAGAAAGAAATGTTTGACTATCAGAGAGAGATACTTGAGCAGATGGAGCTGACGAGATGAAAAAACTGATAAAGAGTTTCGGTTACGCTTTTTCGGGACTGTGGGCGTGTATAATATACGAGAGGAATTTCCGTATACATATCTCTGCCGCTTTGGCGGTGTTTGTTTTTGCGTGGCTGTATGGCGTTGACAATGTTCATCTTGCGGTTTTGGTGCTGACGGTTGCTCTCGTGTTTATAACCGAGGCGGTCAACACCTCGATTGAGAAGGCGGTGGATTTTTTATCGCCTGAAAGATCGGAAACTGCCAAAATCGCCAAAGACGCGGCGGCTGGAGCTGTTCTGCTTTCGGCAATAGCGGCGGTGGCTGTTGCGGTGATGTCATTTAACGATCTTGACAGGCTGAGCTGGACTTTTCTGCAGCTGTTTACTATGCCTAAATTAATTTTTACTGTGGCTTATATAATTTTGAGTATCGTATTTATATTTTGTATAGTACCTAAGACTAATATTGAAAGGAAATAATTATGAAATCAGGATTTGTCGCTATAACCGGAAGGCCGAACGCAGGGAAGTCTACTCTGCTTAATCGGATAATAGGAGAAAAGGTGGCTATAGTTTCTAAAAAGCCGCAGACAACGAGAACAAAAATTTTAGGGGTGCACACTGAGGAGGACTGTCAGATTGTCCTGATTGATACCCCTGGTATACACAAACCCCACAACAAGCTGGGTCAGCGCATGGAGAAGTATATATACTCAGCGACCCAGGATATTGACGTGCTGGTCTATGTTGTGGACTGCAACATTTCCGACAGGGAACTTGAGCTTGAAAAGGAGTCGCTTGACGGGCTGAAAAAATCAAATGTACCTGTTGTTTTGGCTGTCAACAAGATTGACTCTGTTCAAAAGCTGAGTTTGCTGCCGCTGATGGACAAGCTGAAGTCGATATACAATTTTGATGAGATTATTCCCATATCAGCGCAAAAGGGTGAAAATGTGGACAGGCTGTTAAAAATCCTTGAGGGATATTTGAGCGAGGGCCCAAAATTCTTTCCGGATGATATTATAACTGATCAGCCGGAGCGGCAGATAGTTGCTGAGTTTATCCGTGAAAAGGCTTTAAGGCTGCTTAATAAAGAGGTGCCGCACGGTATTGCTGTTGAAATAGAAAAAATGAGCCAAAGAGAGAACGGGACTTATGATATTATGGCGGCAATATATTGTGAAAAGCAGAGCCATAAGGGGATAATAATCGGAAAAGGCGGAGAGAAGCTGAAAGATATTGGAAGACAGTCACGCCAGGATATTGAGAGATTTTTAGGTGAAAAGGTTTATCTTGAGCTTTGGGTAAAGGTGAAAGAGAACTGGAGAAATCTTGATAATTTCATCACCGAAATGGGATTCGATAAAAAATAACAGTAAAGACTTTTATGTGATTTGTGAGGATATAAATATGTCGTTATTTAAAGTTGCGCTTCTGCAGATGACGTCTGCAGGGACAAAGGAAGAAAATCTGCACAAGGGCGTGGAGTTTTGCAGAAATGCGAAGGCTATGGGGGCGGATTTGGCTTTGTTTCCTGAGATGTGGAACAACGGCTACAGTTTTTCCTATGACATGGAGGTTATGGAAAGGAATTCAGAGGACCAGGACGGCTTGTTTGTCAATACTTTTAAAGAGCTGGCTGCCGAGCTGGAAATGGCAATAGCTGTGACATATTTGGAAAAATACAAGCCTTTGCCAAGAAATACCGTGACGGTTTTTGACAGGCACGGCAGAAATGTGCTTACATATGCGAAAGTGCATACCTGCGATTTTGATATAGAGAAAAATTTAACTCCCGGCGATGAGTTTTATGTGACAGAACTAGATACTGAAAACGGGAAAGTAAATATTGGGGCTATGATTTGCTACGACAGAGAGTTCCCGGAAAGCGCCAGGATTCTGATGCTGAAAGGTGCGGAAATCATTCTTGTTCCCAACGCCTGCCCGATGGAGATAAACCGTTTGTCACAGCTCAGGGCAAGGGCGTTTGAAAATATGGTGGGAATCGCCACAGCAAATTATGCTTATGGCCAGCCCGACTGCAACGGTCATTCTTCAGCTTTCGACGGCATGGCTTACGGAGAGATACGCCCCGGCACAGTTGAGGCCAGAGACACGCTTATAGTTGAGGCCGGAGAGGCTGAGGGGATATATTTGGCGCAGTTTCCTATGGATAAGATACGTGAATACAGAAAGAATGAAGTTCATGGAAACGCCTACAGACGTCCGCTTAAATATAAAGAACTGATTTCTGAGAAGATAGACGAGCCGTTTATAAGAGATGATTACAGAAAGTGAAAACAGAACTCTGATTTATAGCTATGGAATACGAGCGTTATGATTACAGCGAATGAATAAGGAGGGCTTTGATGCCTAATATTGATGTTTGCGGTTTGGTAACCAGGGAGGTCAAATATGGTGAAAACAGCAGGATACTGACTGTTTTGGCTAAGGATATAGGCAAGGTTTCGGTTCTTGCCAGCCGTGCGAGAACCAACCGTTCAGGTTTGCTGACTGCAACACAGCTTTTTGCTTATTCTAATTTCACACTGTTTAAAGGGCGTGAGAACAGCCTTATGAAGATGAATGAGGGAGAAGTTATAGAGTCATTTTCTGAGATAAGAAATTCTCTTGACAATATGGCATACGCGTCATACTTTTGTGACATAGCCAATCATATATGCACCGACGGCACAGAGGAGAACGAACTGTTGGGCCTATTGCTCAGAGTATTAAAGAGACTGTCTGTAAAGGAAGAAAATACGGCGGAGTCGCTCAAAGCCGAGTGCGTTTTTCTTTTCCGTGCGCTTTCAATAGCGGGGTTTGCGCCAAACTGCGACGGCTGCGCTTCCTGCGGCAAAAATGAAAATATAAAATTTTTTGATATTCAGAACGGTGTTTTTTTATGCGGAAACTGTTCCGCAAAACCCAGGCAGAACACTGTCGAGATTACCAGCGCGATGTATAACACGATAGATTATATAGTAAGCTCTGAGATTAACAGGGTGTTTTCGTTTAGTTTAGGGGAGAAGAGTTTGAGATATTTGGCAGGAGTGGGAGAAGCCTGTGTAAGGAATCAGCTGGAATACGATTTTAAAACTTTAAAATATTTAAATAATGTGAGAGATCTATAGGGATTTAAAACAATATTATTTTATATAATTATTGCTGTGTATGCAGCAAGGAATTTTATATTTAAGTGAATATACATATTATTAATTTGTATATAGTGATATGTCTATGAGCCGCGCTTTTCAAGCACGGCTCATTTTTTAATTATTTGTTACATATACCCGAGACTGCGCGCCTAACGCGGCGCTTACCAGCTTCATTGAGTATTCATAATATTCTTTGAATATTCATGTTATTATTTGCGTATTCATGTTATTGACATTGAAGGTTAATCAAAACAAGTCATTTTGTATCACACCCACCAAAGGTGGGGTCACAGACCTTGTAGGTATGACAAAATAAAATCATATGTATTACACACACTTTAAAAAAGTGTGGTCACAGCCCTGCCGATGCTTGCCTGAAAATGTGATTTATATAATTAAATAAAAATATAAATGTAAATGTAAATGTAAATAAGCTGGTGTTTTGGCAAACATCGGTAGGGTAGACGTCGTCTGCCGCGTTAGGTGAGCTGTCATCTCACGCGAAGCGTGAACATACATATAACATTTGTTATAATCCTTTTTATAAAATCTATTCCGCGGCTGCGCGCCTTACGCGGCGCCTATCAGCGCCCTACCGATGCTTGCCCGAAATTGTGATTTATATAATAAAATAAAATAAAAATATAAATAAAAATAAGCCGGCGTTTTGGCAAACATCGGTAGGGCAAACTTTGTTTGCCGCATTAGGTGATCTGTCATTTCACGCGAAGCGTGAACATACGTATAACATTTGTTATAATCCTTTTTATAAAATCTATTCCGCGGCTGCGCGCCTTACGCGGCGCCTATCAGCGCCCTGCCGATGCTTGCCTGATAATGTGATTTATATAATTAAATAAAAATATAAATATAAATGTAAATGTAAATAAAAATAAGCTGGTGTCTTGGCGAACATCGGTAGGGCAGACGTTGTCTGCCGCGTTAGGTGAGCTGTCATCTCATGCGAAGCGTGAACATACGTATAACATTTGTTATAATCCATTTTATAAAATTTATTCCGCGACTGCGCGCCTAACGCGGCGCCTATCAGCGCCCTACCGATGCTTGCCTGAAAGTGTGATTATATAATAAAAATATAAATAAAAATAAGCTGGTGTTTTGGCGAACATCGGTATGGCAGACGGCGCCTATCAGCGCCCTTTCGATGCTTGCTGAAACATAATTTTAATTTATGCAAAGCTATTTATAAAATACAAAACTCATATTTATAAAGAAATTTATTCTTTATTTATATGAGTTTTATGTTTTATTCTGTTTTAATAATATGATTAAATTATATATTGTTTTTTAGCTTTTGACTGGAAGCTCTATTTTTTTGTTTTCTTCAGATTCTTTATAGAGCACAAATTTGTTTCCTATAACTTGAACCACGTCTGCGGAGGCGGCTTCCGCCAGCTCCCCCGCCGCTTCCCGGGCGGTTAGCATTGAGTTTTCAAGCACGTGAACTTTTATCAGTTCTCTGGCTTCCAGTGCGTCTAGAATAAGGGCGACCATGTTATCGTTTATACCGTCTTTTCCAACTTGGTATAGCGCCGGTTCTCTGTTGGCAAGGCCTCTGAGATAAGCGCGCTGTTTACTGTTTATCATATTGCTCTCCTTTTGTTTAGTTATTTTTCAGCATTTCGGCAGTCTCGCTGTCAGGCTGTCTGCCGGTCTGACGTATCAGTGCTTCCGAGACTGCGGCGTACACTTTTTTGGCTGTGATGTCCGGTTCGGAGTTTTTGAAACATTCAATGTGTCTCTTTACTGTCTCAAAATCGCCCCGCTCTATAGGACCTGTCAAAGCGTTTTTAGGTCCGTTTTTTAGAATATTGTTCATATTATTTTTCAGCAGAGGTCTTATGGCGGCGAAGGCGTCGTCATATGAAAAACCGCATTCCTCTAAAAGTTCGCAGGAAAGTTCAGCGAGAGCCACAACAAAGTTGCTTGCAAAAACAGCGGCGGCATGGTATTTGCTTTTGTTTTCGGCGCTGAGAATTTGAAAGCGGCTGCCGCACTTTTTTAAAACTTCCGCCGGAACGCCGCTTCCCTCAACGGTGAAAAATGCTTCTCTAAAATCTTTATAGCTTGTAAATTTATCATTCACTGCAAGCAGCATATGTATACTTGCGGTTTCAGCTTTTAATATTTTGAGTTCGGACAAAACTGTGCTGGAAAGCGCGCCGGAGGTGTGACAGAAAATTTTATTGCTTATATCAATATCATATTTTCTGCATTCACCGGCTATATTATGGCTTACATCGGCAATAGCGCCGTCGTTCACCGTTATAAATATTAAATCTGAATCTGTGATTATCTCTTTTATTCCGGAATAAGCAGAGGCAGAGCCGCCGATAAATTCTGCGGATTCCTCAGCCGAGCTTTGGGTTCTTGAATAAAAGCCGGAGACGGAAAGGCCATTTTCAGACAGATATTTGCCGAGTGAAGTGCCGACCCGTCCTGCTCCTATAAATCCTATTCTCATATTTTTCTCCATTTTATTTAGCTGAATATTCGAAACTGTCAAACGAGGGATAAATAGTGCTTTCAGTTCCGCTGTAGGCATATAGACCAATCATAGCGCCAGTAAAGCGTTTGCCCTTGCTGATTGCCTGACTGCAAAGGTAATACAGGTTCTCGGCAGCATAGACCTCTGTAAAAGTTTTGCCGTCATGGCTGTAGCTGAATGTGCGTTTTAATCCTTCGGTTGAAATTTTCAGGTACAGGCTGTCGGTTACCTCTGTTATATCAACGGTGCAGGTATATTTCTCGTCCTCGTCTATTTTTTCAAACAGTTTTAACGCGTATCCGTCACCGTTCTTATATATTCCATATGTGAAGTATGTATTCTCATCATAATATCCGGTCATTCCATAATTTTGTTCGCTGTCCAGCTTGATTCCCAAATCCAGCTTGCATACAACGTCAAAATTAAAGTCCGGCTGTCTTCTGACCGTAATATTTTTAGCGGACGTTGAACTTAGCGGACAGCGTGAGCCTTTTATTATCAGCTTACTGTCCTTAACAGTGATTCCGTCTGCTTCCGGCGTTCTTGGGAATATCCAGTCAGGTTTTAATTTGTCTCCGTCAAAATCGTCAAATCTTGATTTTTCTTCTGTATCCATAGCCGGGAGGTTTGGTTTTTTCTGCAGATAGCTGGGGCCGTTCAAGCTGTTAACGATAGGCCAGCCGTCGGCGGTCCATGTCACCGGGTCGAGACATGTCTCTCTGCCCAAAATTCCATACTCGCCGTCGAGCAGTCTGTTGCACAGATATACCATATACCATTCGCCGTTTTGAGTCTCAACAGGCTTGCCGTGTCCGCAGCATGTGATTGGAGCGTCGTAATCCCTCTGGGTCATAATCGGATTGTATGGGCAGGGTTCATAAACGCCTTTTAAGGTCTTGCTTCTTGAAACTGTAACCTGGTGCATAAGCCCGGTGCCGCCCTCCGCTTCAAAGAGGTAATAATATCCGTCTTTATATAATAGATGCGGTCCTTCGGGAGCGCGTTTATTGGTTCCGTAGTATAAGAGCTCCGCGTCTGAAATCTTTTTCGTGCAGTCTTCTCCCAGTTCCAGTATTCTGGCACCCCTGTTCAGGAGCATATACCGTCTGTTGTCCTTGTCGGTAAATATAGACGGGTCGATTCCGTCCTCTTCAATAAATGCCGGTTCGGAGTACGGTCCCTCAGGTTTTTCGGATGAAACCACGATTTGGCGGCGCTTTACATCTACGTCATCATTATATCTGAGGGTGGCCGTGATATAAAACTTTCCGTTAAAGTACGAAATATCCGGCGCCCAGTAGCCTCTGCCGCCTTCCAAATCATCTATGTGCGCCCAGTCGGGATTTGTGATTGCATGGCCTATAACTTCCCAGTGCACAAGGTCTGTGGAATGAGAGATAGGTATGCAGGGGAAGAAGATAAACGAGGAGTTAACCATATAATAATCACTTCCCACACGAACGATAGACGGGTCAGCGAAAAATCCGCGTCTTATCGGATTGTGATACATATCCTCATATTTGGCTCCGGTGACCTCTTCAAAATAGGCCTCTATCTCAGCAAGTCCGTTTTCGTGAGCAAGCTGATACGGGGTCACAAGGTTTTTGTCAGCGTCGCAGGGAGACATTCCAACACGCTCAACCAAATACTTCACACATTCAAGACTGCCTGACATAACCGCTTCGTGCAGACAGGTTCTATGGTTCTTGTCTCCGATATTAAAGCTGGCGAAAGAGTATTCAATAAGAAAACGCAGCATTTCAAAATCTCCAGTTCGGGCTATATAAAAAGACATAGGGACGCCGTTTTCGTCTTCTTCATTTATTCTCTTTGGATTTTCGTTTAATAATTCTTTGATTTTATTCAGGTCACGGTTTTTTATAAGTTTTATCATTTCACTCATAACTTTTACTGCCCCTTTCAATATACAGATATTTCATAAATACATATATTCTAACAGTGTTTAAGAATAAATGCAACATTTATTTTAAGTATATAAATTGCTATATATATCCAAAAATTAAAATGACAAATTGAGTGCATCTAACATATCGCTTGATAAATATCCGCCAAATATACGACGTGGATAATTATGAATGTATTTTATTGTTTTTGTGTTTTAACTATATTAAGTATAAATCAACCTATCAGCCTGTTTAAACACTTATCTGTCGCTCTTTCATATATACTGTACGGAAGCGCATAATATAAGCTTGTGCGTTTCCAATTTATTTTTAAACTTACCGTATATGTATTCAAATCGAAACTGATTTTTACTTAATAGAAAAACAGACACGGGATAAATTATTAGTTTAAGAATCGTTTCTGCGGATACTGTAAAAATAACGTTTATTCAGTATTTTTCAGGTCTGCTTGTTGACAAATTTTATCGTTTATGATAGTATTACAAGATAATTGATTAGAATTTTTGTCTGTGTTAAAACGGGCTTGCACTTTGGGATAAAACCAACAGAACTAGGAGGAAAAACCATGGATTTTGTAATGAGTTGTTTGAGCGTCGGCGAAAATGGCAATCTTTCTATTGGAGGATGCGATGTTGCCGCGCTAGCTGAGGAATATGGAACCCCGGCGTATATAATGGATGAGGACCAGATTCGTGAAAACTGCCGTGTTTACAACAGGGCGATGCAGGAGTATTACGGCGGTAACGGTATCGTTCTTTATGCCAGCAAGGCTCTTTCATGCAAGTATATTTACAGAATGATGAAAGAGGAGAACATGGGTATAGACGTTGTTTCCGGCGGTGAGATGTACACTGCTTTAAAAGCCGGATTCCCGGCTGAAAGGATATACTTTCACGGCAACAACAAGACTGACGACGAGCTTAAAATGGCGCTTGAGAACGGTGTTGGAAGAATAGTTGTTGACAATGTTTTTGAGCTTGAAAGCCTTAACAGACTGTCAGGGGAAATGGGAAAGACCGCGGATATATTGTTTAGAATAAAACCCGGTATAGACGCGCATACCCACAGCTTTATCAGAACAGGTCAGATAGATTCAAAGTTTGGGGTTTCGCTTGAAAACGGCGAGGCTGAAAATATAATAAAGATGGCTGACGATATGGAAAACTTGAATGTTGTCGGAGTTCACTGCCATATAGGCTCTCAGATTTTTGAGCTTGAGCCGTTTGAACTGGCGGCCGAGAAGATGATGACGTTTATAGCCGACCTTAAAGACAAATATGATATTTCTATAAAAGAGCTGAATTTGGGCGGCGGTTACGGCATAAAGTATACTGAGGGCGACACTCCTATTGATTATGACAAGTATATACAGGCGGTGTCTAAGGTTGTCCGCCGTATCTCTGAGGAGAGGGGAATACCTCTGCCTTATATAGTTATGGAACCCGGACGTTCTATAACCGCTGAAACAGGTCTCACTGTTTATAGGGTAGGCGCTGTGAAAGAGATACCGGGGGTCAGAACATACATTTCGGTTGACGGAGGTATGGGAGACAATCCGAGATATATACTTTATCAGAGCGAGTATGAAGCTGTCAGAGTAAATAATCCTTTAGCTGAAAAAACAGTTACGGCAACATTGGCCGGAAAGTGCTGTGAATCCGGAGACATTTTGATTAAGGACGCTAAGCTGCCTGAAATCAAAGTTGGTGATTTGGTAGCGGTTTTGGCTACCGGCGCATATAATTATTCAATGGCCAGCAATTATAATAGAATACCGCGTCTGCCTATAGTAATGGTGAGCGGCGGAAAATCAAGATTAGCCGTAAAGCGCGAATCATATGACGATTTGATTGCTAACGACCTGTAAACCGGAGGAATTTTTATGTTATTTAGTGTTTTGGGTGACGCTTCGATGAACTTTGGACAGAAGCTGCTCACCATATTAGTTTTGGTGTTTTGTGTGCTTCTGTCGTTGTCTGTTCATGAGCTTGGACATGGCTTGGCGGCTTACGCTATGGGTGACTATACCGCGAAAAGCAGCGGCAGGCTCAGTCTTAACCCACTGCATCATCTTGACCCTATCGGCGCTATCTGTCTTTTTCTGTTTGGATTCGGCTGGGCAAAACCTGTGCCGGTTAATCCATATAACTTTAAAAATCAAAAGGGCGGTATGGTGCTGACGTCGCTGGCCGGTCCGTTTACCAATTTTATTTTGGCGTTTATCGCTCAAATCGGCGTTGCTGCGCTTGGGAGCATAACATTCAGGTCTGCGAATATTGGTTATGATATAGCTTCGGTTTTCTATATGATTTGCAGCTATATGGTTATTATGAACCTTGGTCTCGCAATTTTTAACCTGATACCGGTGCCTCCGCTTGACGGCTCAAAGGTGCTTAGCTCTGTGCTGCCTACTGATTTGTATTTTAAATATATGCAGTATGAACAGTTTGGTTTTATACTGCTTATCCTGCTGATAAACCTGCCGTTTTTCAGCAGATTGCTGAATATGTGCGTGTATGGGATAATGGGATTTTATTCTCAGATTATCTCACTGTTCATTCATTAGGGATAAATTTTAGCGGGGATTAGTGATTTTGATAAATGGAACAATTAAACTTTAAGGTTTTGGACTTTGAGGGCCCTCTGGATTTGCTGCTGGCCCTTATAAAAAAGAATAAGGTCAGCATTTATGATATACCTATCTCCACAATAGTGGAGCAGTATTTTGGCGTTATGCGTCAAATGAAGGAATATAACCTGGACATTTCCAGTGAGTTTTTGGTGCTTGCGGCTACTCTGCTGCAAATAAAGTCGAGAATGCTGCTGCCGAAACCTGTTGAGGAAGACGAGACTGACCCGAGAGAAGAGCTTGTTAAAAGGCTGGAGGAGTACCGGCGCGTTAAAGCAGCCGCGGAGTATCTTGAAGCCAGAAAGCATATTGGGGAGTCGATGTTTTTCAAAGAACCTGACAAAATCGAGAAACCTCCGGCTGAATGGAATTATTCCAAGCTGACTCCTGAAAACCTGCTTTTAGCTTATAAGCAGGCTTATCAGAAGATGGAACGCAAACTTCCGCCGCCGAAATATTCGTTTGACGGAATAGTGGGGCGTGAAAAAGTTTCTGTGCGCTCAAAGGTTAAGCAAATTTGGGGCAGGATGTTCGGAAAAACGAAGGTCTTTTTCAAAGAACTTTTTAAAGGAACAAAATCCAGGCCTGAGGCCGTTGCTTCCTTTTTGGCGGTTCTTGAAATGATAAAGCTAAATCAAGTTAAAGTCGAGTATGATGAGAGCGGAGACATATCAAATCCTATCGTAACCAAAAGCGGAGACGGGGAACTTGATTTAAGCGCGATTGAGGACTAGGAGAAGATAAAGATGGAAATCAGGGAAATTCAGGCCATTGTGGAAAGCCTGCTGTTTGCGGCAGGGGAAGCGGTGGAGCTGGAAAAGATTGCCGATATAGTGGATGTTGATAAAAAATCTTTGAGAGAAATAATAAAAAAAATGATGGATACCTATAATTATGAAAAGCGCGGTATCCATATAATAAAGCTTGAGGATTCATACAGGATGTGCACCAGAGGCGAATATAAGGATTATGTTTCAATGCTGATGAAGCCGGGCAGAAAGCTGCAGCTTTCTAATGCCGCTATAGAGGTTTTGGCGATTGTCGCGTATAAACAGCCTGTTACAAGGGCTACAATAGAGCATATAAGAGGCGTAAACTGTGACTATATAGTGAACCGGCTTATAGAGAGAAGATTTATAGCCGAGATGGGACGGCTGAAAGATGCTCCGGGCAGACCGATACTGTTCGGCACCACTAAGGAGTTTTTGCAGACATTTGGTATAGAGAGTATAAGCGACCTTCCCGAATTTGAGTCTTTGGCCGTGCCTGAGGATACTGACATGGAGCAGATGACGATTGATGAGAAGCAGGAACAGCTGGAGTTTAACAGCGCCGTTTCTGAGGAAGCCGCGGTAACTGAAACATCCGATAAAAATATTGAAAATGCAGGGGAGTAATTTTTATTCGGCAAGGGATATAAGTCTTTTTGTTTGAAACGCATGAGTTTTATTAGAAAACTGTTTAGACGTGAGACGATGTATAATACTGAGAGGTGGTATAATGCACGTAGTTTGGATAATACTTGGTATAATAGTATTTATCATTTGTTTTGTGCTATGGTCAACCGTTACGCTGGATATAGCCTCTAACGGTAAAAAAACTATTATTACCGCCAGTATGTACAGGTTTCTTAAATATGAAATAGTTTTGCCGAAGCCATCCGAATTAGACGAGGACAAGCAGGAGCCTGACGCGGAGCAGAAAGCTGATACCACAGAAAATGAAACTATGGGAAATGAATTCTCTGAAAAAGAATTTCACGGTAATAGAAGAAATATTGCGGAGCAGAAAGCCGGGACGGCTGATAGTGCAGACAATGATTCAATAGGAAAAGAATTTGATGAAAAAGAATTTCATAGTAACAGATCAGATTTTAAAGAGCAGGAAGCTGATAAGGCCGGCGGCTCAGATAATAATTCCTCTGAAACAGATAAAGGATTTTATGAAAATAAAAAAAGTTTTATGGGAACCTTTAAAGAGGATTTAAAAAGTATTTGGGACAGTGAAAACCACAATCTTGATATTCCGCGGATATATGAAGTGATTTTAAAATATACTAATATAATAAAAAGCGGCAAATACGGGCTTAATAAGTTTTTTGGATATATGAAGCATAAGATTAGGATTAACAGACTGGATTTGTATATTCGTTTTGGGACAGGCGAGCCTGATAAAACCGGTATGACATACGGTGCGCTGTATGGTTTGGCAGGAAGCATAAGTCCTCTGCTGAAAAAGTTTTTCAAGATGAAAGACAGCCCAAAACTGTTTCTTGACCCAAACTATGTGACCCGGTGCTTTGAATTTGAAGTGGGAAGTATAATTAAAACAAGGGCGGCTCATATTATCAATGCCGCAGTTATAGCTCTTGTGTCTTATTTAATAAAAAAGAGAAAAGGAAGTGTTGAGAATGTCAGAACTATCGGACAAGCATCCAATTGAGGGGTTGATGTCTTCTGCAATGCAGGGACTCAAAGAAATGATTGACGTTAACACAATCGTGGGCAGCCCTATTACGACTTCGGACGGAACTGTTATAATGCCTATTTCAAAGGTGGCTTTGGGTTTTGGAGTCGGAGGCTCTGAGTTTCCTAAAAACAAAAAACTGCTCAGCGGTGAACAGGAAGAGGTCAATAACCTGTTCGGCGGCGGAACAGGCGGCGGACTGTCTTTGACCCCTGTGGGATTTTTGGTTGTTGGCAACGGCACTATAAGAATGGTTCCGGTCAGCGAGGAGAACAGTATCTATGACAGGATTATAGACGCGGTTCCGACGGCTATAGACAAGATTAGCGAGATAATTTCTTCAGCCAAAGGAAAGAGCAATGTGGTGGTTGATCATGAACCAGCGGAGCCTGACAGTTATGTTCCGGATGATGAAAGCGATGATTATGTTGCAGGTTCGTTTGAAGGCTAGGCGGTCTGCGTTTTAGACTTAATGATTAGGAGTAATGTTATTTAATGCTGATTAGAGAGAAAGTTCTGCCGTTTATGCTGAGTATCTTTATTTTTGCGGCTTGTTTCGTGGGTACAGAGCCTGCATATGCGGCGGATAATCAAGTTATAAATATTGTGCTGGACCCGGGTCACGGCGGCACTGATTATGGTGCGACTTCGGTCGGAGGCTTGGAGTTTCAGGAAAAGAATATCACGTTTAAGCTTGCCCAGTATATACAGCTGGAATTGAGAAAATACAGCGGCGTATCTGTGAATATGACCAGATATGCCGACTACCATATGACCAACGCTGAAAGAGCGGATTATGCTCAGAGAGTTGGGGCTGATGTGGTAGTAAGCCTGCACTTTAACTCGTCTTCGGACAGGTCTGTTCATGGCGCCGCTGTCTGCGCGTCAGGGCTTTGGGAATATACTAAGCCCGATTTGGGATATAATATATTATCGGAGCTGGCGGGGCTTGGTATAGACACGTCAGCCGGGGTTTATACTCAGGCTTCAACCACAGGAAACATGTGGTGGGACGGTGAGAGGTTAGCTGACTTTTCAGGCGTTATGCGTGAGTGCGCTTACCGTGATATACCGGCGATTTCTGTCGAGCACTGTTACTTAAGCTGTTATGACGAGCTTATTTACTATAATAACGACATTGCGCTGAGAAAGCTGGCGGCCGCCGATGTGAGGGGAATTGCTGAGGAATATGGTCTGCAGCTTCAAAAATCTGAGGGCAATGT
Organism: Monoglobus pectinilyticus; assembly: GCF_002874775.1. NCBI lineage: Bacteria > Bacillati > Bacillota > Clostridia > Monoglobales > Monoglobaceae > Monoglobus > Monoglobus pectinilyticus. The sequence goes on along the minus strand of NZ_CP020991.1, from coordinate 892,324 downwards.
TGACAGAACATATGATAACGCATATATCAACGGATATGAGGACGGCACATTCAGACCGTCGGGAACAATAACCCGTGCGGAAGCTGCTACAATGCTGGCAAAACTCAGCGATAGTTTTGACCCGGATCAGCAGTACAGCACTACGCTCAGCGATGTGCCGGCGTGGGCGTGGTATTATAAGTATATTGCGTTTTTGAATTCAGTTGGGTTCATAACCGGAGACGTGTATGGAACATATAGGCCTGACGACAATATGTCAAGGGCCGAGTTCGCTATTCTTGCCTGCAGGTATTTGGGGCTTCAGCCGGGCGGAGAAAGCGGATTCAGCGATTGCAAAGGACATATGGCGGACGGCTACATTGCCGCTCTTAGAAATAATGGTTACGTCGGCGGTGATGAAAACGGCGAGTTCCATCCAAATGACGACATGATACGTTCTTCGGTTGTTATGATGATGAATAGGATACTCGGAAGATTCCCGGTTTGCAGCACTCAGAAAGAAAATCCGTTTACGGATATAGCTCCCGGATTCTGGGCTTATGACAATATTTTGGAAGCGGCAGTATCACACGAGGTTCGATAATTAAACATAAATAATATTATAAATGCGGACAATATGTTTGTCCGTATTTATTTTTGGTGTAAGGCTCGTATTTTGTCAAAGTTTTTGGGTCAATAGTTGAGGAAACTTTGAATATATTGATTTATATGGATAATCAATTCTTATTTTTATAGGTAATGTTTGTATGATTGATTGTTTTTACGTCATTTGAAAACGGAGATGATAAATTGGGTATTAAAAAACATAATGCGGCAATTAAATATATAGGGGTCTTTTTGTTAACGGCCTCTGTTTTGCTTACTAATTTTTATGCCGTCAGAGCTGAGGATACGGGGACGGTGGGGACATCAGCTCAGGCCGCCGCCGTTATAGAACAGAACTCAGGCAGAGTGCTGTATAATAAAAATGCCGACCAGGAGCTGCCTATGGCGAGCACTACTAAGATAATGACCGCCGCAGTGGCGCTGAAATACGGCAATCTTTCGGATGTTATAGAGGTTAGCGCGACTGCAGCAGGAGTTGAGGGGTCAAGCATGTATCTGGAGTGCGGTGAGAAGATAACTTTAGAAAATTTGCTGTATGGACTGATGCTTCTCTCGGGCAACGATGCGGCCGTGGCAATAGCGGAACATATTGGAGGCGGAGTGGACGGATTTGTCGAGCTGATGAACAAAACTGCCTCAGAGCTTGGTTTATCACATACCCATTTTGACAACCCTAACGGTCTGCCGTCAGATACTCATTACACCACGGCTTTAGAGCTGGCGAAAATAACCAGGTATGCTATGAGTATGCCGGAGTTTGTTCAGATAGTATCGACAAAGAGCAAGACGATACCCTGGGAGGGCAAGGGTTATGACAGGAGCATGACAAATCATAATAAGCTTTTGGGAAGTTTAGAGGGCTGTATAGGCGTTAAGACCGGATTTACAAAGGCGGCAGGCAGGTGTTTGGTTTCTGCCGTAAACCGAAACGATATGACATTGATATGCGTGACTTTAAATGACCCGAATGACTGGGCTGACCACGCATCGCTTCAAAACAGCATGTTTCAGAAATACAGCCAGAATGTTTTGACCTCAACTGAAATGATAATAGATAAGATTTCTGTAGCCGGCGGAATGCTGGGATATGCTGGGGTCAGCCCGAATAAGACGTATACATTTCCGGTTTGTGAAAACGACAGCGTAAGCGTTGACACAAATGTTGACAGCGAGAATATGAAGTTCCCAATAAAAAGCGGCGACGTGGTCGGTACGGGCACGGTGACGGTAAACGGCGAAAACTACGGGAATTTTGAACTGCTGGCAAACAGCGATATAGATTTGGCTCGACCGTCTAAAGGCAGTTTTTGGAATGATATGAAAAATGATATTGTATATGTTTTTCAGTATTGGCTGAGCATGTTCCGGTGAGATATGAAAAGTTAGATAATTTATATAAGATGAGAAATATAAAATTATATAACTTATATAAAATGATATGAAATATAAAAAGGAAAGCCGACAGAAAATTAAGGGTTTTGCTTTGCAAACCTCGGAAGTGTTTGCCCCTGCCTGAAGGGTGGTGTAATACAAAGGGATTTGTATTACATCTACTTTAAAAAAGTGTAGTCACAGTCCTGCCGAAGCTTGCGAAACCATATTTTTATATCTTTATTATAGAATAATTATATATTTATAATCTAATATGCGGTGTATATAGTGAACATCGGTAGGGTGTGCGCAAGCACACCACGTTAGGTGAGCTGCCATCTCACGCGGAGCGTGAATATATATGAAACGATTTGAAAGTATCATTTTTATATAAACTTTTCCATGACTGCACGCCTAACGCGGCAAACTACGTTTGCACATCACAACTAAGTGATTTATTGACATTGAAGGTTTATCAATACAAAGAGATTTGTATCACATACACTTTAAAAAAGTGTAGTCACAGCCCTACCGAAGCTTGCAAAACCACATTTTTATATTTATATTATAGAATAATTATATATTTATAATCTAATATGCGGAGTTCTTAGTGAACATCGGTAGGGTGTGCTTACGCACACCGCGTTAGGTGAGCCATCATCTCACGCGAAGCGTGAATATATATGAAACGATTTGAAATTATTCTTTTTATATAAATTTTTCCATGACTGCGCGCCTAACGCGGCAGATTTCATCTGCATTGAGTATTCATAATAATATTTGCGTATTCATATTATTGACATTGAAGGTAAATCAAAACAAGTCACTTTATATCACACCCACCATACTGGTGGGGTCACAGACATTGAAGGTTTATCAATACAAAGAGATTTGTATCACATACACTTTAAAAAAGTGTAGTCACAGCCCTACCGAAGCTTGCAAAACCACATTTTTATATTTATATTTAGAATAATTATATATTTATAATCTAATATGCGGAGTTCTTAGTGAACATCGGCAGGACGCGCTTGCGCGTCTCGTTAGGTGAGCTGTCATCTCACGCGAAGCGTGAATATATATGAAACGATTTGAAAGTATCCTTTTTATATAAACTTGGCCGTGACTGCGCGCCTAACGCGGCAAACGTTGTTTGCATTGCATATTCATATTATTGTTTGCGTATTCATATTATTGACATTGAAGGTAAATCAAAACAAGTCACTTTATATAACACCCACCATACTGGTGGGGTCACAGACATTGAAGGTTTATCAATACAAAGGAATTTGTATTACATACACTTTAAAAAAGTGTAGTCACAGCCCTACCGAAGCTTGCAAAACCACATTTTATATATTTTTTATTTTTAATATATAACCTTTCTTTTATGTTTAGCTTTATTGAAGACTTTCTACAGAATTATACGAGACATATAAAATTATATGATGTATATAAATCACATGAGACTTACAAATCATATAATATATACAAGCTATATAATTTATAAAAAATTAGACGAGTAATATAAGATATATCAAGTCAAATAAGATATAAAATAAGCAGAAAATTTTGAAGTATTTGTGCTTCAAAATTTTCTGCCCTTTGTTTTTATTTGCTTATTATTGCGGATTTGCCTGAGGCTTTCGCTTGGTAAAGCCTGTTATCGGCAAGATTAAATAAATCATAAAACTCATCGGATTCTATTTCGTCGGAACCGGCGCATCCAACACTGACAGTCAGTTTTATATTATTGCCGTTTTCGTCGGTTGAATAGCTGCATGCCGGTGTAAAAATATCAAAAATCATTTTTTGGAATTCGTCATAATTTTCACTTTCGTATACTATAATGAACTCGTCTCCGCCATATCTTGCGATAAATGTGTTTTTATAATCTTTAAGTGAATTATTCCAGGATTCAGCTAAATAATTTAAAATCTGATCCCCGGTTCTGTGACCATAATTGTCATTGACTTCTTTAAAGTTATCAATGTCTAAAATAGCCAAACAGACTGAACGGTTTAACTTTTTCATTCTGCTGTAGCTGTTTATAAAATGCTCTTCAACATATCTGCGGTTGTAGACATTTGTCAGCGGATCGGTGATAAGCTGTTTGTTTTTATGTTTTAGGTCGAGTATGGTGTTAAACATTTCGTCTTCGCTGAATATAAAGTTCCGGCTGATATCCTTAACCATTTCAAGTGCAAAACTGCGGCCGTCAACATTGATATATTTGGATATTATATAATATAAATTCTTATTTATATTCTCAAATTTAACATAAAAATCCTTGTCTATCAAGGTTCTTGCAGAAATACAGTTGGAGCACCGGCTTTCATTTGACCAGACGTTAAAACAAAATCCGTCTTTTCCGGTCAGGCCGGCCGATGATAATTCAGGCATCAGTTTATCCACAGTATCCGATTCTTTCAGTATTTCCTCAGAGATAACTTTGCAGATAATAGGGTCGACAACTCTGACTATGTCGAAGGTATTTCGGAGGATTTTTATTTCACTTATTAATTCGTTATAGGTGTAATTGTGTTTCATTATAATTCTCCTGCTGTTCCGGACAATATTTGGGATTATCCGCCCAATCTATTATCCAATTTGTTTTATATTATAACATGTTGTATTTTGTTTGTAAATAACAGTCGGTTAAAATCATATATACAAACAAGTCAGACATATTTATTGATTTTCTATCATTATTTAATATTTTAATTTTGAGCTTAAAAAATTTCAGTCATTAAATTTTGTTTGATACTATGCGTGTAGTTTTGCAGTCTGAATTGAACCAAAAAGCAACAAAGCCGGCTAAATATATGAACTATTTTATTCTCTGAATTAAACGTTGTTTTCATATGGAAAAATCTGCCGAACTGTTTTATATTTTTATTACAGCCATTTATTTATGAAATTAAATAATTCAGTATTTTTCGCTGAATGCAGCCGTATCAGCTTTAGATGAAACTTTCTGTTTGCTTGAACATTCTTTCGTGCACGGCTGCATTTCTTTGCGTATCGAATGTGGTTAAGCAACAATAAGTTTTGTTTAGTACCTATTTTTATCCATATACGTGTGGAAATTTTTAGTATGTTTTAAATTATCCACATATTCGCAGTATATCAAGATTATGATTCTGATTGAATGTTTCTTTTTGTAAATTTAGCCGCCAATCAGACGTACAGATTAGCGGCTATTAGTAATTTAACAATCTTGTGATGAAAACAGTCCGAACTTATTTAACTATTTTATATGTTCCGTATATAACTTTTGAAGCTTCCGCTCTCGTGGCAGAACCGCGGGGTTTGAAACTTCCGTCCTCATATCCGTTCATAACACCGAGACCTACAAGTTCTGCAACCGCGTCTTTAGCATATGCGGCAATATCTGAATTGTCAGTGAATTCCAGTATCACGCCGTCGCCGCTCTTGTTTATTGCTCTGTATAAAATAGTAGCCATGTCTTGTCTCATGATAACTTCTCCGATACCGAAGTATTCATCTGACTGACCTTGTACATATCCGGCGTTGACTGCTGCTGTAACATATGGAGCATACCATTTAGTTTCGTCCACATCATTAAAATGTGAGGTTGTGTCTGTGGCGTCAAGGCCAAACATCTGAACTACCATTTTGCAGAACTGCTCTCTTGTGACGTTTCCGCTTGGGTCAAACTTATTGTCGCCCATACCGTTTACTATACCGGCATTTGTAAGACCGATAATAGATTCTAAAGCCCAGTCATATCCGTCCAAATCAGTATATGGATTTTCGTCTGCAAAGTTAGGAGCTTTGGTGGGATCCGGTTCAGTCGGTGCGGATGATGGATAAACGGTTCCGGAACCGTTAGTATCTCCGCCTGTATTGCCACCGGTACTTCCGCCCTGATTTTTGTTCGGGTTAACAGTTTTATAAGCTGTTACTGTATCTTCACCTAAATAATATGAGATGTCATTATATTTGTAATAGCATTTAACGTGAACAACGTCTCCGGTTTTATACATTTTTGTGGTAGACGGCAAACTTACGGAAACTGACTCGTCTCCGGCTTTAAAAGCCTTTTCACTGCTGTTTTGGATAACTTCGCCTTTTGAGTTGTATGCGTAAACCTGAACAGTTGCGTCCTGGTCTATTATAGCCTTTCTTCTTTTGACGGAAACAGACCAGCTGTATCCTATGTTTATACCGTTAGTGATTGAGAATATGGGCAGATTGTCGCTTACAACGTTTCCGTCCTCAATTTTATTGATAATTTTTTCTATTGAAGACAGCATATATTCTTTATATGTGCCGCTGTAATTCTTATTCACATCATCATATAAACTTTGCGCTATAGTCTTCAGCGATGACAGATATGTTTTATATAGAGTATGCAGGCTGAAACTGTTGGCTTTTGAGTATTGAACTTCAAGAGAAGCTATTTTTGTGTTATAATTCTCAGCCGTTTTGTCCTCAAGAGTTTTCAGCGCTGTTTCAATATATTTATTATAATCTGTTAGCTTTGATACCACTTCATTGTATTCTTCAGTTGCTTTTGCGGCTCTTTTAAGTGCGCTTGGAACAGAGGTTGAAAGATTGTCAAATGTGGTCTTTAAGTATTCATAGTTTAAAGCCGAGCTGTCGTCAGTTATTCCGTCATAACATTCCGGCATCTGCATAATCCCTGAAACTTCCTGCATAGCTTTAGCGGCTTTTTGCAGGGTATAAAAGTCAGTAATTGATTTATTGCTGATTGAGAGAGCGGTATCGATTCTTTTTTTGCTTGTTTCCATCATAGAATCATAAAGCTCAACAGCGGTGTCTATTCGTGCAGAATAGTAGCTTGAGATATCATATAAATCGTCCTTTTCTTCATCCTTATAAAATGTCAGCGCTGATATTTCAGGCAGAGCCATTAGAGCATCATAGGATGACTGTTCCTTTTCAGTAAGGTCAGGCATATTTGTGCCTTCAACCACTGACAGCGTTGGGTTAATAATAAGCTCGGAGCCGTCTTTTAAAGTCGCTGTAAATTTGTCAATAGACATGTTATGCGAGGTGATTTTATTCTTTGATGTAACAGACGCGTTTGACAGGACAACCGCGCCGCTCAGGGCGGTTGAGCCGTTCTTCCAAACGTAAGTTATAGTTTTATCGTCCGTTATGGATTTTGAAGTTTCACCGTTACCGGCAAAGCTTTCACCAAAGGATACGGAGTTAATTTCCGCATTATCAAAAGTGGCTGTAAGCTCAAAGCCTAAAATTTCAGGCAGTGATGACGCAGTTTTGAAAACTACCTTATATACGTCGTCTTCATCGGTTGTATAAACTGTTGCGGTGACTTTCATATCCATTTCCTGAGCGCCGGGCGTGGCTGTGGGTTCAGGAGATACCGTAGGCTCCTCGGGTTCAGCGGTGGCTGACGGTTCAGGTGAAGCCGTAGCTTCAGTAGTTTCATCAGTGAGCACAGTGTCTGTTGCTGTGATTGTTTCATTATTATTCTCTCCGGCAGCAAAGACTGCAGGAGCTGAAACTGCGGTAGTTAAAACAGCGGCGGAAACAAGACCGCAGACTAGATTGTTCAGTTTTTTATTCTTCATAACTAACCTCCTGATATACAAGAAAAATTGTGTAAAACATTAAGCATAGAATTAATTATAACATTCAAATATTTAATATCAATTAATCAGCAATTACAATAGTGTTACATTCGACATTATACGCATGTTAATATATGGTAAAGCCAAAACAAAAAATGCGGAAACTACTTGATTTATAATATTCCAAATGTTATAATGTCAAAAGCTATATATTGAAAGGAGCGATTTTTGTGGCTAAAGAGCTGTCAAAAACCTATGACCCTAAGGCGGTTGAGGAAAAAGTATATCAGGAATGGATAGACGGCGGGTATTTTCATGCGGAGGTTGATGAAACGAAAAAACCGTTTACTGTCGTCATTCCGCCGCCTAACGTGACAGGTCAGCTTCATATGGGACATGCGCTGGATGAAACTTTTCAGGATATTATAATCAGAACAAAGAGAATGCAGGGATATAATGCGCTCTGGATTCCGGGGACTGACCATGCAGGTATTGCTACTCAGATAAAAGTTGAAGAGGATATGAGAGTCAATGAAAACGGGCTCACCAGATATGATTTAGGCAGAGAAAAGTTTTTGGAAAGAGTTTGGGCTTGGAAGAAGAAGTTTGGAAACAGAATTATAGACCAATTGAAAAAGATAGGCTGTTCCTGTGATTGGGACAGGGAACGCTTCACAATGGACGAGGGGTGCAGCAAGGCGGTCAGAGAAGTTTTTGTTAACTTATACGAAAAAGGCCTTATTTATCAGGGTACAAGGATAATCAACTGGTGCCCGTCATGCAAGACCGCCCTGTCCGACGCAGAGGTTGAATATTCGGAGCAGGAAGGCCATTTTTGGCATATTAAATATCCGATAAAGGACAGTGACGGCTATGTTGAGATAGCCACCACAAGACCTGAAACGCTTCTCGGAGATACTGCGGTTGCCGTAAACCCTGATGATGAAAGATATAAGGATTTGGTGGGCAAGATGCTGATTCTTCCGCTGGTTGGAAGAGAGATACCGGTTATTGCTGACGAATACGTTGATAAGGAGTTTGGTACCGGCTGTGTTAAAATAACGCCGGCTCATGACCCGAACGATTTTGAAGTTGGAAAGAGACATGGTCTTGAGGAAATCAAAGTCTTAAACGATGACGCAACTATCAATCAATACGGCGGCAAATACCAGGGTATGGACAGGTATGAAGCAAGAAAAGCCATAGTTGAAGATTTGGACAGACAGGGACTTTTGGTTAAGGTTGAGCCGCATGTCCACAATGTGGGGGGCTGTTACCGCTGCGGCACAACTGTTGAACCTATCACCTCAAAGCAATGGTTTGTTAAAATGAAGCCTTTGGCTGAGCCGGCGGCAAAAGCTGTTGAGAACGGCGAGACAAAGTTTATCCCCGAAAGGTTTACTAAGACTTATATGCACTGGATGGAAAACGTTCATGACTGGTGTATTTCACGTCAGCTTTGGTGGGGACATAGAATCCCGGCGTTTTATTGCCAGGACTGCGGTGAGACAATTGTTTCTAAAGAGGACATTGAGGTCTGCCCTAAGTGCGGCGGAAAAGTTAAGCAGGACAACGATGTGCTTGACACCTGGTTCAGCAGCGCTTTGTGGCCGTTTTCAACCCTGGGCTGGCCGGATGATACTGAGGAACTGAAATATTTCTACCCTACCTCGGTTTTGGTAACGGGTTATGATATTATATTTTTCTGGGTTGCGAGAATGATTTTCTCAGGAATAGAGCATATGGGTCAGGTTCCTTTTAAAGACGTGTATATCCACGGTCTTGTGAGAGATTCTCAGGGCAGAAAGATGTCAAAGTCGCTGGGTAACGGTATTGACCCTCTGGAGATAATAGACGAGTACGGCGCAGACGCTTTAAGATTTACTTTGGCTACCGGAAACTCTCCTGGCAACGATATGAGATTCTATACTGAAAGAGTTGAGGCAAGCCGTAATTTTGCCAATAAGATATGGAATGCGTCACGATTTGTTTTGATGAATCTTTCTATAGATAAATGCGAACTGCCGGACAGAGATAAGCTGGAGATTTCAGACAGGTGGATTCTGTCGGAATACAATGATTTGGTAAAGGAAGTTACAGATAATCTTGATAAGTATGAGTTAGGGATAGCGGTTTCAAAACTGTATGATTTCATTTGGGATAAGTTCTGCGATTGGTATATTGAACTTGTAAAACCAAGATTCTTTGAAGAGGGCGAGAGCAATATAACCGCCCAGCAGGTGCTTGTTTATGTACTGTCTAACACGCTGAAACTTCTGCATCCATTCATGCCGTTTATAACCGAGGAGATATGGCAGGCTTTGCCTCATGAGGGCAAGAGCATAATGATTTCCAGCTTCCCGGTATATAATAGCGAGTATAAAGACGAAAACGCTGAAAAAGAAATGCAGATGATAATGGACGCAATAAAAGGAATCAGAAATATCAGAAATGAGATGAATGTTCCGCCGTCCAAGAAAGCCGGAATCTTTATAATCACTGAGGAGCCGGAGATATTTGAAAACGGTATACCGTTTTTTAAGAAGCTGGCGTACGCGTCTGAAGTTAATGTTATAAAAGACGGCGGCAGCGTTCCTGAGAACGTCGTGTCTGTTGTAGTTCCCGGAGCTGAGATTCTGATGCCGCTTGACGAGCTGGTTGACCGTGCAAAAGAGATAGAGAGACTTGAAAAGGAAAAGAAGCATCTTGAATCAGAGATAAAGCGTGTCGAGGGCAAGCTGAACAATAAGGGATTTACCGAAAAGGCGCCTGCCGCGGTAGTGGAGGAAGAACGCCTGAAAGGTGAAAAGTACAGCGAAATGTTAAAGACCGTTATTGAAAGTTTGGAAAAGTTAAAATAAATATTTTATGCAGTATATGTCGGCGCTTAGGGGGCTAATATGGATAATGTATCAATGGGCGGAGGTTTGAAGGCGGTTGTATATTGCTCTCATACCGGTCATGCCAAAAAATGTGCGGAAATGTTCTCAAATCGTTTGGGAGTGCCGTGTTATGACATTAAGAATATAAAAGGGCTTGGCAGGAACAGCAATATTGTATTCTTTGGCTGGATAAGGGCTAACAAAATAATTGGCTATAAAAAAGCTAAAGGATTTTTTGATATCAAGCTGATATGCGGCGTTGGTATGTGCAAAGGCACGGACAGCATTATACAAAGCTTGATTGAGAGAAATGATATTGATAAGCCGTTTTATTATGTTCAGGGCGGAGTTAATACGGAAAGGCTGAGCGGAGTTTATAAATGGATATTGAATATAGTCCGATTTGGAATTGGAAAAGCCGTTAGCCAAGGTGTCAGCCCGGACGAAAGTTTCGATTCTAAGGCTCAGGCGGAGTATGAGGATAATAAGGAGCTTTTAAAGGATATACAAAATAACCGCGACCATATAACCGACAGTGCTGTGGAAGAGCTGGTTAAGTATTATCAGGCGTTAAAGTAATGTTATTTATGGCGGCGGGGTATATCCTGCCGCCATTTTTGATAAAAGATTATGCTGCTGAGGCATCAAAAAACGAATTGTTGGGAGGCACTTTGGATGAAAAAGCAAGTTAAAACAAACGCTATGAGGATATTGGAGAAATCGGGAATAAATTTTGAGGCTGTATTCTATGACAGCGATGGATTTATGGATGGGGTTTCGGTAGCTGAAAAGCTGGGTCAGGATTTAAGGGACGTATATAAGACGTTAGTGACAGAGAGCAAAAATCACGAGTATTTTGTGTTTGTCATTCCGGTGGCAGAAGAACTGGATTTAAAGAAATGTGCGGCTGCTGTGGGGCAAAAATCGCTTGAGATGATACATGTTAAGGATATAACGAAGGTTACCGGCTACATAAGGGGCGGATGCAGTCCAATCGGTATGAAAAAGCAGTTTAAAACAGTGATAGACTTGACGGCAGAGGAGCGGGAAGAGATAATATTCAGCGGCGGCAGACTGGGAGTACAGATTAAAATGGCTCCAGGAAAGCTGGCGGAGCTGATAGGAGCCGAATTTTTAGACATAACAAAATAACAGGCGGCGAGGATTGGAATGAGAAGTATGAAAACTGATTTAAGGAATATTCCCGGCGTCGGGAAATCAATAGAGCAGGATTTAATAGATATAGGTATAAATTGTGTTAATGATTTAAAGGGCAGAGACCCTGAGGATTTATATCTAAGAGACGCGGCTGTAAAAGGGATCAAATCCGATCCGTGCCTTCTGTATGTGTTCAGGTTGGCAGTGTATTATGCTGAAAATGAGGAGCGGGATATGGAAAAACTCAAGTGGTGGTATTGGAAAGACAAAAAATATCCGCCGGAGAAATAAGGTGATGTATTCGGCGGATATTTTTGATAATTCTATTTGATTTTTTATAATTCTATTTAAAGTATTCACATATTCCGGTATAAATTGCTTCTGCAAGTTTTTTTTGATATTCTTCATCTGTCAGATTTTTTAATTCTTCAGGATTTGATAAAAATCCGCATTCAACCAACGCTGCCGGAACTTTAGCGTTTTTCAGAATATATATCCCGGTTTCGTTCTTTTTGGCGACCCGGTTATTGTTGTTGTCAAGATTATTTATTAAAGACGCTTGTATAAGCTCTCCGAGTTTTTTGCTGTCCTCACTGTTCTGTGAATAAAAAACCTGAGCGCCGCTGTATTTTGGATTTTCAAATTTGTTCATATGTATGCTTATAAATAAATCAGCGCCGGAATCTTCAATCAGCGATAACCTATATAACAGGTCGTCTTTTTTGACATATTTGCCGCTGGTGTTATTGAGCAGTTTAACTTCGTCACTGTCACGGGTTAAAACCGCGGTGTTTCCGTCAGAGTTGATAACATCGCGGAGTTTCAGCGCCACAGCCAGATTTATGTCTTTTTCCAGAATTCCGCTTGCGGACGCGCCGCCGTCAACACCGCCGTGTCCTGCGTCTATAACAATAACTTTTCCGCTTACTTCCGCATTAGTAGTAACAGCAGGGTCGTCATTTAAGCCGAAAATCATTATACAAATGGCGGCAATCACCATAAGCGTACCTAATCCTATTAAAATTAAACTATTCTTTTTAACAGCAAAAAACACATAAATCACCTCAGTTGATTATATGTGCGTCTATCCTATACTAGAACGTATAAAAGCGCCTGCGTACAATATAAATAATAAAATAAGATTTATAGACAGTCTTTCAGGCTGGGTCACAGACCTTGTAGGTTAATCAAAACGAGTTACTTTGTATCACACCTGCACTACAGGTGTAGTCGCAGACATTGAAGGTTAATCAAAACAAGTTTCTATGGCTCACACCCACCAAAGGTGGGGTCACAGACCTTGTAGGTTGTAAAGAAATGAGTATGTATAACACACACTTTTCTTAAAAAGTGTGGTCACAGTTCTGCCGAAGCTTGCAAAACTGCTTTTTTATATAAATTATTATAGAACAATTATATATTTATTCTCTAATGCGGTGTATATGGTGAACATCGGTAGGGCGCATTTATGCGCCGCGTTAGGTGAGCCGTCATCTCACGCGTAGCGTGAATTACTTATGGAAAGTTGTTATAATCCTTTTTAATTGCAAATTCATCCATGACTGCGCGCCTTACGAGGCAGATTTCATCTTCATTGAGTATACATATTAATATTTGCGTATTCATATTATTGACATTGTAGGCTGACAAAAACAAGTCACTTTGTATCACACCCACCATACTGGTGGGGTCACAGACTTTGTAGGTTGTAAAGAAATGAGTATGTAAGTATAACACACACTTTTCTTAAAAAGTGTGGTCACAGCCCTACCGAAGCTTGCGAAACCACATTTTTATATAAATTATCATAGAACAATTATATATTTATTATCTAATGCGGTGTATATAGTGAATATCGGTAGGTGTGACTGCGACCGCACCTGAAAGGTGCGTGTGCGCCACAATATCTCTTTACCATTAAATCTAAAATGTCAATAAATCACTTAGTTGTGATATTCCCCAACTTTGGTGGGTGTGATACAAAGCGGCTTGTCTTATTATAGCCTTCAACGTCAATTGTGGCTACACTTTTAAATAAAAGTGTATGTCATACAAACCATATAATGTTATATATACTTTAAGCGCCAATAATTAACTTAGTTGTCCTATAATAAATTACTTAGTTGTGACGTATTGCGTCCCTACTTCCGAAGTATGTAAAACCACATATTTATATAAATTATTATCTAATGCGGTGTTTATGGTGAACATCGGTAGGGCGTGAATATTCACTTATTGTGGTTTGTCATAATCCTTTTTATTACAAATTTTTTCGTTAAAGAAATAAATTTGTTTTATCCAGGCGGCTGACAGCAGATATACACATAAACAAAATTATAAAATATATAAATTAACAGAATTAAATTAAAATCACCGCATATAGTTAAAATGATAAAAATGTAAATTTCATGAAAATAAAAGTATTTTAATAAAACAGCGAGAAAAAAAGAGAAAATATCAATCATTACTAATTTAATCGAAAATAATCGGAAATATATGCGTTGACTTTTGGTCTTTCAACTAGTATAATAATCGATGTTGCTGTTAAGTGCGGCACACGAAAAGATACGGGAGCATAGCTCAGCTGGGAGAGCATCTGCCTTACAAGCAGAGGGTCATAGGTTCGAGCCCTATTGTTCCCACCACTATCTTTTTAACATATGGGAGCATAGCTCAGCTGGGAGAGCATCTGCCTTACAAGCAGAGGGTCATAGGTTCGAGCCCTATTGTTCCCACCATATGTGGTCCGGTAGTTCAGTTGGTTAGAATGCCAGCCTGTCACGCTGGAGGTCGTGGGTTCGAACCCCATCCGGATCGCCATTACAGCTTAAGCAAATTAAGCTGTTTTGCCTCTGTAGCTCAGTCGGTAGAGCAGGGGACTGAAAATCCCCGTGTCGGTGGTTCGATTCCGCCCGGAGGCACCATTTTTTGCGGGAGTGGCTCAGTGGTAGAGCGTCACCTTGCCAAGGTGAACGTCGCGAGTTCGAATCTCGTCTTCCGCTCCAACTGATAAAAGACGCATATTTTTGCGTCTTTTATCATAATTATTAAAGCAGGATAAAAATTTTAAAATGTGTGCATAATTATAGAATACAAAAATATAATTAAATAAGGCGCCATAGCCAAGTGGTAAGGCAGAGCTCTGCAACAGCTTTATTCCCCAGTTCAAATCTGGGTGGCGCCTCCAATATTATCGGGGTAAGTTTGCTTGCTCCGATTTTTTTATGCAAAAAAACAATTGTCCGTTCCGCCGCTTCTCATTTTTTTACAAAACCTGCGGTTTTGCAGGAGCCCTGAAATTGCCGAATGAAATGCAAGATATTTAAATTGTTTAGAATTGCAATTTTATCAATAATATTTTGTGCTTTGCCGTGTTTTCAAGATTACCGTTTTTATAGGCGGTAATTTTTTTATTAACTTCTTTATATATAATTGCTTTTGTATCTGTATATCTGAATCTTTACAATCTTATCATGGTATATCAAATATCCAACTATATCCTATAATTATTTCAAATTTTTTGTTATAAATCATATTTTTAATTTACTGATTTTCAAAGTTTGCGACAGATGACATTTGATTGACATATCTGCTGTTTTAAATTTTAGTATCTGCTTTATTGTGTCAGTTCATATTATGATATTGTATTTATTGATAAAATGGGTATTAGTCGTATAATCTGAGGATATATCCGTAGTTATTTATTGTTTTAAGTTGGTTAGACTGCAAAATTTAACTTAAACAACACTCCCAAATGCGAAGGGGTTATCTTAGTATGCACTTCTTTATAAGCGTGAATTAAAAAAATTGACAGCCGTATTAAAATGAAAAATAGATGTTTATAAATTATATGGGGGTGTTGTAATAGATTTATGTTAGCGATATACTGCAAGTAAATCTACGGTAGCCGTGAGTGATATATTTGTAGGACTTTTTAATTGTGTTTCATTTCAATCTTATATATAAACGGCTGTTTGAAGTGTTAAGCAATTTGGGGATATAAAAAATTCAGATTAACGCACACAGTTTGGATTGATGATTTTTTATTTCTGATATTGTGTATATTAATTCGCATAAATTTGTGCGACAGGGCAGAATTTGATTGAGTGAACAAGTTTGATTAAATTTATTTCAACTCAAGTATCCCGGGCAGATGCGGATTGTCTTTTATACAATATATATTATTGCAATATTATTTTAATCCACATCATCACAAAGCTTTTAACCGTGTTATTTTAGGTATGAATTTTTCAGTTTACGAACCTACACGGGTGCGGCTAAAGATAGGGAATTCATTGGTGATATTGCCAACAAAGCAAAAGAATTGACTAATGTTAGCCAGCTCCGGAACAATAACAAAGAGCGGTACTTGCCGCCGTCTGTTTTATCACCGTTATAGGCAAGTAAAAACATCAAACGTAAAAAATATCAACTAAAATACTTACTTTAATCTGTATAATATTTTTATATTACATTAATAAAGGAGAATTTTATATAAATATTTTAATTCACTCATCCATGTAGATGGCGGCAAAATAAAAAACGTTTACACACGTCCTGAAAGAGATTTCAATTCACAAACCCATGTAGTGAACAACAAAAATAAATTAAACTTGATATTATAATATATTATGATTTCAATTCACACCCCTGCAATGGTGCGGCAAAAAAGCCCCGATTTATCGGAGCTTATTTATATTTCAGAATTTTGATAGTAGAGGTCATCATATAATCTTTGCAATAATATGCCCTCTTCATTAATGTCGTAATTCTCATCAAAACCAATTTCTGTTATTTTATCATCTAATTCGGTCAATAGTAAATCAATATCAGTATATGACTTTTTCAAATATTTTTTCACAAGTTCTTTTTGTTTCTCAGTAATAATCATCACTTAAACTTCTTCCTTCCGGTCGTTGGTTTAACCTGTATTAACACTTGAGTATCATGATTAACGGCAGGCGTTAACAAGTCGTCAATAAATCTTTGGCTTTTCTTATGCTTCAACTTTCTAATATCACCTAATTTTGCAGGATTCTGAAGCACGTCTAATACATAATTACAGTATTACGTTTTTGCTCAGCCGGCCATATCACCAATAATATAAAATGCTTTGATTTATTTGTTATCTTCATACTGTTACTTGCAGTAATGCCAATAAAGTTTTTATCTATTTCTTTTGCTAATATTTTTACATTTCAATCCACAGTCGCACCCGTGCAGGGACGGATTTTCAAGCTTTTTCTGTTAAATGGGTATACTTAACGAATTTTAATTCACGCACCCATGTGGGGTGCGACAACAGTTGTTTCATAAGGCACCATATAATATTGTCCATTTCAATCCACGCACCCTTGAGGGGTGCGACGTGTATAGCGATTATACGCTTATACAGAGATTTTGCATTTCAATCCACGCACCCTTGAGGGGTGCGACATGGAAATTTAAAGGATATAGCATTATTTGAAATTATTTCAATCCACGCACCCTTGAGGGGTGCGACCTACGTCTCCTAATAAGTACGCAGATGATACATCATTTCAATTCACGCACCCATGTGGGGTGCGACTGTAGCCAAATAGACTGTCATAAGACGGATTTATTTATTTCAATCCACGCACCCTTGAGGGGGGTGCGACAAAAGTGCGCCACCTATTAACAAAAATGTTAAAGAATTTCAATCCACGCACCCTTGTGGGGTGCGACTGCAAAAATATATAAAAAATAATATTTGTATTCCTTTAATCTAGTATATTTTGCTTTTTTAGCAAAATATATAATATAAGATTAATTATTACATACATTTTTTATTATATATCATTGTTTTTAATGGTGCGAACCTCCCGGCAATTTTATGTGAGCTTACCATTCGCACCTATATAATTTTATTATATCTTTAGAGATAATTTTATATTTATAACTTTTTAATTGGTTTAATTTCTTAAGCTTATACTAAATATGTTTATTTTTTTCTGTTACTTATTTTATATCACATAATGTAATATAAAGCAATATATTTTTTAAAAAATGTTAAAAAATAAAAAATTATATTAAAATATAGTAAATAATATAAAGAGGATATTATAAATACTTGGAATAACAAATGGTTTAATATATAAAATCTACAGAAATAATATATCATATTAAAAATGTTTGGCTACAAGAAGATATATAAATAATTTAATATTTGATACTTTTATGATATAAATTTTGAAAATAATAAAAATTAGGGATGTTAAAAATTCACTCTGTAGTTTAACATAGACTATACAAAAATTTTTTGTCATTATAATTAAATATAAAATTTTCTCCCATACCGTATCAGGTTATATTATTAGAATATTCTATGCTCAATAATCCTTTCTACTATATTTTTTTATAAATTCAGCATCTTAGAAAAATCTTCATTTACCCAATCAGCCGGGCATAAATCAGAAACAGTTGACTTCACTGTATTTTTTAAAACTTAAATGTATTTAAAAGATGAAACAAAATAATTAATGGTGTTATGGATAAAGCAATAAAGTATTTAGGAATTGGCATAACCGATAAAAAACGATTTTTCTGATTAAATCCAAATTGGGGATTAATTGTTTATCAGAACTTAAATTCAGAATTATATATGATACTTAAGTAAATTAAGACTAATAAAATATATTGATAATTAAAGTATATTATACTATGTCACGCACTGGCACTAAAGTTAATTTACAATGATAATAGATTCATATATATGATGCTCCGCTGTCATGCGAAATAACAATTCACAGCAGTTTTGCGGTTATAATAACTGACAGCGTAAATTTAAAAAAAATAATATAAAATTTGGGGTGGCATTACCGTTTGCTGAAAAGGCGGGTTGTAATGTTGTTCCGTAACAGGGGTGGCGTTGCCGTTCGTATAAATAGGGTTGCAGCGTTGTTCCAAAGGAGAATTCTTATGGGAAAAGAAGCATTTGATTTCTTTCCTTTAGACGTGCATCTTAGTGATAAGATGGAGCTTATAGAAGCAGAATTCGGGTTAATAGGGTTTGCGGTAATCGTTAAGCTGTGGATGAGAATATACGGCAGCAGAGGTTATTACTGTGAATTTGATGAAGAGGTTGCATTGATGTTTTCCCACAAAACAGGGGTTGGTGTCAATGCCGTTTCTGAAATATTGAACGCAGCATTTAAAAGAGGTATTTTTGACAGGACGCTGTATGAGAAGTACAAAATTCTAACATCAAAAGGGATACAGGAAAGATGTATGAAAATGTGCTCAAGAAGGAAGCGTTTTGAAGTCGAGAAGAAATACCTTTTAATTAGTGTGCCCGACAGCTTTGAAAATGTATACATAAAGGGCGAAAATGTTAACATTTCTGAAGAAAATGTATACATTTTTACACAAAGTAAAATAAAGGAAAGAAAAGAAAGTAAAGTAAATAAAAGTAAAGTAAATGATGTGCCGGAAGCGGAAGAGTGCAAGGAGTTAAAACACAAGTATGGAAAATACAATAATGTGTTATTAACAGAAGAAGAGATTAAACAGCTAAGAGAAAAGCTGCCTAAAGACTGGGAAAAGTGGATAGAGACGTTTTCGGAAGGCTTGGAGCTTAAGGGATATAAGTATAATAACCATTATCTAGCTATACTTCAGTGGGAGGAGAGAAGCGGACAGAAAAAGGATGATATGAGAAACAGTAAATTTAATAATTATAAAGACACCAACAAAACCGATTATGCAAGTATTGAAAAGAAAATACTTGCCGATATGTATGGCTTATAATTGTGACCCCAGCTGAAAGGTGGGAGTGATACAAAGCGGTTTGTTTTATTATAGCATTCACGTCTGTGACCCCACCTTTACAGACTAACTATTAAAAGTCAATAGAAAAATAAAAAAAGTTAAAATCTTTTCGGTCAAATAAGGAAACTAGAAAATTGTATGTCAAATAAAGCAATAGTAAATTGCTTAAAAAAATAATATTAAAAATACAGTATTACATAAACTCAAACGGCTTGGTAACTCTGACCCGTTTTCTGTAAATGATAGATTACTCTCACTAGCTTTTTTACTGCATGAGATATTGCAACATTGTAATGTTTTCCCTCAGTTCGCTTTTTTGCTAGATAATTCTTGAAGGTTTCATCCCAATGACATACATATTTTGCTGCATTGTATAATGCGTACCGAAGGTAACGCGATCCTCGTTTCTCCATGTGTGAATAGCTATTGGTTATTTGTCCTGACTGATACGTTGATGGTGACATTCCTGAATACGCAAGTATTTTATCAGGAGATGAAAACTTACTGAAATCACCTATTTCTGCTACTATCATAGCTCCCATTGTGTAACTGATACCCGGGATAGACAGAATAGGCGTGTTTATGTTATCCATAATATGCTTGATTTCTGCTTCTATCTCCTCAATTTCTGCTGTAAGTTCTTGTATTAGCTTTATGGTATGCTTTAGCTCAAGAGATTTTGCTGGCATGTCTGAACCGATTGAGTTTTTTGCGGCTTCCCTAAAACCAATTGCAGTATCTTTGCCATATCTGCCTCTAGATGCAGTATGCAGCAGGTTTGTAAGCTTCGTTAAGTGGGCTTCTGCAATATGATGGGCTGACGGGAACTCTGAAAGCATAGTATAGACAGATTTTATATGCAGCGAAGGAACAAGTTTTTCAAGTTCCGGGAAAAGTATGTTCACAAGCCGGGAAACAGTGGTTTTGAGTTTTGCTCTTTCAGAAACTTTATAAAATCTGTATCTGGTTAGTGACTTTAATTCTTCGTTGTGATATAATATATCTGAGTAGGACTTTAAGTCTACATTAGACATTAACATCATAGCGATTGTATGGGCATCAATTTTATCCGTTTTAGTCTTTCTGAGGCTGAGAGACTTTCTGAAGAGATTGGTATTTAATGGATTGATAACAAAGGTAGTCAAACCTTTATCAAGAAGATAACCCAAAAGATTGTATGAGTAATGTCCTGTAGCTTCAAGCCCTACTTTTACTTTGTTAAAATCTTTTGAAACAGATTCAATTCTTTGATAAAGAGAATTAAAACCTTCTATAGTGTTCTGAATAGTAAAAGCATTAAATAAAACCTCGCCGTCAGAATTGCAAATGAAGCAGTCGTGCTTGTCCTTTGCAACATCGATACCAACAAAAATCATACTAAAAACTCCTTTGAAAAATATTTGATACTGTTTTTAGACCACAGATACTCTTTACGATTGTAACCTCGTTCTAAATAAACCGTCGTGCGGTATCTAACTAATTAACAAATGTATAAAGAGACTGTGGTTAGAGCCTTCAAGAAACCATCAAGTGGTAGGTGGGTGTAACTAATCCACAGTATCTAATAACATTATAGCACATGCCCTTAAAATCGAACAATATTAACTACTACTTTATTATACGAGGTGGGTGTGATGCAAAGTAACTTGTTTTGATAAACCTTCAATGTGGATAGTCAACACTAAATTAGACAACTTATTTAAGGTTAGTAAGCCGATATTCTTTCGGGGTCATATAGTCCAGTGATGAGTGAATTCTGTGATTGTTAAACCAGTTTACATAATCCGATAATTCATATCGCATTGTTCCAATGTTTCATATTCTTGACCTTTTACAAATTTAGTCTTTATGATTTTAAATGTGGTTTCCGCTGCGCATCGTCATAGGAACAGCCTTTTCTTGCTCAGTGAGCGGTCTATGTGGAATGTCTCAAGCGTTTTATCCAGTGTTCTGTTTTTAAACTCGTTTCCTCTATCTGTGTGAAATATCTGTATTTTCTCCGGATTTATATTTATTCTGCTAAACGCCTTGACTACCAATGCAGCATCTTTGTTCTTTCCTGCGCTGTAACCTATGATTTCCTAATTAAACAGGTCGACTAGCACACATATATAATCCTACCTGTTTCCTGCTCTTACATATTATACTTTCTATTTTACATGACCTTAACTTTTTTGCCCAGTTTTTTGTTTCCTATCCAATATAATTGATATATTATTTTGGTGTGGAAAACATGAACGGCTTTATAAATTGTATTTTCATAAATTCTATTAATAGAGCAGTTAATAATTTAAAGATATACTCAATTAATTAAATAAAAAGAGTCCGGTATAATTCCGAACTCATTTTATTTAATATTGTTTTTGTTTAATCTTTAAAAGTCACTTCAAATACTGATTCTTTAAATATTTAAGTTATTATAAAAGAATCTTTTTAGCAGCTTCAACATCTTTTATATCTATAAGACATGAGATTTCCGTCTCAGCTGTTGTTATAAGCTTAACGCGGATATTTTCTTTGGCAAACAGCGAAAACAGTTCAGCTGCTACGCCTGACTCAGACCTCATACCATCACCGCTCAGCAGGATTTTAGTGTTGTTTCCGTTTATGTCGGCTTTAATAGACGGGGCAAGAGACTTAAACTTTCCTGTAAGCCCGATAACCTCGCTCAAATCATCCTGAGAAAGTGTAAATGATAAGTTTATCTTATCTTTGTATGGTTCGGTTTGACTAATCATATCTATGCTTATGCCGTTCTCTGCAATAACGCTGAGAATGTTTGCAATACTGCTCGGAGTGTTTGGAATATTATTTAATGTAACAATGGCAACCTCCGGAAAAAACTCAATATCGGTGATGGTTTTAATCATGTGATAACCTCCAATATATAAAATGTGGTTTATACATTCAAACTAAGACTGCTCAATCAAATCTTTCATATCATACATACCGCAGGGCTTTCCTTTCATGAAAACTGCGGCTTTTACAGCGCCGACAGCAAAAACTTCTTTTGATGAAGCACTGTGTTTTATTTCTATTATTTCATCATTGCCGGCAAATATAACATCGTGTTCGCCAACAATGGTGCCGCCGCGGACAGCGTGTATACCTATTTCAGATTTATCACGCTTTTTACGTACATTATGTCTGTCATAAATATACTCGGTGTCAAAACTTACTGCGTCAGAAATAGCGTCAGCAATTGCGAGTGCGGTTCCGCTTGGCGCGTCAAGCTTTTGGTTATGGTGCTTTTCAATTATTTCAATATCAAAGCTTCCGTCAAGCAGCTTCGCCGCTTTGCATACCAAGTCAATTAAAAGATTTACGCCGAGAGACATATTTGCTGAGAAAAAGATAGGCGCTTTTTTAGAAGCCGCCTTCATTTTTGAAATCTGCTCTCCTGAAAGTCCCGTTGTGCAAATAACAGCAGGAGTTTTTGTCTTAACCGAGAATTCAAGTATGCTGTCAAATACAGACGGATGAGAAAAGTCAATTATAACGTCAAAGGGTTCTTTGACTTCATCTAAATTATCGTAGACAGGAAAGTCAGAGTTTTTAACCGTGTTTATGTCGTATCCTGCTGTGATTTTGACTTTGTCATTATTTTCCACTGTTCTGGTAACAGCGCGTCCCATGTTTCCGTTAGCGCCGCTTAGTAGTATATTTGTCATTTGTATCACTGTCTTTCTGTTTTAGTATATTAAAGCAAACACTTTACATTATTTTCTTTTAAAACATTTTTAAGAGTCTCTAAATTCTTATCCGACATATCACAGAGCGGCATTCTTAGAGGACCAACCTTATATCCTAAACAATTCATAGCAGTTTTGACAGGTATAGGGTTAACTTCAATAAATAGTGTATTAATAAGCTTTATTAAACTCAAAAACAGTTCCTTTGATTTTTCAGTCTCTCCGGTTTCGTAAAGTTTGCAAATATCATGCGTTTCTTTCGGCAATATATTGGCAACGACTGAAATAACTCCTTTACCGCCCAAAGACATAACAGGAACAATAATATCGTCATTTCCTGAATATATATTTAGGTCAGTTTCCGCCGCAATATTTGCTACAAATGAAAGATTGCCTGTGGCTTCTTTTATAGCGTTTATATTTGGAATTTTTGCAAGTTCTTTTAATGTATCCAGGGAGAATGAAAGTCCGCCGGTTCTGCCCGGGATATTATAAAGCACTATCGGGATATTAACGCTGTCCGCAATTGCTTTGGTGTGAAGGTATAAACCTTTTTGAGTTGTTTTATTATAATACGGGGTAACTATAAGCAGTCCGTCTGCCCCTACGCTTTCAGCATACTTGCTCAGTTCTATTGCATGGGCTGTATCGTTGCTGCCGGTTCCGGCGATTACCGGAATCCTTTTGTTAACTTTTTCAGCAGTGAATTTTATTACAGACTTATGTTCTTCGTCCGGCATAGTTGAAGATTCGCCGGTTGTTCCGCAAATAACAATACAATCGGTCTGATTTGCGATATGAAATTCTATAAGTTCTTCAAGCTTGTCAAAATCAACTCCGGTTTCAGTAAACGGTGTGACTATGGCAACAGCGCTTCCGGTAAAAATAGGCTCTTTCATAACAGAAGTTCCTTTCTTTCAAAAAATTAATTAATCAAAATATCCTTTTGAGGCCAGCAGTTCCGCCATTAATACAGCGCCGCCTGCGGCTCCTCTTAATGTATTATGTGACAGGCAAACAAATTTATAATCATACTGAGTATCTTCGCGGAGTCTTCCCATAGAAACAGCCATTCCGCCCTCTAAGTTTCTGTCGAGCTTTGTCTGCGGACGGTCAGGTTCTTCAAAATAGTTTAAAAACTGTTTCGGCGCTGAAGGAAGCTCAAGTTCCTGGGGCACGCCTGAGAAGTTTTTCCAGTCCTCTTTGATTTGCTCTATAGTTGGTTTATCTTTAAACTTTACAAAAACAGCTGCCATATGGCCGTCGCTTGCTGCAACTCTGAGACATTGCGTTGTAATAGCCGGAGAGCTGGCTTCAACAATTTTGTCTCCGTCTATCTTTCCCCAAATCTTAAGCGGTTCAACTTCGCTTTTTTCCTCTTCACCGCCTATATACGGTATAACGTTATCTACCATTTCCGGCCATCTTTCGAACGTTTTCCCAGCGCCTGAAATAGCCTGATATGTGCAGGCAAGAACAGATTCTATTCCATATTTCATAAGAGGGTGAAGCGCCGGAACATAGCTTTGAAGCGAGCAGTTTGACTTTACAGAAATAAAGCCTCTTTTGGTTCCGAGACGTTTTCTTTGAGCTTCTATGATTTCAGCGTGCTCAGGGTTGATTTCCGGAACAATCATAGGTACGTCCGGTGTATGTCTGTTAGCAGAGTTGTTAGAAACTACCGGGCATTCAGCCTTAGCATAGGCTTCTTCCAAAGCTTTTATTTCGTCTTTTTTCATATCGACTGCACAGAAGACAAAATCAACCTGACCGGTTATTTTTTCTATGTCGTTAGCAGCATCATAAACAACCATTTCAGACACATAGTCAGGAATGTCAGTTTTCATGACCCAGCGGTCGCCTACCGCTTCAGAATATTTTTTCCCTGCGCTTCTCGGTGAAGCCGCTAAAAGCTTTATATTAAACCAGGGATGCTTATCAAGCAGCGTTATAAATCTCTGCCCAACCATGCCCGTGGCTCCGATAATTCCAACATTATACTGTTTCAATTTTAAATCCTCCTTGAATTCATTGGTATACATAATTATATGACAATATTACAATTATGTCAAATGCTTTTTTGTATTATACGTAAATTAAATTTAACAAAAGATAATAAAGATATATATGGCTTTTTGTAGAATTATGTGTTATAATATCAGGCATGCGGCAAACGTTCAAATTTGTTTGCGTTTAGCTGTACTGACAGAGATATTTTTAAGCGGGGTGACACATTGTGGATAATTTCATGTTTTTTAAGCGGCAAGGTTTTAGATTGTTCTCTGTTTTCACTGTTTTGGCTGTGTTTTTTTGCACACTTGCAGGATATAAGACTTTTGTGTCTGCTGATGTTTATGTGCCGTCAAATATTAAAGTCGGGCTGTTTTACGGCTCGTCGGCTAAAACGTCTGTGAAAATCACAAGTGAACGGGGATATTATGCAGGAGTATTTAATGACAGAGATTTTTCTGAGGAGAAAATTATAGAGGATACCGATGTTATAGTCAGCATTGCTGAAAATCAGGTTGTGTTATCTGATTTGGACGGTAATGTATTATATTCTGAATCCGGTAATAATGGTATAGGTATATGCCCTATTTATACCGATTTTTGGGAAGAGAGACTGGAAATTGATGGTTCGGGATATCGCGGAAGCCTGAATTTTATTAAGGACGGTTCAGGAATAGCTGTGATTAATGTGGTCAATATGGATCAGTATTTATATGGTGTTGTATCAAGGGAAATGAGCGAATCATGGCCTCTTGAGGCTTTAAAAGCCCAGGCGGTGTGCTCCAGGAATTACGCTGCTCAGAATTTAGGCAAGCATTCTTCATATGGGTTTGATATTTGTGCGAACACGCATTGCCAAATGTATACCGGTATGTCAAGAGAAGCGCAGTCTATATATGACGCTGTGGACGCTACGGCAGGACAGGTTATGACATATAACGGAGAGCTTTGCGAGTGCTACTATGCGGCGTCAATGGGTTCTACCACCGAAAATGTTAAGTATGTTTGGGGCAACGAGGTTCCATATCTTATAAGCGTTGACAATAGTTATGAAGATACTGAAAATATTCCGAATGGTATTTGGTCCGGCGTATTGACAGTTGCTGAAGTATCTACTATAATGCGTAACAGAGGATATGATGTGGGCGATGTGCAGAAAATAGAGGTGCTTGAATATTCACCTGAAGGCCGGGTGATTAAGATGAGAGTTACCGGCAATACTGCAATAAAAACATTGGAATTGGAAGAGTGCCGCACAGTGTTCGGCACTGTAACCAAGAGCCAAATGTTTACTGTGGTGGGTGACGGAGACGCTCAGGGGCAGGCTTATGTTTCTGTGACAGACGGTTCAACACTTATCAGAAGACGTCCGACACAGCTTGAACTGCTTACAAGTTCCGGCAGGAGTGAGTTTTCGGGCGAATCTCTTTATACAACTAACGGACAGTATCAAAAGGTATATGCTGATTCTTATGAAGAATCAAGCGCTAATACTTCGTTTACGTTTAAAGGCTCAGGCTGGGGACATGGTGTCGGTATGAGCCAGTATGGAGCAAAAGGTATGGCTGAAGCCGGGTATACATATGATGAGATACTGACCCATTATTTCAGCGGCGCTGAAGTTACAACAGTATATTAATATAGGATTGGAGTAAGTTGAGTTAAATATGACAACTAAGGATTTTTATTACGATTTGCCGCCTGAGCTTATTGCTCAGCATCCGCTGAAGGATAGGGCAGGTTCCAGGCTGCTTGTCTTAGACAAAGAAACAGGAAAAATAGAACATAAAAATTTTAGGAATATAATCGAGTATTTGAATCCGGGCGACTGTCTTGTTATGAATAACACAAGAGTTATACCGGCAAGACTGTACGGCGTGAAAGAAGATACCGGCGGTAAAATAGAGTTTCTTCTTCTAAAGAGGATAGATTTAAACACTTGGAACGTTATTTTAAAACCCGGAAAAAGGGCAAGAACCGGAGCAAGATTCGTGTTTGGAGACGGGCTGTTAAAGGCTGAAGTGATTGAGGTAAGACCTGACGGAAATAGAATTGTAAGGTTTGAATACGATGGAGTTTGGGAAGAACTCTTGGATAAGCTGGGAGAAATGCCGCTGCCGCCGTATATAAAAGAAAAGCTAGAAGATAAAGAACGGTATCAGACTGTTTATTCTAAAATTGAAGGTTCTGCCGCCGCTCCTACTGCGGGTTTGCATTTTACCAACGAACTTCTTGAAGATATAAAAGATAAGGGCGTTAAAACCGCTTATTTAACCCTGCACGTTGGTTTGGGAACTTTCAGACCAGTTTCGGTTGAAAATGTTGAGGAACACGTTATGCACACTGAACATTATGAGGTTTCGCAGGAAGCGGCAGATATAATAAATGAAACAAGAAAGAGCGGCGGCAGAATTATCGCTGTTGGAACAACGTCTGTGAGAACTCTTGAGACTGTTGCCGAAGATAACGGAACAATGAAAGCTGAGATAGGAGACACCAGCATTTTTATATATCCGGGATATAAGTTTAAGGTGACTGATTCTATAATAACTAATTTTCATTTGCCGGAATCAACATTGTTAATGCTGGTATCGGCGTTTGCAGGGAAAGAAAATATATTTGAGGCATACGAGCAGGCTGTTAAAGAAAAATATAGATTCTTCAGTTTTGGCGACGCAATGCTGCTCAAGTAAAATTTTAACCGGGAGAAAGTAGATATATGTATAGATTGATATCAAAGCATGGAAGAGCGAGACGGGGGGAATTCAAGACTGTTCACGGAACTATTCAGACCCCTGTGTTTATGAATGTTGGCACTGCTGCGGCAATAAAAGGCGCGCTTGATACTTTTGATTTAAAGGATATTGGCTGTCAGGTAGAGCTTTCAAACACTTACCATCTGCATCTTCGTCCGGGCGACGAAGTTATACGCGACATGGGCGGGCTTCATAAGTTTATGAATTGGGACAGACCGATACTTACCGACAGCGGCGGATTTCAAGTTTTCTCTTTAGCAAAACTCAGGAATATAAAAGAAGAGGGCGTTTATTTTTCATCTCATATTGACGGACATAAAATTTTTATGGGCCCCGAGGAGAGTATGCGTATACAGTCCAACCTGGCGTCAACTATAGCGATGGCTTTTGATGAATGCGTTGAAAATCCGTGCGAAAGGCAGTATGCTCAGGATTCTGCTGATATGACAGTTCGCTGGCTGAAAAGGTGTAAAGATGAGTTGGCAAGGTTAAACAGTTTGGATAACACTATAAATAAAAACCAAATGCTGTTTGGTATCAACCAGGGCAGTACCTACCGCGATATAAGAATTGAGCATATGAAACAAATAGTTGATTTGGATTTAAACGGCTACGCAATCGGCGGACTGGCAGTCGGGGAATCCACAGAGGACATGTATAATATTATTGAAGCGGTTGAACCATATATGCCCGAGGATAAGCCTAGATATCTTATGGGGGTAGGCACTCCCATAAATATAATTGAGGCGGTTTACCGGGGCGTTGACTTCTTTGACTGCGTTATGCCGAGCAGAAACGCCCGTCACGGCACTATATTTACATCTGAGGGAATCCTGAACATAAGAAATGCTAAATATGAGAGAGACGACAGACCCGTTGACCCTAACTGCGGTTGTCACACATGCAGGAATTTTTCAAGAGCATATTTCAGGCATCTTTTCAAGGCAAATGAAATGCTTGCCATGAGACTGGCGGTTATTCATAACCTTTATTTTTATAATAATCTGATGGCAGAAATCCGTTCTGCTCTGGATAATGGAAAGTTTTCCGAATACAGGCAAAGCAAACTTGGCGTTTTAGACAGACATATATAAAAAGAGTCCTTTCGGACTCTTTTATTTTTTAGATTTTATTAACTGAATGAGTTAAGAGGCTCGCCGACATTGCTGAACTGATTGTCTTCCGGAGACGGCTCAGACATACTGAAATACATTTTAGCCGCCTTAGTAGTTCCAAAGTCACGGTTTGAACCGGTGTTTTGCACTTTGTTAAATGCCTTTTTAAACATTGTGTTGTGAGCTTCCTCACGGTTTAGAAGAAAGTCTATGGTTTCTTTAACGCATTTGTCATCTATCTGACGGTACAGGTATTCATAAACGACTTTTGCACGCTGTTCTGACGCTATATTTGATAGTAAGTCAGCACACAGGTCGCCGGTTACTGTTACATAATCGCCTGTCCATGAATATCCGGAGGCGTTTATAAGTCCGGGATTGAGACCCAAAAGAACGTGTGACTGTATTTCTCCTGCCTCTACTTTTTCATAATCTACGTCATGTCCGTTAAGCATGTTTATTGTGGTCGCTACCATTTCCATATGCCCCAGTTCTTCAGCTGCTATATCAAGAAACAAATCTTTGATTTCCGGGTCTTTTATTCTGAAACTTTGAGACATATACTGCAAAGCGGCTTTGAGCTCGCCGTTTGCTCCGCCCAGCTGTTCCTGCAAAAGCGCTGCATACTGCGGATTTGGTTTCTCAACGCTGACCGGATGGAAAAGTATTTTTTCATGTTTAAACATTTTTAACACTCCTTTCTTATTCTAATTTAAGTTTGTGCTATAGGGATTAAAATATACATTACATGAACAAAAAATGTTTATTGTTAGTATTTAAAAGAAAAAAGACCTAGTATATTGCTGGGATTTGCTTTCTGAATTATTTAAATTGCACCTTGAAAACAATGCGGTGTTATGCTATAATTAGCCCTGCGTGAACAATAATAAATATAAAGGATTGATAATAAATGGGGAATTATTTACAAAAACCCGGTTTACATATAAAGAAAAACAGGTTTGCGGTTAAGTTGATGTCCTGTATAACTGCTGGAATGTTGATTTTTTCTTCAATGTCTGCTTTTGCGTCTGTGCTGGGAGAGCAAACAACTCATACTGAAACTGAGTACGCCCAGGGAACCACTTATAATAGGAATACCTTTCAGAGCGACAGTGTTGGACAGCAGACTGAAAATTATTTTGAATACATACCAAACAGCGATGTTCTGCCTATAGTTTCTAATGGAGACCAGGTTTTTGGAAAACGTACTTCTGTTGAAGCTAATGAATATTTAAATGAGCAGGGAATTTTTGCGGCTATGGGTATGAACGCTGATTTTTTCTCTTTCCAAACCGGCGTGCCTATGAGTGATACAATTGTGGACGGAAAGGTTCTGACGTCTGACCAGGAAAAGCTGACAGGAGTGGGTTTTAATGCGGACGGCACAGGCTTTATTTCGCCTCTGCAAATTTATATATCTGTTGAAACACCGGAAGGCACGCTGTTTGATATAGAATGTTTAAATAAATACCGTCAGCCGTATGTTATGTATATTTATACAGATGAATTCGGAGATTACACCAATGCGGAAGGCAGCGGTACCAATGTTGTCTTGGGAAATGTGAGCGGCGGTTTTTCGCTGGGACAGCCTTTTACGGCAACTGTTGAGTCCATCACTTCGGATAACGGTTCAGTGGCAATACCTGACGGAAAATTGGTAATAAGTGTAGATGACAGGGTCGCGGATGAGGTAAAAGACCGTTTAAATCAGCTATATATAGGTCAGACCATTACTGTTGCCGCAAATGAAGTGACAGGCGACGCACGTTGGAACAGCGCAGTATACGGCACAGGCTGTCTGGGAGGAACATTGCTTCGGAACGGACAGCTGGATTATGAGGACGACAGCGCGGCGCCGAGAAGCGCTGTAGGAATAAAGGCGGATGGCTCGATAATATTTTATACTATAGACGGCAGGCAGCCGGGGTATAGCTATGGAGTCAGAAAAGAAACTTTGGCACGCAGACTTTTGGAACTTGGATGTGTTGACGCAGTAAATTTGGACGGCGGAGGAAGCACTCAGCTTGGAGGGACTTTGCCTGAAACCACTGAGTTTAAGATTTTAAATTCCCCGTCTGAAGGATTACGAAGATGCGCTAACTTTATATTTTTAAAGAAGATGAATCCGCCGGACGGCATACCTTATAAACTGCTGACATATCCATATGGAGAATATGTATTGTCGGGCAGCAGTGTAGGCGTTTGGGTAGCGGCGATTGACAAATCTTACGGAAAAGCTGAAATAACCGAGCCAATTTATTATTCTGTTGAGTCGGATAATACAACTGTGGGGCAGGCCGTTATAAACAATGACGGTTATGCAACATTGTACGGCGATGGGGATGTTTATTTTTCAGCAGTTACAGGAGAGGCGTATGGCAGTACTATGCTTCATTCAGTTTCAAACCCTGACAGTATTGTTATTAAAAATGAATCAGATGGCAGTGAAGTGTCGTCTTTGTCAGTTTCATCAGGGCAGACAGTTTATTTAACAGCTGACTCGGTATATCAGAATATTAACTTGACAGATTCAGACGAAGCGTATAGCTGGAGCGTCAGTGATGAGAATTTGGGAACAATTTCAGCTGACGGAACCTTTATTCCCGGCAATGTAAGCGGAACGGGAACTATAAATGTTAGTGCGGGTTCGGTCTCGGCTTCTGTAAATCTTACGGTTTCAGCCGGACCGGAACAGATACCGACCTCCACACCTCGTCCTTTGGAAACTGATTATCCGACGATAACAAGTTCAAATACCGGAAATGCTTTTGTGGCTAAAATATTCGGAACACATGGGATTATAGACGAGGACAATATTAAAATGACTGTCGACGGAGTTAAAACCAAGTTTAGTTTTTCTCCTGAAACTATGACTGTCGAATATGTTTACCCTGAGGATTTTTTAAATAATCCTCATTTGATATCTGTATCCGTAACGGATGATGAGGGATACAGTGCTTATAAAACCTTGAGCGTCGGAGATATTTCTGCATTAACCAATATTTTTGAGGATACGAATGAACACTGGGCAAGGGATTATATCTCATATATGACTAAACGCAAGGTTGTTTCAGGATATGAGACGGATAACGGGTTTGTTTTCAGACCGGACAAAAATATGACAAGAGCGGAATTTGCTTGTATGATAAGCAATTACTTGGGATTAAACGTTTATAATTACCGTGGAGTTGAGCTTCCTTACGCTGATAAAGATGAAATACCTGATTGGGCCTTTATGCAGGTTCAGGCGATGTACTCATTAGGTATAATGACAGGTCAGCAGGATGGGGACAGGGTTTTCTTCTCGCCTTCATCTAATATTAAAAGGTCGGAATATTCAGTTGCATCAGCAAGGTTAATGCCTTCAGGTCTTTATGCGGCTCCGGTTTCAGCGGTGGACGCAGAAGATATACCGGACTGGGCGAGAAGCAGCATTGAGCTTTTGCTGACTCAGAGTATAATGAGCGGTTATACAGACGGTTCTGTCAGACCTAATAATAATGTGACGCGTGCCGAAGCTGTAAAAATTCTTTACGGTATAGGATAGAGTGCTTTAACCTTTTATTTGTAAATAATGTAAGTTTGTTAAAAAAAGACTTGCAATTTATATCAGTTAGGTTTATAATAGTTAGCGCTGGGGGGACCGCGGTTATGGCGGTTGAGATAAGCAATATGCTTGACCCTTTGAACCTGGCGGTTAATACCGACGTAGGAAAGCACAAAATCTAAGAGATAGAATTTATTTTTTAGTGCTTGCCTTTGTTGTAGGTAAGCACTTTTTTGTGCGCAAATATTTTAAAAGGAGTTTTTTATTATGGAAAGAAATTACACTACACAAATGGATGCGGCAAAACGCGGCATTTTAACGCCGGAAATAAAAACGGTTGCTGAAAAGGAGAATATGTCTACCGAAGAGTTAATGGAATTGGTGGCTAAGGGAGTTGTCGCTATTCCGGCAAATAAGAATCATAAGACATTGTCACCTGAAGGAATAGGTCAGGGGCTGCGCACTAAAATAAATGTTAATCTGGGAATATCACGCGACGCTGCGGATATGGATTTGGAACTCGAAAAGGTTAGAACTGCTATAAATATGAAAGCTGAAGCTATAATGGACCTTTCTAATTACGGAAAAACTCATGAGATGAGAAAAAAGATATTAGAGATTTCAACCGCTATGCTTGGAACAGTTCCTGTTTACGATACAATAGGATATTGCGAAAAGAAGCTGAAAGATATAACTAAGGATGATTTTTTAAGAGTTGTCCGTCAGCACGCTGAGGATGGGGTTGACTTCATGACAATACATGCAGGAATCAACCGCGCTACAGCTCAGAAAGTTAAGGACAACAGAAGACGAATGAATATTGTTTCAAGAGGCGGAGCGCTTTTATTTGCCTGGATGGAAATGACAGGAAATGAAAATCCGTTTTATGAGTATTATGATGAAGTTTTGGATATATTCCGTGAATATGATGTAACTATCAGTTTAGGAGACGCCTGCCGTCCCGGATGTATTGATGACGCTACAGATCCTGCTCAAATATCTGAGCTTATAGTTTTGGGAGAACTGACAAGAAGAGCCTGGAAAAAGGACGTGCAGGTTATGGTTGAAGGTCCGGGTCATATGGCATTGAACGAGATAGCCGCAAACATGATTGCTGAAAAACGTATTTGCAGTGGCGCTCCGTTTTATGTTTTGGGGCCTTTGGTAACGGATGTTGCGCCCGGATATGACCATATCACTTCCGCTATCGGCGGAGCTGTTGCGGCAGCCAACGGAGCGGATTTCCTATGCTATGTTACACCGGCAGAACACCTCAGACTGCCTGACCTTGATGATATGAGAGAAGGAATTATAGCTTCAAAGATAGCTGCTCATGCGGCAGATATTGCAAAAGGAGTGAAAGGCGCCAGGGAGTGGGATAATAAAATGTCTGACGCCCGCCGTGAGATTGATTGGGATAAAATGTTTGAGCTTGCACTTGACCCCGAGAAACCAAAAGCGTATAGAGCAAGTTCGGTTCCGCGTGAAGAAAATACTTGTACCATGTGCGGTGAACAGTGTGCAGTTAAAAATATGAATAAGATTCTTGGCGGAGAAGATATAGGCATATAATAGTATAATTTAAGAAAGAGGTGTTTGGGTTTGAAAAATCTATTAACTATAGCAGGTTCGGATTCTAGCGGCGGCGCCGGCATACAGGCGGATTTAAAAACGTTTGCTGCCAACGGCGGATATGGAATGAGCGTGATAACAGCTGTGACAGCCCAAAATACGACAGGAGTTTCAGCAGTGCACAATATTCCGCCTGAAATTGTAAGAGCGCAAATAGACGCTGTATTTAACGATATAAATGTGGATGGAGTAAAGATAGGGATGTTGTCTACAGCAGATATTGCCAATGCGGTCGCAGACGCAATGGAAGTATATAAGCCCAGGATATTGATTGTAGACCCTGTTATGGTATCAACAAGCGGTTCAAAGCTGCTGAGCGATGAAGCTGTTGAAGTTATAAAAAACCGTCTTTTGCCGCTTGCAACTATGGTTACACCGAATATTCCCGAGGCTGAATATATGTGCGGGCAGGAGATTAAAAATATTCATGAGATGGGGCAGGCAGCTCAGATTATTGGTGATATGGGTCCCGGATATGTGCTTATAAAAGGCGGACACCTCAAAGAAAACGCTAATGATTTATTGTATAACGGAAGAACAATGACAATATTTGAGGGCGGCAGAATACATACACAAAACACTCATGGAACTGGCTGTTCGATTTCGTCTGCGATATGTATAAATATGGCAAAGGGAATGGACGCGGTATTGGCGGTTGGTGAAGCCAAGAAGTATGTGAAAACCGGAATTGAAAACGGTTTAAGCATAGGAAAAGGAAATGGGCCGATTCATCATTTTTATGATTTATGGAAAACGTCAGACCCGAATGTAGAAATTGAATTTAAATGTATAGAAAAGGAATAGTTTTAGAAATTTTTTTAAAAGAAAATATAAAAGTTTTTAATTAAATAACAAAATGTTAAGACCGATATTTTTATCAGTAATGTGAATCATTATTTTATATAATATAATATGTTATTAAGAAGCTTGATTATTAGTAGATAATAACTGTATTGTGGCAGGTATGGCTATATTTTTGAAAAAAGCTCATT
Source organism: Monoglobus pectinilyticus (assembly GCF_002874775.1). Taxonomy (NCBI): domain Bacteria; kingdom Bacillati; phylum Bacillota; class Clostridia; order Monoglobales; family Monoglobaceae; genus Monoglobus; species Monoglobus pectinilyticus. The sequence goes on along the minus strand of NZ_CP020991.1, from coordinate 857,190 downwards.
GAAGGTTAATAAAAACAATTCACTTTGCATCACACCCACCTAAAAGGTGGGGTCACATCCGATGCCTGCAAAGCCACATTTTTACTTAATTTTCTATTTTAGATTTATCTAATATACAGTGTTTTTAGTGAACATCGGAAGGGCGTGCAAGCACGCCTCGTTAGGTGAGCTGACATATCACGCGGAGCGTGAACATATTTAAAACAATATGTTTATTTTTGGTTAATATAAAATTTCGCTTTTTAAATTTATGAAGATTTACTGTTTGAGAGATTGTTAACCGGTGAGCAGATATAAAAATAATTTATATGTTGGTAACCTCAGATGTGAACTAATTAATTTTAAAAATTAAAACTTATTATATAATAACGACAGCATAGACGGAAAGGATACATAATTTAGCTATGAATAAAAATGACAAAATGCTTAAGGAAGTAATAGATTTAATAAATAGAATGAAAAGCACTCGTCCTTTGGTTGAGTGCTTGACAAACCGTGTGACTATAAATGACTGTGCAAATATGCTGCTAGCTATGGGAGCTTCTCCTATTATGGCAGAAATTGAGTGTGAGATGGAAGAAATCATGAATATATCCAGCGCGCTGGTAATAAATCTAGGATTGCTTGACGGTACATATTTGTCTGCTATGAAAACGGCTGCCGAAGCCGCAAAAAGGCTTGGAAAGCCAATAGTTTTAGACCCGGTTGGAGCGGGGGCATCAAAGCTTCGGGATGAAACCTGCAGAGAGATGATAGAACTGACAAAACCGGATATAATAAGAGGAAATATGTCAGAAATACGCGCGCTGACCGGCGGCAATATAAGCAGCAAAGGTGTAGACGCGTCAGATGATGACGCTGTTAATGAAACCAACCGTTTAGAGCTTGGGGAACTGGTAAGAGAGTATGCAGAGAAAACCGGAAGCGTTGTTTGTGCTACCGGAGCTGTAGATATTGTCTCTGACGGTGTTCAGGTATTTTATTTAAAAAATGGACATGAGATGCTATGTGATGTTACAGGAACCGGCTGTATGTGCAGCGCTATGACGGGTGCAGCAGCTGCAGCCGGTGAGCCTCTTGCGGCAGCAATAGCCGCGGTGGTTATGATGGGTATTGCCGGAGAGTATGCCTATGAATATGTTAAAGAGACCGAACAGGGTATTGGAACTTTCAGAGTTAAACTATTCGATTATATTTATAGTTTATCAGATGAGGATTATATTAAGCGCGGAGAGATTTATAACTAATAATTTATAAATTGGGAGATAATTATGGATAAAGTAAATTATGGACTGTATTTAGTAACCAATACTAATATATGTCCCAGAGAAAAACTGCTTTCTGTTACTGAATCGGCAATAAAAGGCGGAGTAACTTTGGTTCAGTTGCGTGAAAAAGATATATCAACCAGGGAATTTTTTGCTGAGGCTTCTGAACTTAAAAAGCTGTGCAAGCATTATGATGTACCATTGCTGATAAATGACAGAATTGATATTGCGCTTGCTGTGGATGCAGACGGAATACATATAGGGCAGAGTGATATGCCTTTAAAGGTATCAAGGAGAATTTTAGGTTCAAATAAAATCATAGGATTATCAGCAGGAAACGTTAATCAAGCTGTTGAGGCGCTTAATGATGGAGCCGATTATCTTGGAGTTGGTGCGGTTTTCCCAACGTCAACCAAAAAGGACGCTTCAAATGTGGGAATTGACATGTTAAAACAGGTCAGAAAATCTGTTGATATACCTATTGTGGGTATCGGCGGTATCAATCCTGACAATATCAGTCAGCTGTATGGCTCCGGAATAGAAGGAGTGGCTGTCGTATCCTGCATAATGGGAAGCGAGAACCCTTATGCTGTCTCAAAACAGCTGTCTCAAATGGTTAAGGAGTTGTAAATATTATGAGAAATGAATCAAATAGAAATGGCAAAGAGTTTTTATCAAAGAAGAAAAATTTTATCTTTGATTTGGACGGGACGCTGATAGACTCTATGTGGGTTTGGGACAACCTGCTTGTTGATTTTCTGAATCGTCATAATTATGAAACTCCGCCGGAACTTTTAAAAGAAGTTGCATATATGTCGTTAGAGCAAAGCTCTAAGCGCGTATGTGAGCTTTTTGAATTACCCATGTCTCCTAAGGACGTAAACAGAGAATGGACAGAGATGATATACGACGGTTATGCTAAAGAGATAAAAACAAAGCCGGGAGCCGCGGAATATCTTGAAAATTTAAAGCGTGAAGGAAAGACGGTGGCGCTGGCAACAGCAAACTCGAAAGAATTGACCGAAGCATGTCTCAAAAATAATGGCATAATGGAATATTTCGATGTTTTGACATTTGCCGATGAAGTTGGAGAGGGCAAATCAAGTCCTTTGATTTATACTGAAACTTTATCAAGAGTTAATGGCGTACCTGATGAGTCTGTGCTTTTTGAAGATATACTTCAGGCGTATAAGACGGCAAAAATGATACCTTTGGATGTTGTCATTGTTGAAGACAGGTCAGCGGAAGGCGATAAATCTGATTTAATGAAATCGGCCGACCTATATATAAAAGATTTTTATGACTTAATATAAAAATAGTTTTTATTTATAATAACTTGATTGTAACGATATTAATTATTATATTTGTTATCTTTAATTTGGATTATATGAGTATTATAAAGGGTAACTTGCTTATATATTACAATACTATTTTAGATATAAAATGTTTATGTCTAAAATGGTATAGGAAGATAATATTCTGCTCTTATCTATATATTATTTTTGAAATAGTTATGTATAAATAAGATAAATTTTTGATTGTATTTTATGATATAAATAAAAATAAATAAAGTTTAATATAAAAGGCTATTTTTAGCCTTTTTTTGTTTTATGAATTTATATTACAAATAAATATATGTAATTAATTTCCTGAAAAATTAAAAAATATGCAAAATCTTGTTGACAAAAGAAATGCGCTATGGTAGATTATACCATAGTAATATTTTGAAAAAAATGCCAAAAAATATTTTATTTAGAATATTAATATTTCATAAATAAAAATGATAATAAAAAATATATAAAAAATAATATTAAAATGAAAAGGAGGATAGAAGTTAAGTTTAAAATTTAGTATAAGTATAAGTTGGAGGGAGAATATGAAGAAATTATTAAGTCTATTTTTGGTTATTGCAGTTGTATTTTCTGTTTCTACATCTACTATTTTAATTAATGCAGATGAAGATAGTGAAAATGCGACAAATCAAGGATTATCAGGGGAACAAACATCGGTTTCTGAACAATTAGAACAGCTGGCACAAGAGTATACTGACAGATTTATTATAAAATATAATGGGGATATTGAAGAAGCTGTAGGATATGCGTGCGATGAATCAAATAAAGTAAAACAACAGGAATTAGAGACAATAAAAGGTAGTAATGAAGAAGAGTTTTTAAAAATATCGGAAAATGATGAAGAGATTGTGGTATCTAAAAATGTTCGTGATTTAATATCTAAAGAGAATACCGGTGATATATCAACCTTTTCAGATGAGCCTGTATATGAGATTGATCAAGAGAAAAGTGTAATAAAACTATCTAAAAAAGTAGACCCGGAAATATTTACTGAAAAAATATACGAAAAGGCAAGCGGAAGGATAGAGTATATACAGCCGGATTATAAACTTGAATTGTCGGATATAGATGAAGGAAGTAAAGACAAAGCAGAAGAGGATAAAAATATAGATTCAAAGGATAGTGATAAAACTCTTTTGGAAGATGAGCGAAATAAGGAAGATATTCAAAAGGAAAATAAAGAAACAGAAGATATAAGTGTGGACTTAGAAGTTATTGAAAATCAGGCTGAGACCAGTGAAACAGAAAGCCCTGTACCTGAAACAACTGAGACTTCCGAACCTGAGAATGTAGAATCTGAGAATGTAGAATCTGAGACTGAAAATATAGAATCTGAAACTGAAGAGAATGAAGAAATTGATACGGAATCATATGATGATTTACAGAATGATATACAGTCAGGATGGCGAGTAACCAAAGGCACCGGAGTTAAGGTTGCAGTAATTGATAGTAAAGTAGACATTACTCATCAGGATTTAAGTTCACATGTAGTAAATGGATTTAATATAGTAAACAATACTGAACTTACATATGAAGAAAACCAAATAGGACAGTATTACCATGGAACGCATGTTACGGGAATAATATCGTCAACCGTGCCCGAAGCTGAGATTATTCCAATAGCAGCCTTTGAGAATGGACAAGCGTATACAAGTGATTTAATAAAAGCGATAGAATACGCAAAAGAACATGGAGCGACGATTGTAAACTGCAGTTGGGGAAGTACAGATAATAATCAGGCATTAAAAGAAGCAATGGAAAACAGCGGACTGTTATTTGTTTGCGCAGCGGGAAACAGTAGGATAAATGTAGATGAAACACCGATATATCCAGCAAGTTTTGATATAGAAAACGTGATAAGCGTTACATCATTAAATGAAGATATGGGATTTAGCTACTATTCAAACTACGGAAACAGTGTTGATATAGCGATGTATGGAAGAAATGTAAGAAGCACGCTTCCGGGAGGAGAATATGGTGAGCAGAGCGGAACATCAATGTCAGCAGCATATGTCACAGCCGGGGCTGCAATGGCAGAATCAAACGGAGTTCAAAATATAAAAGAATCGCTGCTGAATACAGCAGTTAAATTATCTAATTTGAAAGATAAAGTAAATAGTCAGCGAAAGCTGAGTTATAGTAATTTAGTAAACAATATAATTTCAGATGGGATAATAGAAATATCGCCGAAAGACGATTTTGATGTCAACGGATATCAAAGAACACCGGAAGAAAATTGGGAACTGTTTAGCTCACTTAAAACAGTACAAGTAGAAGCCGGAGGAAACAACACAGCATTTATAAAGAGTGATGGTTCTTTATGGATGGCAGGAGATAACACATATGGACAGTTGGGCAATGGAACATATGAGAATTCAGCTGTTCCTGTTCAGGTAATAGGCTTGACAGATATTGTACAGGTCGCAGTTGGTGAAAGGCATTGTATAGCACTAAACAGCAGAGGTTATGCGTATTTATGGGGATATAACGGATATAATGCAGTATCGTTTTCAGATAATAGAAAAATATCATTGCCTGTTATGCACACACTATCAAATATAACTTATGTTGAAGCCGGCTCATTAACTAGTTTTGTGGTTCAGGGGTTTAATGGTATATATGCCCAGGGAGATAACTCATATGGACAGCTGGGAAATGGTACAAAAGATACATTAGCTATATTAACACATATGGAAAATTCTAATGGAGCTGATATTGTTAAATCATATAATAAACATACATTTTTCATTAATGTTGTAACTGTATTTGCCTGCGGAGCAAATGACCACAATGTTTTGGGATTATCATATGCTGGCACTACACTTACACCTGAACCTGTATCAATAAGTATAGATATAGATACTGGATATAACCATGCAGTTGCAATAGATGAGACAGGTATGATTACAGCATGGGGAACGAATGATTGGGGACAATGTGGTAAAGGGATAGACGGCAAAGGATATATAGATATATATAATGCAAAAGATGTTAAATGCGGCAAAGAACATAGTATAGTTCTTTTAGAAGACGGAACTGTTATGACCTGGGGATACAATCTCCGCGGACAAATCGGAGACGGAACTCACAATAAAAGGTACGAGCCTTACGCCGTAAAAGGTATGACTAATATAACTCAGATAGCAGCCGGAAATAATCATATCGTAGCATTGGATGCAAATGGTAACGTATGGCGTTGGGGAGATAATTCATATGGACAGTTTGGAAACGGTTCTACAGTATCATCAAACAGTCCTATAAATAATTATTACGGTGATTTGGAGCATAAAAATATAAGCAGTGGTTCTAATCATATATTATATGTTGATAAAGATGGTAAGTTATTTACAAAAGGCGATAATACATACGGACAATTGGGAACGAGTGATAATGTATCGCGTGAAGATTTTGCTGAAGTCCATGGGCCTTGGGGAAGTAAAAAAATAGTGAAAGCTGAAACATGTGCGGATACTTCATTTGTTCTGACAGAAGATAATAAGGTATACGGATGGGGTAGAAATGACAAATATCAATTACATGACAATACTAATATTGATAAAAATGTTCCTATATTGATTGCAATCGCAGTAATTGATGTAGCGGCAGGATTAGAACACGTAATTGCACTTTCAAAAAATGGCGAGGTTATGGCGTGGGGAGAAAATACTTATGGACAAATTATTTTAGACACTATATCAGGCAGCAGTTATACACGACTTTTCTCAAATGCTAAAAAGATAGCCGCAGGGGATTATCAATCGTATATAATTGATGAAAATTCCAATTTATATGCATTAGGAAAAAATGACAAGGGACAGCTTGGAACTTCGGATACTGAAAATAAAAGTCAGCCTGCGTTTGTTATGAATAATGTAAAAGATGTGTCATGCGGAAATAATCATACTGCTATTTTGACTAACAGCGGAAAGCTTTTTGTGTGCGGAGATAATACATATGATCAGTTAGGTATAACATTGCCAAACAGTGCAACATATACCAGCAGTCCAACAGATACAATGCTCTTTGCAGGAGAGATATTTGCCGGAGCCAATTCCACTGCATATATGGCTGATGGAAAAGTGTATCAATGCGGTAGTGTTGCTGATACACAGAATAAATCATATCAGGCTGTAGAAGGTTTAAGCGACATAACTGAAGTTGATATAGGAGAAACATGTTTGGCAGCAAATGCAGACGGTGAGTTATACCGTTGGGGAAATATGGCTGCCGGTAAATCTTTGAAAAATAATATAACAGTAAGTCCTGTAGAAGTAGATTATCCATATGCAGTAAAACAAGTAGATTCATACCGTACGCAGACATTGGCAATAAATGAACTCGGACAAGTAATCGCCTGGGGAGAAGGCTATTATGCAAACGGTTCGGATAAAATGGAAACAAAAACATACCCGACTGTGATTGAGGGAATAGAAAATCCAACCCAAGTGAGCCGCGGTAAAAATCATAATTTGGTGCTGGATAAAAACGGAGACGTGTGGTGCTGGGGAAGCAATACGAATAACCCAATGGGAACGTTGGGAGGAAAGGTAAAGAAAGCGTCTAAAATGACCGGAATTTCTAATGTAAAACAAATAGCAGCCGGAACAGAGTTCAGCATATTTTTAAAGAATGACGGAACTATTTGGGGAGTAGGCAAAAACGATAAAGGTCAAATAGGACAAGGGAATACAGATGATTATTTAACACCGACACAAATAACGTCAATGAAGACTTTTAAAAAGGTGAGCGCAGGAGAATCATTTGTTGTAGCTTTAGCCGAGGACGGACTGTATTCATGGGGAGCAAACACAGACGGACAGATTGGAAACGGAACAACGGATGATGAATATATACCTGTAAAACTGAATGCAGAACTGGAAAACGGAGAATATTTTACTGATATATCAGCAGGAACAAACTTCTGCCTTGGTTTAACTAACTTTGGCAACGTCTATTCATGGGGAAATAACGGAAGCGGAAGGTTAGGATTGGGAGATAAAAATAACAGAAATATACCAACAAAAATAAAAGGTATAACAGGAATAAAAAATATTTCTGCTGGTGATAGCAGTTCATTAGCCGTAAAAAATGATGGAACAGTATATGGCTGGGGATATGGTTCAGATGGACAACTGGGATTTTTTGTAACAGGTTCAACATTAAACCCAAAAGAAATAACGACATTAAACGGAAAAAACATAAAACAGACATCATGCGGAAGAGCCTTTTCAGTAGCTATAGGCAGAGATGGAAAACTATATTCTTTCGGTAGAAATAATTCCGGGCAATTGGGGATATATTCTTCTATACCGGTAAAAGTTACATCAAATATGATAAATGATACAAAATGGTTAAATGGTTATATGGCTCAATATTTATCTCCGATCGCAGTAAGTATGGTTTTGCCAAGCAGCGCACCCAATGGAAGCAAAATAGTTTGGAAAAGCAGCAATACAGATTATATATTGGATGATGGAACTTTTATTAAGCGGCCAGATCGTTGCAGTGATGATATAGAAATAAATTTGTCTGCTGAAATAAGCGATAACACTGAATTATTTAGCACTTGTTTTAGTTATATAATAGAAAAAGATTCTTCACTCAGTACTGATGTTTATATAAGTGCGAAAAAGGGTGATATATCATCATTTGTTATTTCAAATGATGAGAATAACAACATGTTATATACTATAACATTTGATTCTGATATTTTTGAAATTGTTGATTTAATTGGGATTACAGATGAGCAAGATATTCTTCCTGGCTGTCAAAACGGAACAATTAAAATTGAAAGTGTTGATAAAGGTGTAATTACTTTTAGGTATTCAGCAACAAACAATTTTAATGGTTATATTAACTGTTTAAAATTCAAAGCAGCTAAAGACGGGAATACTGAAATTAAAATAACAAATATTATAGAATAAAGTGGAGGGTATTATTTTGAGAAAAATAATTTCACTATTCATAGCAATAATCATTTTGCTTGGAATAGTACATATAAATATTTTTGCCGAAGGAAACGTGCAGAATGAAAATATAGAAATGTTTTCAATGCCGCAGGATGCAAAATATGCTGAAAATGAGGTTTTAATACAGTATTCGCCTGTTGGAATGTTTGCAGATGAATCTGATGTTAGTCCTGAATTAATGATGTCAGAAAATCTTGAAAGTGTATCAAGTGTGGAACTTATAGATACGTTAAGTGTTGATAAGGAGGACGGAAGCATATTAAAACAATTACATGTCGAAACCGAGGATTTGGAAAAGACAATAAATGAAATGAGACAAATTCCAGGTGTTGAGTATGTGGAGCCAAATTATAAATTATATGTTGCAAATACTGATTACGACCCGAATTTTACAAAACAATGGGCATATAATAATCCGGTGTATAATATAAATGTTGAAAATGTATGGGAAAAGGTGTATAATGATAATATATCAAAAACAGAAACTATAGTCGCAGTTTTAGATACTGGTGTTGATATATATCATGAAGATTTAAAAGATAATATATTTAAAAATCAAGAAGAAATATATGGGAACACTGAAAAAGATGACGATAATAACGGATTTGTTGATGATATTGCTGGATGGGATTTTTTAAATAATGATAATACTGTTTATGACAATACAACAGATTCAACTGGTGAAAAAACAGATAGTCACGGAACACATGTTGCAGGTATTATTGCTGCCGCTAAAAATGGAGTTGGAATGCAAGGGGTAGCATATGAAAATGTAAAAATTTTGCCTGTGAAATTTATTGCGGGAAAAGAGGGCGGAGATCTTTCAGACGCTATAAAAGGAATAAAATACGCAGAGAAAATGGGTGCATCTATTGTTAATTGCAGTTTTGCAAGTAATAATGAATTTTTAACACTAAAAGATGTTATGAGAAGAAGTAAAATGTTATTTGTATGTGCTGCCGGAAATCATGGGACTCAGCTAAAAGAATATCCAGCAGGTTTCGCAGACCTTGATAATGTAATTTCTGTATGTGCGTTAAATCAAGAAGGAGATTTAACATCTTTTAGTAATTATGGACATGATTATATTGCAGCTCCAGGTAAAGCAATATACAGCTTAGCACCTGAAAATAACTATATGTATATGGATGGAACTTCTATGTCTACACCGTTTGTAGCAGGTGCGGCGGCATTGCTTAAAATAATCAATCCGAGTTTAGATTCAAAGCAATTAAAAGACGCATTAAATAACGGTAGTAAGACTTCGGAGACGGGGCTTTTTCATGGTAAATTGGATATTTTGGGAGCGTACGAGAATTCTCCTTTGAATCCTGATGAGGGTACATTAGTCGCCGGAATAAAAGAATATGGCGGTAAAATAATAAACCATGACAATAGTATATATAGATTGGCAGGCTGCGATGAATCCGGTTTTATGAACAATATTGCTGTTTATAAACCTGATCTAGGAGTATGGAGCGATGTTACTTATTTGCGTGAAGGCAGAATATTTGCAGCGCCTGTTTTTATTGACAGTACTATCCGGTTATGCGGTGGAAGAAGTATATTAAAAAAAGATCTTGATACAACATGGACATATAATATACATAGCTATTTTAATAATACTATTAAAACTAATACAGGTTCTTATTATATTTATGCTAACCGCAGTGCCGCTGCAGGAGTGGGAGCAGAGGGTAAGGTTTACTTTTTTGGAGGAACATCTGATGGCAGATATGCTAATGATGTTTTATCTGCTAAGCCAACAAGCAGTAGTGATTTTCGATGCTTAATGCCGGAAAGTCGCGGGTATGCCTGTGCTGAATATCTAAATGGAGATATTTATCTTTTTGGAGGTGCAAATGAAAACGGATGTTTAACCAGCACATATAAGTATGATATATCAGAAAATTCAATAAAAGAATGTGCGCCAACAAATTATTATCATAATAATGCTGCATCTGCTGTTATTGATGGAAAGATATATGTTTTTGGCGGAACAAATCAGTATACCAAAGACGGACATGATCCTATAACCGAAAATAATGGTATTATTTCAGATGTACCCAATAATATTGTTGAAGTATACGATCCAAACACAAATATATGGACGCGTATTGCGGACATGGACGCAGCAAGAGTTGGTCACTCAGCTGTGTTTTATAAAAATAAAACTATACTTATGGGCGGATGGAATGGAGAATATCTTGATTCTGTAGAATACTATTGGGGCAGTGAAGCCCCTAAAAATGTGAAGTCCGCTTTAAGCATAGATATGCAGTCAACAATGTTGTCATGGCAGCCTGTAACAGGAGCAGATTCGTATGAGATACAGATTGGAGACAGAGAGCCTATATTCACTGCTGAAACAAAAGTTAATTATTTAATATCTGAACCAAATGATGAAAATTTTAAGGTTCGTGCAATTAAAAACGGAGGCGTTAGCGTATGGAGTTCAGAAAGAAAACTCTATCCTTTGGGAACTAACATAAATGATGCAATAAAATTAACTTTGAATGTACCTGTTTCAGATATATTAAAATCAAATGAAAATTCAAAATATTATAAGTTTGAAATAGATAGTTTAACAAATATTGATATTAAACTATTCGGTATACCTCAAAATTTTGATGGTGGTTTTGAAATATTAGATGAATATGGTTTGCATATAGCAAGCGGTTACTCAAAAAACGGGAATATTATGATTGAAAATAGGCTGATGACAACAGGCGATTATATTATCAGAGTCTATAACGTGCCTTCAGATGGTTCAGATTTAAATTATACACTTGAGGTTTCAGAATATTATACTGAAGAAACCGGTAATCTTCCGACAAGGGTATCTCAAAATATGTTAAACTCGGTTGATATGTCGGTTTCAAATACAAATTATACAATTATTGATGACGGAACACTTCCGGATAACAGTATGTCAATAGAAATGGAAGAAGATAATTCAGGTGAGTTTGGAATAAACAATACAACAACCGTTTATTCAGGAACTGGAGTTTTAAATAAAAATGTTTTGAGTAGGGTGTTTACAATAAAAAATGTAAAAAGGGGGTCACTGATAATTGCAGTTGTAGAACCGCCGTCAGGATATGCATATGTTCCATATTTTATTTCGAACAATCTTGACTCTTCGGTAGGCTGTTTAGATCCGTACAATAATACTAATAATATAGCATCATCGTCCTTTTTAGCTAAGAGTGATGGTAGTTATTCTATCAGAGTCGTGTGTAGCAATGGTGAGTATGACCCTCAAGGGGGAGAGTTTAAAATTAAAGCGTTTGTAACCACCGATCCAGAAAAATTTGAATCAAATCAGTGGCAGATGGGGGCAAATGATAAGGAATACGGAGACAAATCAGCTGTTAATTTTAATAAAATTGAACAAGCAATTGGAACAACAAATAAGCCTACTTCTGGTATAGACGCAAAATTTTCTACAACTTCTGATATAGATACATATCCAATCGAGGTTTCACAGGGTGAAAAAATATCTGTCTCACTTGAAGTAGACAAATCTGAATATGTAGGCTCATATACGATAAGTTTTCAGACTAATTTTAAAGATTTTAATTATCGTGATAATCCAGATGGTGTTTCAAAGGACTTTAACATAACATATGAAAGGACTGATTGTACAAATCCGTATAATGTAAAGGCATATAATAATTCGGCATTTGCTTCATGGATTGTTCCTAATAATTTAGTATCAAACACAGCATATATCGTGGTACAGAAAAATAAAAAATCGATGGATATAGGAAGCGAAGTAGGTTATCATTTGATAATAACAAGAGTATCTCCTGAAGAAATGAAAAAAGATGTAAATGAAAACAGTACATATACTCCTTCCGGCAAGAAAGCATTAAACGGAGATGCAGAAACATCTGCGGTTACACCAATTACCCGCCGTAATGATTTTATTAATTTTAAAAATAATAAAAATTCAGCGGGCAAGCTTACTCAGCAAGTATCCGGTACCGGTGTGATAGACAGTCAGCTCGACGTGGATTGGTTCCATTATGAAGGCACTGTTAATACTCCTAACCGTGTTGTGTTAACCACTGAAGCTGATAATTTGAAACTAGCGCTTTATGAAAATGGTTCAACCAGGGAACTTGAAAATGGTGATACAGTTAATTTTAAAACTTCTGATTACTATATAGGAGTATACGCTGAAGATGAAACATATGGTCAAAATCAAGCGACAGATTATATACTTTCGGTAATAGATGACTCGAAAGAAAAACAGGACGTGCATATAGTTCTTTATGATTCGGGTTACGGAGGAAATGGTTTCTATGATGGTCAAATTCCAAGGTACTATGACAGTTCAGGAAATAAGTTTGAATACTCGGTTGAATTCTTTAAAAAATATCTACCGCTGCTGGTTAATAAGGATGTGTATTTTTCAGTTTCAATCAGAGACCTGGATTTTGACAGGGTATTTCTGCCTGTTAATAACATAGGAGATTTAAGAAATGATCCATTTATTTTTGATAATTATGACAATCTTTCAGGCAGCGGGCAGCTTGAGCTTGTTAAAAACTTAACTATTGACAGGGTTAATAATGTATATGATAATATGATAGCAGCATACCGAAGTCTTCCGAATTATCAAAAGCCGAAAACAATGCCTAAAATATATATTGGAACTCCGCATTATACAGGCTGGCAGATTAGAAATTGGGACGGTACAAATATAGATAATTATGTTTTAAAATATGATGAAATAGTCAGAAATATTTATGAGGGCGTACGGTCACATGTTATTGCTAAATCAGGAAGCGACAATGATATAGCCGGTTTATATTACGGCAAAGAGGATCCGGAACCGTATAATACATCTTTTGAATATACAAAAATAATGCGGAACACTTCATCCATGATTCACGGAGAGAGTAAAAAGATGATTTGGATGCCATATACTGGCGGAAGTATAACTAGTGTAAACAATGTATGTAATATTGCCAATACATACAATTATGACGGGAAAAAACTATGTGATGTAATAGTAATCCAGCCCGGATATTTTTACTATGAGGTCAGCAATGACGGCAGAAGCGATAGTGAATATCCTGAGTTTATGCAGTATATAAGGGATATAGTGTTTAATAATGATAAGAATTCAGGAACGGATTTGTGTTTCCAAATGGAATATGATTCATCTATTTTTACTGGAAGATATATTAATGATGAGTCAAAGTCAAATCCAAGTAATAAAACGTATCGTTTTGCCAAAACTCTTGATATTTTTAAGTATTTATTAACAACCCCTGAGTATTCATTTGGAATTTATGCTGGCGGGCCTAATGAACAGGGTTACAATATGAATAAAATATCTGATAATATAAACTTACACAGTAACCGTAATCATATAACTCTTTATGAAAATGATGGTCATTATAAAACTTATAAAGATTTAACAGATATAGCAAGTAATTATAATATGGCGTATAATACCAAAATTACATATGATATAACAGCAGGGTTGTTATTTAATGGATGGTCGTCGCAAGTCAGGGATAATATACATCGTGTATATAATGAATTATTTGAAGAGAGCAGAGTTACGCTTTACTAAAAAAATGTAGGAGGAGAAATGTATGAAAAAATTTATAACAATAGTTGTCTTATTATTAATGTGTTTAAATATAAATCCAGTAAAAGCACAGAGAGTTGAAGAAGATGGAAACAATATAGGTACATATTTTCAGCTTGGAACATACGAAGATGATCCAATAATATGGAGATGTATAAGTGATGATGACGAAAATGGAATGCTTTTGTTGAGTGATAAAATATTATGCTATAAAGCATATAACGCAGGTACAAATGTTGATGATTTTTTAAGTCAGGATATGTATGGCTCAGATATATGGGAAAACACAACGATAAGAGCGTGGTTAAATGCAATAGAAAATGCAGGTAATATTATATGGCCGGGTAATAATCCTCCCAATACAAAAGTACCATTATCACCATTCATGCCATATGTAGATGAAGATGGATTTTTGTCTGAAAGAAATTTTAGCATTAGTGAACTGTCAGTTATGAAAACAGTAAGTCAATGGCAAATATTGGGGCCGAAAAATGCACATTTGTCAACTAACGGATTAAAAAAGTGTTTTCAAACAAACTATTATCCTTTTATTAGTCGATATGGAAAATATAATGTGTTTAGTTCGGGTATTAGAAATTTTAGTCATATAGAAGGGGCAATGTATAGATTAAGTGATACAATGTTTCTGATTGATGAAGCGCAGATATACAAGCTATGGACTAATTTTGGGACAGTAAGGGCATATCCAACTCAAAAAGCATTTGATAGTGTTAAAAATGATAAAAAATATTATGAAGGATTTGAAAGTGAATACGCATTAAGGTCGTCAATAACAGATGCAAGGTTTATATTTGGTGACGATGATTATAGTTCGGGAATATGTGCGTATAGTTATGGAGTAAGACCGGCATTTTATTTAGACACAACAAAAGCCGAGATTATATCAGGAAGCGGAAGTATAGAAGAACCATATATAATAGACGGACAGCCTCAAACAAATGCAGAAGTATACTGCAACGGAGAGAGAATGCAATTTGATGAAGAACCGGTGGAGGAAAGCGAAAGATTGCTGGTGCCGGTAAGGGCAATATTTGAAGAGCTTGGAGCAGAGGTTGAATGGGAGGAGGAAACACAAATAATCACAGCAAAAAAAGAAGATACAACAGTGGTAATGCAGATAGATAATCCGGAGATGGGAAACAGCAGAGAAGTGGTAACATTAGAGGTGCCGCCGAGGTTGGTTGGAGAGAGAACAATGGTGCCGCTGAGAGCGGTATCGGAAGCGTTTGAAGCGAAGGTAGACTATATAGAAAACTTAAACCGAGTAGTGGTAGACCAGCCGAAACTGCCAATGGATTTTGGAGAAAGACTGGAAATACCGATGGAAAATTGGCAGCGCAAAGATTTCGAGAGCATATTCCCCGACTATGAACCGTTTTAACGAAAAGAAGGGTATGAGAATATCATACCCTTTTTAGCGGAGGAGAAAAATATGAAAAAATTTATAACAATAGTTGTTTTATTATTAATGTGTTTAAATATAAATCCGGTAAAAGCACAGAGAGTTGAAGAAGAGGAGAACAATATAGGTACATATTTTCAGCTTGGAACATACGAAGATGATCCAATAATATGGAGATGTATAAGTGATGATGACGAAAATGGAATGCTTTTGTTGAGTGATAAAATATTATGCTATAAAGCATATAACGCAGGTACAAATGTTGATGATTTTTTAAGTCAGGATATGTATGGCTCAGATATATGGGAAAACACAACGATAAGAGCGTGGTTAAATGCAATAGAAAATGCAGGTAATATTATATGGCCGGGTAATAATCCTCCCAATACAAAAGTACCATTATCACCATTCATGCCATATGTAGATGAAGATGGATTTTTGTCTGAAAGAAATTTTAGCATTAGTGAACTGTCAGTTATGAAAACAGTAAGTCAATGGCAAATATTGGGGCCGAAAAATGCACATTTGTCAACTAACGGATTAAAAAAGTGTTTTCAAACAAACTATTATCCTTTTATTAGTCGATATGGAAAATATAATGTGTTTAGTTCGGGTATTAGAAATTTTAGTCATATAGAAGGAGCAATGTATAGATTAAGTGATACAATGTTTCTGATTGATGAAGCACAGATATATAAGTTATGGACAAATTTTGGGACAGTAAGGGCATATCCAACTCAAAGGGCATTCGACAGTGTTAAAAATGATAAAGATTATTATGAAGGATTTGAAGAGGAATATATGTTAAGGACATCCAACAGAAGCGCACAATTTATATTTGGTGACGATGATTATAGTTCGGGAATATGTGCGTATAGTTATGGAGTAAGACCGGCATTTTATTTAGACACAACAAAAGCCGAGATTATATCAGGAAGCGGAAGTATAGAAGAACCATATATAATAGACGGACAGCCTCAAACAAATGCAGAAGTATACTGCAACGGAGAGAGAATGCAATTTGATGAAGAACCGGTGGAGGAAAGCGAAAGATTGCTGGTGCCGGTAAGGGCAATATTTGAAGAGCTTGGAGCAGAGGTTGAATGGGAGGAGGAAACACAAATAATCACAGCAAAAAAAGAAGATACAACAGTGGTAATGCAGATAGATAATCCGGAGATGGGAAACAGCAGAGAAGTGGTAACATTAGAGGTGCCGCCGAGGTTGGTTGGAGAGAGAACAATGGTGCCGCTGAGAGCAGTATCGGAAGCGTTTGAAGCGAAGGTAGACTATATAGAAAACTTAAATCGAGTACTGGTAGACCAGCCGAAACTGCCAATGGATTTTGGAGAAAGACTGGAAATACCGATGGAAAATTGGCAGCGTAAAGATTTCGAGAGTATATTCCCCGACTATGAGCCGTTTTAACGAAAAGTGTAAAGGGTATGAGAATATCATACCTTTTTTAGCGGAGGAGAAGAAAAAATATGAAAAAGTTTATAACTATTTAATATTATTGCGTATCTTTTTATTTATAGGATAGAAATTAATAAATAACAACAAATAGGCTTCTTAAAAATTTATAAGAAGCCTATTTCTATTTGTTTATATAAAGACATAATTTCTATTTACCAATTGGGAAATATGGCAAGAAAAACAATTGGAACGGAACGTCTCGAAATATATGGATATGATAAATTAGGAAACAATATTTCTGCAACTGTAAGCAAACAGGACGGTACAGAAGCTATTACAACTCAAAATTTGTATGACAGCCGCGGAAATGTAAGATTTGAAATGGATGGCAACACAGTGGATAAACAAAAGGAAATACCACATATTATGAATATGATGAACTGGGAAGACTAATAACTACAAGCCAGAATGTTGAAGGAGTTTTAGAAACTAACATATATACTTATGACTTATTTGGAAATCTTGAGACGCAAACCAATGGCGAAGGACATACGACTACATTCCAATACAATATCCGAAATGAAATGACCGCTAAAATTGACCATGGCGGCATAGGTATAGCATCAAAGACAGAAAGCTATAAGTATGATGAGCGTGGAAATGTGATAGAGAAAACCGATAGAAATGGTGTAACATTATCTTTTGTTTACGATGTGCACGACAGGCTTACAGATACTAAACTCGGCGATAATGTCTTAATACATAATACGTACGATGGAGCCAATAATAAACTGACAATGCAGGACGAAAGCGGAACAACAACCAGAACATACGACAAATTGGGCAGAGTTTTGACCAAGGATGTTCCCGGTATTGGAACAACGACTTACCAATATGATATAACGACATTGATAAATAACGGAGAAGTATCAGAAAAGACTGTTGATCCAAAGAATAATGTAACGATAAAGACTTATGATAAAAACAATAGACTGCATACTGTCAAGGATGCAGAAAATGCGGAGCCAACAACATATGAATATTATTTAAACGGCGCTCAAAATAAAATAACAAATGCAGACGGTTCCAAAGCCGAATTTGAGTATAATGACGACGGAACTTTATCAAGCATTGTGAACAAAACTTCTGCTGATACTATAATAAGTTCATATTCATATGCGTATGATAAGGCAAAAAATCTGATATATAAAGAAGAAACTGAGTCAGGTGCAGACAAGGGTGCAACAAAATATACCTATGATGAAGCAAACAGATTAAAGACGGTAACCGAACCGTCAAATAAGCAGACGTCCTATACATATGACAAAGCCGGAAACAGAAAGACTGAAACGGTTACAGAATCCGGAATAATATCATTAACAACGTATAATTATAACGAACAGGAGCGTCTGACAGACACGGTTCAGACTGTTGGAAATACCAAAAAGACGGTAACATATAATTATGATAATAACGGAAATATACACAGTAAGTTCCAAGGAGTGGAAAAATCAGACGACGGAGAGGAAACAGAACTGGAAATAAAGCTGCTGGGACTAGATGATGACTCAGAAATAGGTGCGGTATATGAATATGACGTGTTCAACCGTCTAGTAAAAACATATCAGGGAAGCAATGTAATTTCCAATGTTTATAACGGAGAAGGAAACAGGGTATCTAAAACAGTAAATGGAAATACTTGCAAATATCTTTATGAGTATGATAAAATAGTATTAGAGACAGACGGAGAAGGAAACCAAACAGCAAGGAACGTATATGGAACAAATTTGATAACAAGGGAGTCTAATGATAAAAAGTATACGTATCATTATAATGGACATGGAGACGTTACAGCGCTAACAGAAAAGAGCGGAAACATTGCGGCAGCATATGAATACGACCCGTTTGGAAATATCACGGGAGAGACCGAAAATATAGAAAATCCATACAGATACAGCGGATACGAATATGATAACGAGACAGAGTTATATTATTTGAAATCTCGATTCTATGATGCAGAAACAGCACGGTTTATACAGGAAGATACATATAGAGGAGATGCGAGTGACCCGCTTAGTTTGAACTTATATACATATTGTGCGAATAATCCAATGACATATGTCGACACAAGCGGACATTCATACTACGGGACAAAGTATGATTCTTTTGAAGAATTATATGCGGCGACTATTGAGAATCCTCAGGAAGTAGAAGAAATGCTGTATAAATTAAATGAAACAGAAGAAGGGCGTGAAAATCTAAAGTATATAATTAAAGCGTATGTAGGGGCTCAGGGTGATATGCGACAAGGAAATGACAGTGTATTTCAGGTTATATACGCATGCGCACCGGGCAGGTCACGTGATATGACTATAGGGAGTAATCCCAGTGGGTGGATAAATTCAGAAAAAGACATGTATGACAACTATCAGTTTACGATATTTGATGCTCTAAACTGGTTAATCCAAACAGGGGGAAGCGGCAACTTTGCATTGCAGACAAGAACTACAGATGACCCGAATGTAGCGGCAGACGCAATGAAAATAATAGTTGGTAAGTTTATGGACGCAAGAAATTTCTTGCGTATTGCCGGGAAAATTAAAAATACAGTAACGCCAAAATTATATATAGGTACAACGGAATATCCAACCGAAAACTATGTTGAAGATACAAAACAGATATATGAAAGTATTACAGGAGAATGGTGGATTGATGACAGTATAATAGGCGGAATATATTATGGTAATGAGGAAGGTAGAGATGTTGATGAGATGCGTATGATATCTGATTATATACATGATAAGAATAAACAGTTAATATGGAAACCATATATTTCGGAAAATAATAAAGATGTTAAGAGTATCATAAGATATGCAGATGAATTTGATAGCAAAGGAAGACCATTATTCGACTATATATTTATACAGCCAAGTTTATATTATTCTTCTGGTAATGATGCAGATTATAATAAGCTTGAAACTGTTTATAATGCTGTGTTGGAATATAATATTGCTAATAAAAACAATGATAAAGAGCATACCAAGGTAGGAATGCAGATAGAATTTGATATGGGGCTTGTGACGGGGCGTAATGATGCAAGCAATACAGCAACTTTTTTACAAAAGAGACAATTTTTTGAAGCATATTTAAAAAAGGTAGAAACACTTAAAGCTAATGGAATTCCCATAAGTGTATATTCCGGAGGTTCAAATGAACAAGGTTATGGCAATATTTATGGAAATGATAATACACACAACAATGGTAACAATATGACATATGACCAATCCCCCTCCGGTACACGGTATAGTGATTTTCCTGATGCTTATACGGGTGGAAATTTAATATATGATATAAACGATTACATATATAATGGAGTGGGGCAATGGAAAAATGAATTATCAACATCTATTTGGTTGACAAAACCTGACAAATGATAAATAAATAAGGAGGAGTAAAAAATGAAAAGGTTAATAATTTTTTTTCTGAGTTTAACAATAGTAACCGGAAGTATATTATTTGTGTCGGTAATCGCAAAAAGTAATTCTAATATAATTGAATCTGAGAATTTAAAAATTGATAGTATGCAAATAGGAGATTATTTTAGTTTAGGAAAATACAATGATGAGCCAATAATATGGAGATATGTAGCAGATGATGAGAATGGTAAACTCATAGTAAGTGATAAAGTTTTGTGTAACAAGCCGTTTGGTCTTAGTAGTTTTTGGCAGGAATCATATGTCAGAAAATGGTTGAATTCTACAGTATCTGAAGGTGAAGTGGATTGGAATCTAAAAGAGTTTCATAATAGATGGGTAAATGAAAATATAAATACAAAAGAAAAGGGATTTCTAAATGAAAGTAATTTTTCACAGAAAGAAAGAAAAGTATTAAAACAGGTAACGCAATGGACTATGCTGCCAATAAATCATCTTGATTTAGCAACAAATGGGGAGACAGAAGTATATAACGCATTAAAAGAATATAGACAGGGAAGTTCGATTGAGCCTTCATATTTCAAATTTTATAGTGTGGAAGAATTGCCGGAGGCATATCATGGAGCAGCATATGAAGTTACAGATACTGTGTTTTTAATGGATGAGATGCAGATATATAATATGTGGAAGAATTTTGGTGATATAAAAGCGATATTAGGTGAAAAGGGAGTTTCAGCATTCTCTGAACCAGGCGAATATACTGAATATTTTCTTCGTACTGCATCAAAAGATGAAACGGGTTGCACTTCTCTGGATGAAAATGGAGAGTATGGACATGGTTCATGTCATTTTTATGGAGGTATCCGTCCAGCATTTTACTTAGACGAAGATAATGCAGTAATATTATCGGGAAGCGGAACAGCAGAAGAGCCATATATAATGACAGGAAGAGAAATAGAAGTATATACAAATGGAACAAAAGCAGAAATGAGTGACCAGCCAACAATAAAAGACGGAATAGTAATGTTACCGGTGAAAGAAACTTTTGAGAAATTAGGTGCAAAAGTAAATTGGGATGAAGAAACCCAAGCCGTCACAATAGAAAAGGATGGAAACTACATTTATATGTTAAGAGATAACAAAGGAATAATGATAAATGGAGAGATATACGACTTAGGTTATCCAATGACAATGATAGAAGATGTAGCATATGTATCGCTGACAGCGATAGAAATGTCAATAACACCGAACGTAACATGGAACGGCGAACAGTATCGAATTGACATAAATACAAAATAAAGTTAAACAGAGGAAAAAGTATGAAAGAAATAACAAGAATAGTAATTGTTATATTTGCAGTAACGATATTGATAAGTACAGCATCAGCATATGCTGATGTTGTACAACCTATAAAAGAAATGCAAATAGGAGATTACTTTATTTTAGGAAAATATAATGAGGAGCCAATAGTTTGGAGATATGTAGCAGATGATGAGAATGGTAAACTCATAGTAAGTGATAAAATATTGTGTTTAAAACCATTTGGAGAAAATAATTTTTGGGAAGAATCTTTTCCAAGAGCCTGGTTAAATTCAGATGTTGCGGAAGGCGAAAAAGAATGGAGTTGGGCAGTCAATTACAATAATCTTGTTATAGATAGTGCCCAAATTCCTACTAACGAGAAAGGATTTCTATATGAAAGTAATTTTTCAAAAAAAGAAAGAAAAGTATTTAAACCGGTAATGCAATGGACTATGCTGCCGTTAAATCATCTTGATTTAGCAACAAATGGGGAGACAGAAGTATATAACGCATTAAAGGAATATAGGCAGGGAAGTCCGATGAATGGCGGATATTTCAAATTTTATGATATAGAAGAATTGCCGGAGGCATATCATGGAGCAGCGCACGAAGTGACGGATACTGTGTTTTTAATGGACGAGATGCAAATATATAATATGTGGAAAAACTTAGGTGAAGTTAAAGCGGTATTAGGAGAAGATTGTGATTCATTATTTACAAAGTTGAGTGAATATAATGATTATTTTTTGCGTACTGCATCAAAAGATGAATTGGGTTGCACTTCTTTGGGTGAAGATGGAGAATATATGCATCTCTCGTGTTATTATTATGGAGGGATAAGACCGGCATTTTACTTAGACGAAGATAATGCAGTAATATTATCGGGAAGCGGAACAGCAGAAGAGCCATATATAATGACAGGAAGAGAAATAGAAGTATATACAAATGGAACAAAAGCAGAAATGAGTGACCAGCCAACAATAAAAGACGGAATAGTAATGTTACCGGTGAAAGAAACATTTGAGAAATTAGGAGCAAAAGTAAATTGGGATGAAGCAACCCAAGCCGTCACAATAGAAAAGGATGGAAACTACATCTATATGTTAAGAGATAACAAAGGAATAATGATAAATGGAGAAATATACGACTTAGGTTATCCAATGACAATGATAGAAGATGTAGCATATGTACCGCTGACAGCGATAGAAATGTCAATAACTCAGAACGTAACATGGAACGGCGAACAGTATCGAATTGACATAAATACAAAATAAAGTTAAACAGAGGAAAAAGTATGAAAAAAATAACAAGAATAGCAATGTTTATATTTGCAGTAACGATATTGATAAGTACAACATCAGCATATGCTGATGTTGTACAACCTATAAAAGAAATGCAAATAAGGAATTACTGGAGAAATAAACAATGAAAAAATTGATGAATTTGATTATAGTTATAACAATAATATTTTCACTGAACACCTCATTGTGTGTTGCGCAAACAGAAAATTTGCAATCTTTGCCCGAATTAAAGCAAGGAGATTATTTCTTAATGGGAAAGTACAATGATGAACCTATTTTATGGAGGTATGTAAATAATGATAATAATAAAATTTTCAGTAATGATGCAATATATGATGAAACTAATAATATAGTTATAAAAAAATCGGATTATAATGATAAATATGAAATAGGCAAATTTGACAATGGAAAATTCTATTTTGATGAAATCAACTATAACATTGATATGGAATCGAAAGTTTTGTTATATTCTGATAAAATACTGTGTTTTAAAGAATTTGATACAGTAGAAGATTTACATAATAAAGAAACAAATTTTTGGAAGGAGTCATCAATAAGAAAATGGCTTAATTCGACAGATTTAAATATTGTTGAATATAATAAAGAAAGTGGTTTTATATCAAGAACAAATTTTACTAATAGTCAAAGAAGTATAATGATTAATAGTTATATTCAAACATATTGGCCTATTGAGCGAGTTTCTAAAGATATAATAAAATATCCATTTGGATTATTTAAAAATATGTATGGTGAAACAAATGCACATGGAGATAATTATTATACAATTCCAAGAGTCGGATATATGATTACTGGAAAAGGTGGTGTTAAAAATATAACACAAGACAAAATATTTTTGTTAGAAGAGGAACAAATATATAATATTTTTAAATCATTTGATTCTGCAGTATCACAATTATCTGAGGGTCTAAAATTTGAATATGAGAAGGCGAATTATAATTATGCTTATTGGATAAGAAGTCCATATAATGCTAATGAAGCAGAAGCTGGAATAAATGGTTGCATAATAAGCGGAGAAGTATTAGAAGATACACAAAATATGCATCATCTTCCGTATAGTAATATTGATTTTAAAGTAGGTGACAAATATACAAAAAGTTCGGTAACTGAGAAAAAAGGAATACGTCCGGCATTTTATTTAGATATTGATAATGCTATTATATTATCCGGAACAGGAACCAAAGAAGATCCATATGTTTTAGATGGCAAGCCAGTTATATCAGTTAATTTAAATAATACAGAGCTGGATTTTTATGATCAGCCGATTATAAAAGATGGGATTATCATGCTGCCAATGGATGAAATATATAAATATATAGGAGCGAAAACTATTGATTGGAATAATGAGTATAAATCAATTGCAATGGAATATAACGGAAACTATATTTATATGATGTTGGATAACAAAGGTATAATAGTAAATGGAGAATCGTATGATATGGGATATCCAATGACAATGATAGATGATGTTGCATATGTTCCGCTGACAGCAATAGAAATGACAATAACTCAGAACGTAACATGGAACGGCGAACAGTATCGAATTGATATAAATTAATAAATTGTATAAAATTTTTAGTTATAAGATTTAAATAAATAAATAATGACAAATAGGCTTCTTAAAATATTTAAGAAGCCTATTTCTATTTATAAACCTAAAATTTATTTACCTACTGAATCTTCAGGTGCGTATCCAGCTTTGATAATTTCTTCTATAAATAGATTTAAGTCTATTCTGCCATTTATAATTATATTAATTAAACTCCTAAAAGACGGGAGTCTTTTCCCATTTTCTAAATCTGTGTATTGACGTGGCGATAGACAGCATTTTTCCGCCATTTTCTCTTGATTTAATTTTAGTTCCATTCTTCTAAAGTATAGTGTTTTACTAAAGCACTTTTTTAAGATATTCATCATTTCACTCCCAATCTATAAAATATGTGAATATTCTATCAAATATATATTTTTAACCATATGAGATATATTGCACATGAGCCTTGTTTTTCAGCTATCCAAGTAAGCGGAGGTATGGTAAGATGCTAAAAAAAGAACAAATTTGGAAACAGTAAGAAACATAATATGCGATAATGAACAAAATAGTATTAAAAATACAACGATTTCGGATTATAATGAATACAGGGATTTAGTGAAAAGTTGGGACTCTAATTCTAATGGTAATAAAAACAATGACATCGGAACGTATGTAACAACAAATTTAGACAGCAACACGATAAGAGTAGAAAAAACATATTGGGATAAGTTAACAATTATTATTTTACTGATTTTAACTTCAGATAATGGTAATAACGGTAGAATATTAGATGAATGTTATTATATAGAGTTTAACAATTAAGATCCTAATTTTGATACTTATTGTCAGGGCGAAACTTTACATCATTGTCTCCATTTATTAATTCATAGTTGTAAGATCTTATCGGTGGTTTGGTATGCAAATTGTTTTTATTAATGTCTGAATAAGAAATATCTTTAATATCAAACCTCGGTATATTAGTAACAGCAAGGAGCATATATCAAAGAAAGGATGGTAGATGGGTATTTAAATATCAAAATGAAGAAATGGTCAAGCCTCATTATGGCTATGCTAAAAGAGAATCCGCAGTAAAACGAAAACTTAGAGAGTATAAAAAAGAGGTCGCAAAAGGCAATTTTGAAACACAAGATTCGTATATGTTATTTCAAGATTACTGTTTAGACTGGTTAAATAGTGTGTATAAAAATAAAGTTATTGTTACTACATTTTCTGAAAGAATGCGAACAATTCCATTTAAATCAAAGGCAATAGAAGTAATAGAAAAGATAATAAAAATACAGCAAAAATTGGGTATAACAAGTAATAGAATAAGTGCTACATTAAATGATACATATGTTTCTTCAACGTTATTTATATATAGAATTAATGATTTGCTGAAAAGAATACAATCGGAAAAGGAGATAGTATCTCATGGTTTAAGACATACATTCGTAACATTATCTGCGTATGCTGGAGTGCCTCTAAATGTAGTTTCAAACTGGGTAGGTCATAAAAATGTTGAAATAACACAAGACTATAATCACATTTTAAAAACTCAAGTAGATAAAGGGGTAGCATTATTAGAAAATTGTTGATGAAAAGCAGAACGGTGTCAAAATGGTGTAAATAATAAAACGAGACTTTAGAAATAACGTTTTTACGGGGATGTTTGTATTTTGTGACATTTTTATTAATTTTGTACAATTTGTGTTGCATTATTTGAAATTTTAAGTTATAATAACAATTAGGTAAAATTATCTGTACAAATATATTTGCAGGGGGTGTCGAATGTGCAGGGCAGAGTATTTCAAAATACGCTTGTACAATTGAAAAGAGAAGTTCAAAGGACGCTGGGAGTTATTGATGACAGCGACACAATCATCGCGTGCAGTGATGAGGATAAAATCGGAAATACTGTTGATAATATTTTTACAGTTTTTTCTGCTACAGGTGAAGTAAAGACGGTGGCGGGAGCCTGCTATAAAAAAATAGAAACATTCAGTAAGTGTGAGTTTGTTGTTTTCTGTGAGGGAGACGACGATATTGCCAGAAATGCGTGTTCATTCCTTGCTGTGAACTTTTTGACCATTAAGCAGTATTATGACGAAAAATATGACAAGGCAAGCTTTGTTAAAAATATTATCGTTGATAATGTTCTGCCGGGAGATGTTCTTTATAGAACTAAGGAACTTCATATTAATGTTGAGTGCCCCAGGGTTGTTTATTTAATCAGGGTTGTTGAGGAGACCGACCAGGGATACCTTGAGATATTAAACAATCTTTTCCCTGATAAAGCAAACGATTATGTTATCCGTGTTGACGAGCGGGACGCTGTTGTTGTTAAGGAATTTAGAACAGAACCTACTAAGGAAGAAATTATGGTTATCGCTCAGAATATTTTTGACACTTTGGGCGCTGAAGCTATGATTACTCCGCTCATTGGTATTTCAACTCTTGTTGAAAGGGTTCAGGATTTGTCACAGGCGTATAGGGAGTCAAGAATTGCGCTTGAAGTTGGCAAAGTGTTTGATACCGAGAAGGATATAATCAGCTATGATAATTTAGGAATAGGCCGTCTGATATACCAGCTGCCTACAACTTTGTGTGAATTGTTCCTGGACGAGGTATTTAAGAAAGAATCTATTAATGTGCTTGACAGCGAGACTATATATACTATTCAGAAATTCTTTGAAAATAATCTTAACGTTTCAGAGACTTCAAGAAAACTGTTTGTACACAGAAATACATTAGTATATAGGCTTGATAAAATAAAGAAGCTTACCGGTCTTGATTTGAGAGAATTCGACGACGCTATTATATTTAAGGTAGCGATGATGGTAAATAAATATTTGTCATCTCAGCCAACTAGGCTTTAGTATGTAATTTGTGCGGCTGAATAAATTTAGGCCGTGGATAATATGATTAATTAGTGGGGGCGGTTTTAAGCGAGTTTTTTGTCGCTTTCCGCCCTTGTGGTTTATTATTTTGATTGGAGGAATTACGATGAGTAAAAAGGCTGTGAAGGTTACTGCTATAGTTATAGCGGCAATATTTTTAATTGGTATTTGTTCGGGCATAGCCGCGTCATTTTTGTTTTAATGGCATAAATTTGTATTGGGATTATTTATACTAAAGCGGATGATAATGTTATTCTTACGATTTAAGAATACTTTTATGATCCGCTTTATGAATGCGGATAAATTTTGCAGTAAGGTTCTTTGATTTTAGTTTGGTAATATATTTTTAAGGAGCAGAATATGTATATAAAAAAACGGGTATTGATTGTTTGTTCGGTTTTATTAATTGTTGTGACTGCTGTGCTTACCGTAGGTCTTGTAAATCCTTTTGGATTTACAAATTATCTTGACTTTATAAAGTTTTCAACAGTTACAAACACAATAAAAAATATGTATTATGAAGACGTTCCCATGTCGGATTATGTAAACAGCTCCATTGAGGGATTTGCTCAGGGGACAGAAGACGCGTATACTAATTACATTTACGGCGAAGAGGCTGATGAATATATGGAAGATGTCAGCGGAAGCTTTGATGGAATTGGCGTGTATATAGAAAATAATATCGAAGACAATACAATAACCGTTGTGTCAGCTATATCGGACACTCCGGCTGAAAAAGTTGGCTTGGTAAGCGGTGATAAAATTTTAAAAGTAGCGGGAGTAAGTTATACCGGAGAGCAAATCAATGAGGCGGTCAGAAATATGAAAGGACAAACCGGAACGACTGTTGATATTGAGGTCTTGAAGGCCGAGTCAGGTGAAACGGTAAGCCTTACGGTAGAGCGTCAGCATATTAACGTTAAAACAGTAAAGTCAAAAATAATTGACGGAACTAATATAGGCTATATATCAATATCACAGTTTATTGAAAGTACCGGTGATGATTTTAATAAGGCTTTGAGCAAATTAACTTCTGACGGAGCTAAATCTTTGGTTTTGGATTTAAGAAATAATCCGGGCGGATATATTGAAGCTGCTGTGGATGTCGCATCCAATTTTGTTAAGAGCGGTGAAGATGTGGTATACACTCTTGATAAGAAAGGAAACAGGGAAGATTATAAATCAAATGGAAAGCAGTATTATATACCCGTTACGGTTCTTATAAATCAGGGTTCCGCATCCGCAAGCGAAATAGTAACCGGGGCTTTGAAAGATTATGGATTAGCTCATGTGATAGGAGAAAAATCTTATGGTAAGGGAATTGTTCAGTCTGTTTTCGGTTTAGGTGACGGAATTGTTTCTGTAACAATTGCGAGATATTATACTCCGAACGGAACTTGTATCCATAAACTTGGTATAGAACCTGATGAGACGGTGCCTATGGAATTAAATAAGTACGCTAATCTTGATAACTTAACTCTTGAGGAGGATGAACAATTATCTGCGGCAGTAAATTATTTGAATTCTGTTTCAAAATAGCTTTTAGAAAGAAATAATACTAAGATTGGTGGAGTGAACTATGTTATTTTTTAAGTTCATCTCACAAAAGATAAAAGATTTATATCATTTTATAAAAGAACTGTTTTATAATAAAAAAATACTGATTGAACAGCAAGACCGAAATAAGCTTACGGAAAAACAGACTGCAGAGTATCCGGTTAAAGTGCCGATTGGCTGCGATAATATTGAAATATCAATTAAATATGTTTTGAGTCTTTTGAATACTCCTGGGTTTAAAGCAGGAGCAGGTATAATCGTTGACGATGTCGATGATTTAAGAGGGCTTAACACAGTAATGAATTTGGTTTGCAGAGAGTTTAAATATGTAACGATATATACCAAGAATATTTCAGCCGGTAATAAGACTGCAGATTATGTTTATTCAAAATTTGGTCTTCCGATTATGGTGCTGGATGTTTCTGAATCACAAAAGTGCAGATATCAGGTAATAATTGATTTCAATAACGGTAAGCTAAGATGCGGAAGAGATTTATGCGTTACCGGGACTGCAAAGGATAAGAATGGTGATACCGTGGGATTATATTTGGGTGAGCGTTTGGTGACAGTATAAAAAGACATAAATATAATTAATGTGTATTGACATTTTATAGTTATTAAAGTATAATTTATAAGTTAATCACAGAAGGTTTAGTTGATATATAAAAATATCGGAGGTAATAAGAATGGACAATAAACAGGTAAAGTTGACTGAGGACGGTCTTAAGCAGCTTGAGGAAGAACTTGAATATTTAAAGACTAAAAAAAGAAAAGAAGTTTCTGAAAAAATAAAAGTTGCTCTTGGATTTGGAGATCTTTCCGAGAACTCGGAATACGATGAGGCAAAAAATGAACAAGCTCAGGTTGAGGCCCGCATTGTCTCTGTTGAGAATATGCTGAAAAACGCTATAGTGATTGATGAGAGCGAACGCGATACGTCAAAAGTTGAACTTGGCGCAACCGTTACTATTCACGATATTGAATTTGATGAAGATATAACATATAAAATTGTTGGTTCTACAGAAGCTGACCCTGATGAGGGAAGGCTCTCAGACGAGTCTCCTCTTGGCAAGTCACTTATGGGAAAGGCTGAAGGCGAAATGATTGATGTGGATGCGCCTGCCGGAGTTATTCAATATAAGATTTTAAAGATTTCTTAATTTTCTGAGCGTATCAGAATAATAGTTGGAGGGAAAAATGAGCGAGAATAATCAACAAAAGAATAATACTGAAAGTGATTTGAACGAGGTTTTAAAGATTAGACGTGAAAAACTTGCTGTGCTGCAGGAAAGCGGTGCTAATCCTTTTGAAATCACTTCATATGAACGAACAGATATGGCAGGAGACATAAAGGAAAATTATGCTGATTTTGAAGGCAAAGTTGTCTCAATAGCCGGCCGTCTTATGTCTAAGCGTGTAATGGGAAAAATGTCGTTTGCAGATTTGGCAGATAGAAGCGGAAGGATTCAGCTTTGTGTTAAGCGTGACGAATTGGGAGACGACGAATATAAGGTATATAAGAAATATGATATAGGTGATATTGTCGGAGTGACAGGAGAGGTGTTTACCACTCAAAAGGGCGAGATATCTGTAAGAGCATCTAAGATAGTGCTTCTTTCTAAATCTTTGCGGCCGCTGCCTGAAAAATATCATGGTCTTACAAATACAGATTTGAGATATAGGCAGAGATATGTTGACCTTATCATGAATCCGGATGTTAAGAGAACGTTTGAACTCAGAAGCCGTATAATCAGAGCTATCAGAAACTATTTGGACAGCAGAGGTTATATGGAAGTTGAAACTCCTATTCTCAATACAATACCGGGAGGAGCAGCAGCGCGTCCATTTATTACTCACCACAATACTTTGGATATTGATATGTATCTTAGAATTGCGCCTGAGTTATATTTGAAGCGTCTCATAGTCGGCGGTTTTGAAAAAGTATACGAAATGGGAAGACTTTTCAGAAATGAAGGAATGGATGTTAAGCATAATCCTGAATTCACAACAATTGAACTATATGAAGCATACACCGATTATTTGGGAATGATGGAGCTTACTGAAAATCTTATTAAAACTGTAGCACAGGAAGTTTTGGGCACAACAAAAATTACTTATCAGGATGAAGAAATAGATTTAGGTCAGCCGTGGGCAAGAATGACAATGCTTGAGTCAATAAAAAAATATACAGGTGTTGATTTTTCACAGACTAAGACAGCAGAAGAGGCGGAAGAACTTGCAAAATCTATCGGCGTTGAATGTGACGCTGACGCGCCTAAGCTTTCCCGCGGTGAAATTATCAGTCTAGTGTTTGAGGAAAAGGTAGAAGAGGAACTTGTTCAGCCTACGTTTATTTATGAGTATCCTGTTGAGATTTCTCCTCTTGCTAAAAGATTTGCGGACAACCCTGAATTTACTGAGCGTTTTGAAATATTTATTACCCGCAGAGAGTTTGGAAACGCGTTTTCAGAGCTTAATGACCCAATCGACCAAAAGGAACGTTTTATGAGTCAGGTCGAGAAGAGAGAGCAGGGTGATGATGAGGCAAACATGATGGATGAGGATTATGTTAATGCGCTTGAATACGGACTTCCTCCAACTGGCGGTCTGGGTATAGGTATTGACAGGCTTGTTATGCTGCTGACCGACAGCAGTTCAATACGTGACGTCTTATTGTTCCCGACAATGAAGCCGCTTGATTAGCAGTTATTTTATTTATTAGTGTAAAAAGGGATATTTGCGGAGTTAAATCACATACAGAGGTGGTATTATGGACAGAGATGCCCGTGAGGCTAAAGCTATGACAAAGGAACTGCCGGTTAAAGATAGAATGGCAAACTTTTGGTATTATAAGAAATGGTGGATAATCGGAATTGCGGCGGCATTAATAGTTGTTGCAATTACTGTATTTGAGATTGTGAATACTCCGCAATATGATTTATATGTTGGCTATTATTCAGAGACAGCTGTCTCCGATGAAACTGTAAACCGCATTAAGGAAACCATGTTGGATTTTGCCAATGATGTAAATGATGACGGAGTTGTGACAATATCTTTGACGCCTATGATTGCCAGCAGGGAAGAGGAGAGCGACGAGTTTGTTGCGGTTCAAACCAGACTTATGAGCGAGCTTGATTCCGGCGATAATATGATTTTTATTGTTGACAAACCATATAGGGATTATTTGATGAGCGGCAATAATGCAGACTGCTTTGATTATGAGCTGGATTTAAATACCAATCCTGTTATTATGGAGAAGATAGGTTACAGCGGTGATTTATATTTGCTGGTTAAATCTTTGTATGAAAGAGAATCCGGGGATTTTAAGAAACGAGCTTCTCATAATAATGCTGTGACAATTTATGAAGCGTTTTCAAATTTTTCGGGTTAGAAATCAGTGTTTGGGGATGATATAATGATTATTAATTTTAATGAAATAGAAGAAACTGTTATTCCTAATTTTAATGGCGGAGAAAAAAATGTTGCATCACATATGTTTGTTGATAAAAACAATAAAATTATGTACGGATGTTTGGAACCCGGAGCGTCTATTGGATTACATACCCATGATACAAGCAGTGAAATTATATATATTTTAAATGGCACAGGAAAAGTTTTGTATGACGGTGAATATGAGAGTGTATCTGAGGGATTATGTCATTATTGTCCCAAAGGTCACAGTCATAGCTTAATTAATGACAGTAAAAGTAACTTAGTGTTTTTTGCGGTTGTTCCTGAACAATAATATATTTAGGGAGATGTATTTATGGAGGATGAGTTTGAAACAGAAAGAAAACTTGATGAGAAGCAGACGAAACATTCACAAAAGTTATTAAATGATAAACTGATTTCAAATATATCATCATTTTTTAAAGTTTTGGGAGACGAAACACGTGTTAAAATTTTGTATGCGCTGTCTCAAAACGAAATGTGTGTATCGGATATTTCCGCTATGCTTGATATGTCGCAGTCAGCTATATCACATCAGCTTAAGCAATTGAAATTGGGCGGACAAGTTAAGACGAGACGTGAGGGCAAAAGTATTTATTATTCTATAGATGACGACCATGTGGTTGATATAATCAACAAGACTTTATCCCATGTTGAACATAAAATAAAAGACGGTCAGCTGCTGTAAAAGCAGCTGACCGTCTTTTTGTATCTTAACTTGTTTTTTATTTTGTCATGAAATTATATATCATTATTGCAGCGTCTGCGCGGGTAAGCTCTCCTTGAGGATTAAATGTATTATCAGGGTTTCCTCCTATCAAACCAAATCCTCTGCTAAGCGCTACATATCCTTCCATTCCCGGAGATATTAAATCTTTATCTGCAAATTTGCAGTCAAAAATGTCGGGCAGTTCAGCAATGTTTTGGTATCCGAGTGCTCTGATTATGAACATTGTTCCATTCTCTCTTGTGCATATTGTTTCTGCGTCGGCAATATCTTTATAGTCTACAATATTGTTATTCTTTGCAAAACGATAAATTGTTTCATAATTTAAAGGTCTTGGGAATCTTTGACCTTTAAGGATTGAAGCAAAAGTAATCATTTCACCTTGAGTGATTGCTTCATCGGGTCTGAAAGAGGTTTCACCTTCAGGAAGAATAATTGCATTATATGCAAGCAAAGCTGTGATTTGTTTTTCAGCATAGTGGCCGCTTATATCATCAGCAGTATTGGGGTTTTGTGTTTCTTTGTACTCGTCTCCATTATAATTTACACGTTTGCCTGTTTTAGCTGAAATATAATAATTGCCTGAACCTTTAAGTTTATAAACTAAATCAGCTGTGCAAGTTTTGCCTGCTGACAGATTCGAAACATAACAGAGTTCAATGCCAACAGTATTCATTAAAGCTTCTGCGGCCTCTTCAGCAGAAATCATATTCTCAGTTGATTCAAACTCAGTTTTGTCACTCCATTGTTTAGTAAAAGAAATTATTTCGTTTGTCAACTTATCGACTTTTACACTAATATATTCAGGTGAGTAATTAAATCCGTTAACCTTTCTTTCAAATGTAAAATAATAGTTGTTATAATAATCCAATGATTCGTCAATCTTATCTGAAGCTTCAAGGTCGCTGTCGGTATTAATATACTCTTTGTTAGAATACTTATCTGCGAAGCTTTTGGCAATATCAAGAGCCTGAGCCTCAGTATATTTTGGAACTTTATCACCATAATTGCTGGAATCAGAATAATAATTTAAAAATTCACCGGTAGCGGCATTAAAAGATATGCGCTTCCTGCTTTGTTTGTTATTCTCGTCATATTTAATATATGTTAAGTCGGCATAATAATCAAATTCAGACTCTTCATAAGATTTGTATACTCTTCTATAACTGCATGACGCATAATTATCACTTTCAAGATTAAGTTCTGTCATTCCCTCTGCAATACTGCGAAGCTGTTCGGTTGACATTAGATTATTCATCTGTTTAATCCCCTCAAGCTCCTTCTCTGTCAAGCCGCTGTCACTGGCGCTTTCAGCAGCCATATTTGAACCGCCTCCGCCACCTCCGGACATTACTTTGTTACTTGAGTCAGTGTATTCTTTATATTCCCCGCCGTTTTTTGCGTCAATTTCTAAATATTGATTTTTGGGCTCATAAACAAGGATTGCTTTATTTTCACCGCTGCTGATATATTTAGCCGTCATTGGAGACAGATTGTTAAAATGTCCGATAGCGTCTGATTCTGAAATTAAATTATCAGGCATTGGAACTTCGTCACAATATGTTAAAGAAACACGCATACTGGATATTTCACCGGTTGATGTGTTGGTATATAACGAAGCTGTATCTCCGCAGAATGGTAAACCGTTTATGTAACGATGAAATATTACAGTCGTTTCAGGATAACTTATACTTATACCTGAGGTTTTGCCGCTTTCGAAACTGAACTGAGATATCAAATCGGGGTTTAGCTTTTGTAAAAAGTCGTATCCAATTTGTATCAGCTGTTCTTCAGTATAATTTGGCAGTTTGGCGTCTCCGTTATAATAGTAGTTATTTCTTTCGCTTGTTGAATATTTTGTTATATTTCCATATTGGTCGATAGTGATGTTAATATATTTGGTTTCATCGTTTTCATCTTTCAGTGTCGACCATTTTAAATCATAGCTCGTGACGCCTCTGTCAGACATCAAGGTATCACTTTCAAACTCTGAATACTCCTGTGGTATCTCAACCCTTGATTTTACGGTTAGAATAGCAGATTCCAGCCCGTCAATATTTTCAGCGTAAGCCGGAATCACAGCAATAGATAAAGCCATAAAAATTGATAAAGCAAAACATAATAGTTTTTTCATAAATAACCCACCTCTTTAATATAATTTTTTAATTGTTCTTCAATTTTATCAAGATATATATTTGACTGTTTTATTATACTATTTGTTCCCGTTTTTGTAAAATATAGGACATTATATTTTTTAAATATTTTAAAAAGCTATTGACAAATATAGTAAGGGGTGTTATTATAACATTATAAACATATGAACAATTGTTCATATGTTGAATAAGATGTATATAGAAGAGGTGACCAATATGAAAAAAGCAAATTTGCCGGAAGATAAAAAATTATATGAGTGTGATTGCGGCTGTTCAGTGCAGGAAGG
Source organism: Monoglobus pectinilyticus (assembly GCF_002874775.1). NCBI lineage: Bacteria > Bacillati > Bacillota > Clostridia > Monoglobales > Monoglobaceae > Monoglobus > Monoglobus pectinilyticus. The sequence goes on along the minus strand of NZ_CP020991.1, from coordinate 821,494 downwards.
CGGCGGTCATATACATGAACATCATATGTATTACGATAATACATGTGATATCTATAATGAAAATTGTTCTTTAAATAAAGATTTAAAAGGCGATAAGTCTGAGAACAATTATAAAAATTTAATAACCAAAAAATATACTATAGATAATTTGGATTGCGCTAATTGCGCCGCTAAAATTGAGAGGGTGTCCGGTAACATTCCGGGAGTCGTCGGGGTCAATATATCGTTTCCTTTAAAACAGATTACGGTTACGGCGGAAAATCCGGATAAACTGCTTCCTGAAATTATACGGGCGGCTCAGAAAATTGAGAGCGGAGTATTTATAAAAGAAGACGGCGGAAATACAAAAAGCAGAGGACATATAAAAGAAAACCGCAAAGATATTATTTCTATTGTTGCCGGTGCAGTGCTGTTTTTAGGAACGTTAATATTCAAAGCCATACTAGGAGTTGAGGATTACAATATTGTAACGGTTTCGATTCTTATCATATCATATTTAATACTTGGCGGCGGGGTACTTTTAACAGCCGTGAAAAATATTACAAAGGGTAAAGTGTTTGATGAGAATTTTTTGATGTCTGTTGCCACGCTTGGAGCTTTTGTGATTGGCGAGTATCCTGAAGCGGTAGGAGTAATGCTGTTTTTCCGTGTCGGAGAGCTGTTTGAAAAGATTGCTGTAAGCAGAAGCAGAAGTCAAATTATGGACGCGGTTGATTTAAGACCCGAGACTGTTAATCTTGTTGCAGATAAAGAAGTGAAGATTATACCTGCAGAGGGTGCAGTTCCCGGCGATTTGGTGCTGGTACGGCCCGGTGACAGGGTTCCGCTTGACGGAATAGTGGTTGAGGGTGAGAGCCGGCTTGATACATCGGCTGTAACCGGCGAACCTGTTCCGGTGAAAGTTAAACCCGGTGATGAAATAGTGTCAGGATGCGTTAATACATCCGGGCTGTTAAAAGTGAAAGTAAGTAAAGTTCTTGGGGATTCAATGGTTTCCAGGATATTAAAATCTGTTGAGGAAGCGGCTGCAAGCAAGCCTAGAATTGAAAACTTTATAACGCGTTTTGCCAGAATCTATACTCCGATTGTTGTTGCTATAGCGGCTTTCACGGCGATTTGTATGCCTTTAATACTGAATCAGGATTTTTATCCTTGGATATATACCGCGCTTAGCTTCTTGGTTATGAGCTGTCCGTGCGCCCTGGTGCTGAGCGTGCCTCTTGCTTATTTTTGCGGAATAGGCGCCGGTTCAAAATTTGGAATTTTGTTTAAGGGCGGAGTGGTTATGGAATCTCTGTCCAAAATAAAAGCTGTTGTTATGGATAAGACAGGAACAGTGACAGAGGGGAATTTTGAAGTACAAAATATTCATACGGTTGGCAGCCTTAATGAAGATGAAGTGTTGAAATTATCTGCTTCCTGCGAGTTGAATTCAACTCATCCTATAGGCGAAAGTATCGTTGCAGAAGCCAAACGCAGAGGACTTGATATAGTAAGACCAAATAATGTACATGAACTTTCAGGAATGGGAATTAAGGCTGATATCGAAGATAAGTCATTAATTTTGGGAAATAGAAAACTTATGGAAGCAAACAGTATTGATATTTCTAAATATAATCCCTCGGGAGGAGGTTCAGAAGTATTATTAGCGATAGACGGAGTTTTGCAGGGATATATTTTGATTGCGGATGCAATAAAGAGCGAAGCGGCTCCGGCTATAAAAAAGATAAAATCTCAGGGCGCTGTGACTGCTATATTGACGGGCGATTCAGAAGAAACTGCTAAACAGGTTGCCGAATATACAGGCGTTGATAATTACAGTGCAAAACTTTTGCCTGAAAATAAGGTCAGTGAACTAAAAAAGATAAGACATGAGTATGGAAGTGTTATGTTTGTCGGAGATGGAATAAATGACGCACCGGTTTTAGCCGGCGCAGATGTTGGAGCGGCAATGGGAAGCGGCGCAGACGCGGCCATAGAAGCTGCTGACGTTGTGTTTATGAATTCAAATATGGATGCTGTCCCTAAATCAATAGCAATTTCAAAGAAAGCCACTGCAATTGCAAAACAAAACGTAGTGTTTGCACTAGCAATTAAAATTATAGTAATGTTTCTTGGACTAACAGGTATTTATTCCAATATGTGGCTGGCTGTTTTTGCTGATACGGGAGTTGCATTCCTATGTATAATAAATTCACTTAGAGCATTATACTCAGTAAAATAAAAAATTGAATAATATGATACAGTAGTTAACCGAAATTTATTTCCAAAAAACTAGTTGATTTATGTAGAAATTTATGGTAAAATAACAACATATTTTATATTAATATTTTTATAATCAAAACTTATAAGGGCGGAGGTAAAAATTGTGTTAACTATTGTTATTCAGGTAGTCGTTTTTGCAGTATATCTTTTGTTTATGCTTCTGATTGGATTTGGATTTTATAATACAAATAATACTCTTAACGACTACTTTTTGGGCGGAAGAGGTTTAAACAAATGGGTTGCGGCAATGTCAGCTCAGGCATCTGATATGAGCGGCTGGCTGCTCTTGGGATTGCCCGGCACGGCATTTTTGGTGTTTGGGGGAACAACAGAAGCACTTTGGACAGCTATTGGATTGCTTATAGGTACATATTTAAACTGGCTGTTTGTTGCTAAACGCCTTAGAAAGCAGACTGAGGTTTCCAATAACTCTATTACAATCCCGGTGTATTTTGAAAACAGGTTTGAAGATAAAACTCATATACTCAGAGTTGCTTCTTCGCTTTTTATTATGTTTTTCTTTTTGATTTATACCGCTTCTCAGTTCACTGCAGGAGCTAAGCTGCTTGAAGCAACGCTGGGCGTGCCTTACGTTGTCGGTTTGATTATCGGCGGCGTAATTATTACCGGATATACGTTCACAGGCGGATTTAAAGCTGTCGCATGGACAGATTTGATTCAGGGAATAATTATGTTTTTTGCGATTATAGCTATTCCGATTATTATCGTTTGTCAGATGGGCGGATTTGAAGGGACAGCAATAGAATTTAAAGGACTGGAAGCCGCAAAGAATGAAGTGTTTTCATGGCTTCCGAAAAGCGCCGGCGGAACGATTAATATACTGCTTTTGGTCTCAAGCTTAGGCTGGGGGCTCGGATATTTTGGTCAGCCGCATATTTTATCCAGATTTATGGCTATCAGAAGCCCTAAAGAAGTAAGACCCGCCAGAATAATTGCGATGATATGGGTAATTTTAACTTTAGGTGCTGCAGTTCTTATTGGTGTATTAGGAAAAGTATATGTTGAAAATGGTATGGTTGCCCAAAACTATGTTGAAATGGTAAACGGTGACAGTGAAAAAATATTTATGGTTTTAATACAGACCATATTCGGGGGCTCTAAAAACATCTTTATGATAATCCTCAGCGGAGTATTCCTTACAGCTATTTTAGCAGCTATAATGAGTACGGCTGACTCTCAGCTTTTGGTTACTGCATCAACGTTCGGAGAGGACCTTTACAGACTGTTTTCAAAGAAGAAACCCAGCAGTGATTCATTGGTTAGAATAAGCAGATATGCTGTTGTGGTTATTGCACTTATTGCAATATTTATTTCTCTAAACAGAAACAGTTCAGTATTCGAGTTGGTATCTATGGCTTGGGGAGGATTTGGAGCCGCGTTCGGACCATGTATCTTATTCTCACTCTATTATAGAAAGACCACAGCTCCTGCTGCTATAGCCGGTGTGCTTACAGGAGGTATTGTTGATATTATATGGTACTTCTTAAAGGGTGGTATATTTAATGTTTATGAGTTAGTTCCGGCGTTTATAATTTCATGTTTGGTGATATTTGTTGTGAGCCAGTTTACTAAGTGTCCAGAGAGTGTTTCAAAACAGTATGATGAAGCTCAGACAATAGAAATTAATTAAACTGATAAGCCGCAGTTTGCTTTTTATACAGCGCTGCGGCTTTATAAAAATGATGGAGTTAGATAATTATGAACTTTGATGAATTATATAAGATAGCCGCTGAAACTGTGAATGAAAGAAAATTGTCCGATTATACATCGGCTGGTTCTGTTGCGGCAGCTATCTTAACGGATAAAGGAAATGTTTATAAAGGCGTTTGTATTGACGCTCCGTGCTCTATGGGGTTTTGTGCGGAACATGCAGCAATAGCGGCTATGATTACTGCCGGCGAAAGCAGAATTATAAAAATGGTTGCTGTGAGCGCATGGGATGATATAATTCCGCCTTGCGGCCGATGCCGTGAATTTATATATCAAATAAATAACGAAAATATAAACTGTGAAGTAATGTTGAAAGATAAAATTGTTACTCTTGATTATTTGCTTCCAAACAGATGGTCATAAGAACGGTTTTTAATGGGGTAGGTTGGTGTGTTTAAATCGTTTTACAGCAATAATAAAAATAAAAAAAATAATATTATGAAAGATCGGCTGACAGTTGTTGCGGCCGTATTTTGTGTTATATTTATAGGTTTATGTATATTATTTTTGAACTATTGTAAAATTCAGAATGAGTTAGAAAGCCAAAAAATATATTAAAGAAATTGCGGAAAACAGCAAGACAACCGTTAATAAGCAGATAGAGGATGACTTTCAAACCTTAGACGGCGTCGCTAAAATGATTGGCGGACTTGAAGAGATTAATTATGATACTATTTTGCCTGTACTTAAAACTATAAATGATGATAATGCTTTTATACGTATGGGATTTGTTGATAAAAATGGTATAACTATGGGAGTGGATATTGATGGAACCCAATATAAAGATATAGATATTTCAGACAAAGGATTTGTAGAGAAAGTCTATGCAGGAGAAAGAGTTATAACTAATACTCAGAAGGCTGAAATAGGCGATTTATACGTGAATTTCTATGCTGTTCCCATAATTCGCGGAGGCAGGGTGATAAGCGCCCTTTGCGCTGTTCGTGCTGCCGAATCGCTTCATAATATATTGAATAACTCAGTTTATGCGGGAAATGGATTTGCGCATATAGTAGATAGTCAGGGGAATTATGTTATAAGGTCAAAACGTCCAACTGTGGATCAAAATTCACCTGATATCATAACTCCTTATAATTATGATGATAGTTCAAAAGAAAAGTTAAAATCAGATTTAAGAAATGGACAAGCCGGAAATATTGAATATTATTACAATGGAGAAAAGCGCTGGGCAGCATACACGCCTATAGGTGTTAATGATTGGTTTGTGTTTTGTGTTGTTCCGTCAGCAGACATCAGCAGATACTACTCTAATATGATTATTGGAATAGTAGGGATAATTTTAGGATCTGCTTTACTGTTTTTATTTCTGCTGATACGCATTAGAAGAATGGGAGAGCGCAGCAGAAGGGAATTGGAAAAGCTGGCGTTTGTTGATTCGCTGACAGGTTATAGAAATGAACAAAAGTTTATGATAGACGCCGAAGAGGCTATTAGGAAAAATAGTGAAGAAAATTATGCTATTTTATATGCGGATATAAAAAATTTTAAATATGTGAATGAAATTTTCGGTTATGATGTCGGCGATAAGCTGTTAAAATATTGGGCAGACGGGATTAATAAAACAATTAGAGACGGAGAAGTATTTGCAAGATTCAATGTTGACAATTTGGTTTCCATAAGAAAGTATAAAGTTAAAGATGAGTTAAAAGGTTTTTTTGAGACAGCTAAAAAACGTTTGTGTACATATCCGGATATTCAAAAATATAAATTTAAAATTGAGATGTATATGGGGATATATTTGATAAATCAAAATGACAATATATCACTAAGGGACATGCTTAACAGAGCAAATGTTGCGGTAAAAGCGATAAAAAATTCCGGTGAAAGCCGAATGGTATATTATAATGATAAGATGAGGGAAGAACATTTAAGAGAAATTGAAATGGAATCCCGTATGGAAACCGCTCTTGATAACGGCGAGTTTAAAATGTATCTACAGCCCAAAATAGATTGCAGGACATATAAAGTCGCGGGTGCTGAGGCTCTTGTAAGGTGGAAAGACCCCAATAAAGGTATAATCCCTCCATCGGAATTCATATCTTTGTTTGAAAGAAACGGTTTTATTGTTAGTATAGACCGTTTTATGCTGGAGGAAGCATGTCGGTTTTACAAAAGATGTTTGGAAAGCGGCGATGTGCCCGGGCCAATTTCGGTAAATGTATCAAGAAAAGGGCTGTGGCAGCCCGACTTTGTTGAATTTTATACCGGGACGAAAGAAAGATATAATATTCCTGACGGAGGTATTGAATTAGAGTTTACAGAAAGTTTTGTGTTTGAAGATTATAAGCTTTTTATTAGTTCTGTATCTCAGCTTCATAAAGCCGGATTTTCGTGTTCGCTGGATGATTTCGGCGCCGGACAGTCTTCGCTGAATGTTCTGAAAAATATACCGATAGATACTTTAAAGTTAGATATGTTGTTTTTTCGGGAAAGTAACAATAGTCTGCGGGATAAAAAGTTGTGGAAAAGTATTATAGAAATGGCAAAGGCTCTTGATATGAAAACTGTGTCTGAGGGCGTTGAAAATACTGAACAGGTTGAATATTTAAAAGAAATCGGCTGTGATTTGATTCAGGGATTTGTATTTTCAAAACCATTGCCGGCAGAAGAGTTTATAAGTTTTATAAAAAATTGGAGAAATGACGGTGATAAGCAATGATTGAGACGGAGAGACTAATACTGCGTCCATGGAAAGATGAAGACGCTGAATCTTTATATAAATATGCGAGCGATCCGAAAGTTGGTCCTATTGCAGGTTGGCCGGTGCATACCAGTATTGAGGACAGTGCGGGGGTTATAAAGGGAGTTTTATCAGCCCCTGAAACTTATGCGGTTGTTTTAAAAGAGACAAATGAGCCGGTTGGATCTATTGGATTAATGATAGGTGAAAAAAGCAATTTTGATATTGAGGATGATGAGGGCGAGATTGGATATTGGATAGGGGTTCCGTATTGGGGTATGGGTCTTATTCCGGAAGCAGTCAGGGAATTGCTGCGCCGTGGATTTGAAGATTTGAATCTTAAAACAATATGGTGCGGATATTTTGATGGAAATGACAAATCGCGCAGAGTTCAGGAAAAATGTGGTTTTACTTATCATCATACCGAAAATGATAAGGTATGGGTTTTGATGAATGATACCAGAACTGAGCATATTTCAAGGATAACCAAAGAAGAATGGGAAAATACTAAAAAATAGGTTTTAAAATTAAACATGAAAAGGCAGGTTATGAAAATGCCACTAAAGACGGAAAGACTAGTATTGCGTCCATGGAAAGATGAAGACGCTGAAAACCTTTATGAGTATGCAAAAGACCCTAGAGTTGGTCCTGAGGCCGGCTGGTATGCACATACCAGTGTTGAATATAGTCTGAATGCTATTCGAGGTGTTTTATCAAATGATGAAACATATGCAATTATCTTAAAAGATGAGGATAAACCGGTTGGCGGTATAGATTTGATGATAGGGGATAAGAGTTATTTGGATATTGGTTCTGATGAGGGAGAACTCGGATTTTGGATAGCGGTTCCTTATTGGGGCAGAGGATTAGTAGGCGAGGCTGTTGACGCTTTGCTTCGTCACGCTTTTGAGGACTTAAACCTTAAAACTATATGGTGCGGGTATTTTGAAGGCAATAACAAGTCTAAAAAGGTTCAGGAAAAGTGTGGATTTAAATTTCATCATGTTGAAAAAGATAAATTTTGGCCTATTACAAAAGAAATAAAAACAGAATATGTAAACAGAATGACAAAGGAAGAATGGAAAAATAGATTTAAATAACTTAAGATTTAATAAAGAATTTGGAGCCGTCAGATATTTTTTAAGATATTGATTTAACGTTATTGTGTTAATCAAAGTAACTTAAAATATCCGACGGCTCCAGTCTGTTACCATCTGCTGTTCTATTATTTATAGTCTATAACTTCTTTAGCCATGTTTACAAAGTCTTCCTGGCTCATACCGGTTTCAAATCCCATAATGTTGTAAGTTATTCCTTCCTGAACCCATGAGACGCTTTGAAGTTCTTGAGTTTCAATATCATCAGAACCATAACTGAAAACTAAACTGCCGTTTTCTTCGTCTATCTTATCCTGCTCAGTAAGTTTATAATCAGGAGGTACGATTTTATTTATATAGTTTGTATAGTAAATATCTATATTCTGATATTTGTCGGCAAGAATAGTATGGGTGCCTTCACCAACCTCAAAGTTATCCGACTTATCAATACTTAGCGTAATTCGTTTGTCACCATTTTTATATTTAGCGCTGAAGCTTTTAAACTCTTCGGTAATATCACCGTTTTCATCCTTACTCTTGTTGTCAACTATATTTCCGCCTGTAAATTCAAATCCATTGTTAAAGTTTTCAATAATATTAGCGCTGTATCCCAGCTTTTTATCCAGTTCTTGTTCAGTTGGAATAGAGTAATAATCAGGTATAGATGATGAACTTGAATATATCATCGGGACCAGCTTGCCTGCTGCAAATGCAGTGGTTCCTATTAACAAAACAGCGGCAGCGCAGATTGCCAATCCTCTTTTAAATGTTTTTCTTCTATTCATAATATAAATCTCCTTTTTTTCAGGCAGCTCATCTAATGTAAGCTGAATTTTTGAATGGAATTTGCTTGTAGATTTTGGAAAGGAATTTTTAATTTTATTATTATCTATATTCATTATTTTTCTCCTTTTCATGGTTAATCAAAACACGACAAATTTGATTTTAGAGCTTTTCGGCCTTTTGCCAATCGGCTTTTTACAGTGCCGGCAGGAATTTTTAAAATATCCTTAATCTCATTTACTGAATATCCTTCTATGTAAAATAAAACAACTGCAACACGTATTTTAGGTTTAAGTTCCATTATAGCCTGATATAATTCTCTCACCTCAGAATTGTCGAGCGTTTGAATATCAGCTGTTATTTGTTCTTCATACGGGACAAATTTGGAGTTTCGCTTTTTTAGCTTATAGCATTCGTTGATGAGTATGCGGACCAGCCATGTTTTAAAATACTCTTCGTTCTTTAGAGAGGATAGCTTTGTATACGCGTTTAGAATTGCGTTTTGAACCGCATCCTCGCAGTCGGTGTCTATTATAAGAATAGACTTTGCTATGTTATATAAGGTTTGTTCAGCGTCTAAAACCTTTTGCGTAAATGTGTAATTATCCATGTTATACTTTCTGCCTTTCCAAAGCAGTTCAACAGCGCTGTTGTTTTTGCTTTACACTAATTAGATACATTTGAAATTAAAAAGGTTCATTTTTGTTAAAAAATTTTTTGATTAGCATATAAAGATAAGAATGTACGCCTGTGAATTATTATATTATTATAAAATAAAAGCCCGTCACTTTACGTATGACGGGCTTAAGACAACAAAAGTCAATTATAAAATTAGTCTCCGGTTTCCGAATCGATTGACGGCGCGGTTTGGTCTTTAATAGTGTTCTTTTCTATATCGGCTTTAGTAGGTGTTTTCCTTTCATCTATCGGCGTATATTCAAGACGTTTAACCGCACTTTTGTAGGCGGGGCGAATAATTTTGTTGCTGGTGGTTACTTCTTCAATTCTATGAGCGCACCAGCCTACTATTCTTGCCATTGCAAATATAGGTGTAAACAGTTCTTGAGGTATACCAAGCATTTGATAAACGAAACCGGAATAAAAATCTATATTTGCACACATAGGTTTATCAATTCCCTTTATTTCTCTAAAAGCGATCGGTGCAAGTTCTTCAATTGCAGAATAAAGAGCAAATTCATCAGAGTGACCGGTTTGTTCTGCTAAATATCCGGCTCTTTCTTTTAGTATTATGGCTCTTGGGTCTGAAATAGTGTAAACCGCATGACCAATACCGTATATAAGTCCGTTTCCGTCCCCGGCTTCTTTGCGCAGAATCTTTTTTAAGTATTCATATATTTCATCTTTATCTTCCCAATTCCTAACATTGGCTTTAATTTCATTCATTTGGGACATCATTTTGTCATTTGCTCCGCCGTGCTTTGGTCCTTTCAGTGAACCGACAGCAGCGGAAATAGCCGAGTATGTATCCGTTCCGGTTGATGAAAGCACATGCACAGTGAAAGCTGAGTTATTTCCGCCTCCGTGCTCGGCTTGCAGCATTAATGCCAAATCTAGAATCTCAGCCTCAAGCTCAGTGAACTTATTATCTGCCCTAATGAGATGAAGGAAGTTTTGAGCTGTTGAATATTCAGGCACAGGGTTGTGCAGAATCAGACTTTGATTATCAAAATAGTGGCGTTTTGACGCGTATGAATTAGCAATAAGCACAGGGAAACGAGCGATAAGTGAAAAACTTTGCCTGAGCAGATTAGGTATAGAGATTTCGTCCGGATTATCATCATAAGAATAGAGAGCCAGCACGCTTCTTGCCAATTTATTCATGATGTTTTTACTCGGAGCCTTCAGAATCATATCTTCTGTGAATTCAGGCGGAAGAACTCTGTAACTTGATAGAGACCTTTTAAACTGGTCAAGCAAAGACTGGCTTGGCAGGAAGCCAAACATAAGCAGAAAAGCCACTTCTTCAAAACCAAATCTTTTTTCAGCTCTGCAGTTTGCAACTATATCTTCAACGTCAATACCTCTGTATCTGAGTTTACCTTCTATTGGTGACTTAGTGCCTTCGTCAATAACATAACCATGAACTTCGCCGATTGATGTAAGCCCGGCAAGAACTCCGGTTCCGTCCGCATTTCTAAGACCGCGCTTAACATTGTATTTGGTATAATAATGTGAAGGAATCATGTTCCATCTGGAATTTTGGCTTCTTATAAGCTCAATATATTTATCAATATTTTCATAGTCAAAACCATTAATATTGTTATCCATAAATCTACCGCCTTTCCGTTAGTGTATTTAAAACATTATACACTAAAACAGAAAAACCGTCAATAATAATATGTGCATAAATTATTCATCATCATTTTTTCTGTCTTTATTTATTTTTAGAATTGAACCGCCGGTTTTCTTTATATTAGTAAGTGATTTTCCATTTGAGTTATTTTTTGATAGTTCGGTAAATTTAGGAACTATACATTCTATAAACTTCCCTTTGGCTCTGCCGATTAGATATAAATAGCCTATTATTGAGAATATTACAGCGCCTAAAAAGTTTATCATCATATCCTTCATCGTATCAATAAGGCCAATATCAAGGTATCCGTTAATTCCATAATCCGACATGGCAATCATTCCGTTTTTTGCAAGCGCTCCATCTATCAATAGATGATTGCCTTTTAAAATTACATCGTCAATTCCTGAAACCAAGATTGATTTGTTGATAGAAATATCATTCATTGTTATAGAAGAAATACTGTTCACTATAGCGTCCTTCTGCATATCTGTTCTAAGGATTTGATCGGCAAAGAATTCAAAAAATTCCCAGAGTACTCCGATAGTCATAGAAAAGCAAAAGGCGACCATAACAACAAATGCAGGAGATAGGTGGAACTGAACGCGGTGACTTTGATTAAGTATATCTATCAATGAGAAGCCTACGCCTGCCATTAAGAATCCGTTAGACATGTGAAGCATTGAGTCCCACCAGGGAAACCTTTGATAAAAACCGTTTACTTCCCCTAAAAAATCCGCTGCAAAAATAAAAAGGACTATAATTACCTCAAGGGTTCTGGGCAAGTCGATTTTAAATCTGTAATCGATAAATCTAGGTATCAAAAATAATATTAGAGTGAGCACGCAAGTGAAAACATTTTCGTATCTTTGATATTTTATTTGAAAAATTATAGAACTTATAACAATAAGTATCAGAATAATATACAGACCAAGCATAAATCTATTTTTCTTATATTCCTGATTTCCAAATAGATTGAATTTCATGATTTTAACTTCCCTCCGTGTTTAAGAACAATAGTATTAATAGAGCACGTGTTATCACGTGCTCTATCAATATGGTTATTATATATTTATTCAATTTTGTCAGACTATATGAAATTTATAAAGAACATCCCATAATAATGAAGTTTATACCTTCAAACAGCAGTGAAAGAGCAATAAATATACCTATAGCTACAAATGTTATAAGCGGATGACAAACTAAGAATATCCCAAGAATAAGCGTTAGAATCCCCAGTGCTAAAACAAAACCCCAGGAGCTTCCAATATCTTTTAAGGCGAAAGCCTCAAATATTCTGGCTATACCTGCAATAATAACCCATGCTCCGAAAATTGACGCCATAACAACATTAGCGAAATCAGGCTTAAACATGAGTATTAAAGCCAATATGACTGTTAATATACCAAAAGCCAATGACCATCCGCTTTTCTTTATAAAACTGTCTTCACCCTGGCTTACGAAATATGAAACAATCATCCATATCCCCGCAAGCAAAATTGATGCAGCAATTATATATGTAAAGACATTTGCTGTAAAAACCGGAGTTATAAAACATAAAATACCTAAGATTAAATAAATTATGCCCATAACAATAGACAATACTTTCATTTCTAATACCTCCCTTAAATTATATAATATTTTGAAAATCTATTATTGGTAATATTTTAACATATCAGGAAGAAACAGTCAATAAATTTTGAATATAATAGTATAAAAGTAAGGTTTTTATATAAATGTTTTTTAATTGTAAAAATATATGTTTTCAGAGATTTCATCAGGAGTTTTTCCTGATACAAGCATGAGGGTTACAAGTTCAAGACAGGGATATATATTTTCCGCCTTTTTGTCCCATCCAATTTTGAATTCTTGAGGAAGGATTATTTCGTCACTGCCGCATGTTGAAAACCCCCTTTGTATACAATATAAAAAACCGGAATCATCAATGCTGGAGGCTGTAACACTGGACTTTAATGAAAGTCCGCAGGTTATGATATCCAAATCATCGATAATAACGTTTTTAATTTCATTTGGAGATTCAGCGTTTATAATGAGACTGTTATTTATTCTTATCATAATAATCCCTCCCGGAATGATTGTCATTTAAGACTATTATTAGCTTCTGTCAAGAATAAATTCAAAAACTGCATAATATTTTAATATAAATTATTATAAAGATAAGGTGAAAATATGTGTGACCAGAATTTTGTAAATATAACTCGAAAAAGCGGAAAGTATGAAATGATTCCCAAGGAAATAATGAAACTTATGAAAGGAAAATCAATGCCGGAAAACTCGATAGTCAGTTATGATGACCTGAGTTATTTAAGCGTTCCATATTATGATTTCAGTTTTAAAATTTGTTTAGGTCATTTGATTATTTCAAAAGAACTTAAAAACGAGGTGTTGGAGATATTTTTAAAATTATATGATTTAAAATATCCGATTGAAAGAATTGAGTTAATTGACTATTTTTATAATGGAAAAGCGGAGGATTTGGATTTAGAATCAATGAGGCATAATAACACATCAGCATTCTGCTGCAGAAAGGTGAGCGGCACGGAACGGATTTCTAATCATTCGTTAGGACGGGCGATAGATATAAATCCAAAAATAAATCCTTATATCTCTGAGACGGGAACGGTACTGCCTGAGAACGGTCTAAAGTTTTCAGACAGAGGTTTAACTTATCCTGATATTTCAGAGGTTGAGGAAAAAGCTATGATACATAAAGGAGATAAAGTTTATGATATATTTAAATCATATGGCTGGGACTGGGGAGGTGAAATTTGGCAGGGAAGATATTACGACTATCATCATTTTCAAAAAATAAAATATAAATCTTAAAAAAATTTTAAATTAGTCCTTGACAAAATAATTTGGTTATTATATACTTAATAAAGTTTTGTGAACTTCTATATAGTTTGCAGTAAGACAATTATTTGAGAGATTTTTTAATAAAAATCTTTATTCAAATTGTAAATTCTGTATTTTGACAGCAATGGCGCTGTTGAGATATAATATATAGATTTTTGATACGATAATTTGAAATTTTATTATGTTCTATGACGCACAATGGGGTGTGGCTTTATTAGCTGCACTCTTTTTTTGTGCAGTTAGAGGAAGTTTATAGTTTTTTGTTAAATCTAGGCGTATGAGTATAAAATCCTTATGCAAAATTTCTGTTGATATGAAGCAGCGGATTATGATATAATGTAACGAAATGTCTATATTGGAAATTAAATAGACTGAGATGTGCAGATATTTATGGAGGTGTAGTAATGTATAAAATTGTTAGAAAAGAAGTGCTTAATCCATCTGTTTCACTCATTGAAGTAGAGGCACCGTACATAGCCAGAAAGGCAGAGCCGGGTCAGTTCATAATTTTAAGAGTGGATGAGAAAGGCGAGCGTATTCCTTTCACAATAGCTGATTATGACCGTGACAAGGGGACGGTTACTGTTATTTTCCAAATAGTAGGAAAGAGCACGGAAAGTTTGAACGAACTCGGTGAAGGTGACAGTCTTCAGGATATGGTAGGGCCTTTAGGAGTCGCTTCAAATTTTGAGGGTGTAAAAAAAGTTGCTGTTATCGGCGGCGGTTTAGGTACCGCCATTGCGTATCCGCAGGCAAAAAAGCTTCATTCTATGGGCGTTTCTGTAGATATGATTAATGGATTCAGAAATAAGGATTTAATAATAATAGAAGATCTGTGCAAAGCTGCCTGTACAAATTTATATACAATGACAGACGACGGATCAAACGGGAATCAAGGATTTGTTACAGCAAAACTTGAGGAACTTATAAATTCCGGTGAAAAATATGATTTAGTAGTTGCAATAGGTCCGCTCGTTATGATGAAAGCGGTTTGTGACCTAACTCGCAAATATGATATAAAGACAATAGTGAGCATGAACCCGATTATGATAGACGGAACCGGTATGTGCGGAGGCTGCAGAATAACTGTGGGCGGAGAAACTAAATTTGCATGTGTAGACGGACCTGACTTTGATGGTCATTTGGTTGACTTCGACAGCGCTATTGCACGCTCGAGAATGTTTAAAAATCAGGAGGCAGAGTCGAGAGAACGCGCGCATAAATGTAGATTGGAGGGAATGAACAATGCCTAATATGTCACTTGAAAAGGTGCCAATGCCCGAGCAGGAACCAAATGTGAGAAATAAGAATTTTAAAGAAGTTACTTTGGGATATACTGAGGAAATGGCTGTAGAAGAAGCTCAGAGATGTCTTAACTGTAAGCATAAACCTTGTATGCAGGGGTGTCCTGTAATGGTTAAAATTCCTGAATTTATTGCGCTTGTTGCTGAGGGAAAGTTTGAGGAAGCATATAAAAAAATCCAGGAAACCAGTTCTCTTCCGGCGGTTTGCGGCAGGGTTTGTCCGCAGGAAAATCAGTGCGAAAAGTTCTGCGTCAGAGGTATTAAGGGCGAGCCGGTAGCTATAGGCCGTTTAGAAAGATTTGTTGCAGATTGGTATATGGAAAATTGTAAATCAGTTTCTGAAAAGCCTGAGAGCAATGGAAAAAAGGTGGCTGTTGTAGGGGCAGGACCGTCAGGCTTGACATGTGCCGGAGACCTTGCAAAGCTTGGCTATAAGGTTACTGTATTTGAAGCTTTTCACACACCGGGCGGAGTATTGGTGTATGGTATTCCTGAGTTTAGACTTCCTAAAGATATCGTTGCTGCTGAGGTTAATAAATTAAAGGAGTTAGGCGTTGAAGTTATGACTAATATGGTCATAGGCAAGGTGCTTTCCGTTGAGGAGCTTCTTAATGAAGAAGGTTACGACGCAGTATTTATAGGAACTGGGGCAGGGCTTCCGAGCTTTATGAAAATAGAGGGTGAATCTTTAAATGGAGTATATTCTGCAAACGAGTTTTTAACAAGAATAAATTTGATGAAGGCTTATAAATTCCCTGAGTATGACACGCCTGTTTATGTTGGTAAGAATGTTGTTGTTGTGGGCGGCGGAAACGTTGCCATGGACGCGGCGCGTTCTGCAAAGAGACTTGGGGCAGAGAATGTTTACATAGTTTATAGAAGAAGCGAAGAAGAGATGCCTGCGCGTCTTGAAGAAGTTCATCATGCGAAAGAAGAGGGAATAGAGTTTAAACTTCTTAACAATCCGGTTAAGATAAACGGCGACGAGAACGGCTGGGTTGATAGTGTAACTTGTATAAAGATGGAGCTTGGAGAGCCTGACAAGTCCGGAAGGCGCAGACCTGTACCGGTTGAAGGCAGTGAATTTGATTTGGATGCTGATGTTGTAGTAGTAGCAATCGGTCAAACTCCTAATCCGCTTATAAAGAATACTACTCCTGACCTTGAGACTAACCGATATGGATGTATTGTTGCTAAGGAAGAGACCGGAGAGACAAGTAAAACCGGAGTATATGCCGGCGGTGATGTTGTTACAGGAGCGGCTACTGTAATTTTAGCTATGGGAGCCGGAAAAACTGCTGCTGCGTCAATTGACGAGTATTTATCACAGCGTAAAAAATAATTAATTATATATATTATAATGAAAAGGAGAATTATGAACATGGCAATTTCAAACGGTTATTTAAAGAATGTTTTTGAGCAGGTTCAAAAGAGAAACGCAAACGAACCTGAGTTTCTTCAGGCAGTTGAGGAAGTTTTAGAATCTTTGGAGCCTGTTGTAGAAGCGCATCCTGAGTATGAAGCTGCTGGACTTATTGAAAGACTTGTTGAGCCTGAAAGAGTAATTTATTTCAGAGTGCCCTGGGTAGACGACAATGGAAAAACTCAGGTAAACAGAGGTTTCAGAGTTCAGTTTAACAGCGCTATAGGTCCTTATAAGGGCGGACTGAGATTTCACCCGTCCGTATACCAGGGTATCATCAAGTTCTTAGGATTTGAGCAGGTATTTAAAAACTCTCTTACAGGTCTTCCTATCGGCGGCGGTAAGGGCGGAAGCGACTTTGATCCTAAGGGTAAATCTGATGGTGAAGTAATGAGATTTTGCCAGAGCTTTATGACAGAGCTTTCTAAGCATATCGGAGCTGACACTGATGTTCCTGCTGGAGATATCGGAGTAGGTGCGCGTGAAATCGGATTTATGTATGGACAGTATAAGAGACTTAGAAATGAATTCACCGGAGTGTTGACAGGTAAGGGTCTTACTTACGGCGGTTCATTGGCTCGTACTGAAGCAACAGGCTTTGGACTTTGCTACTTTACAGAGGCAATGTTAAAAGCTAACGGTAAGTCGTTTGACGGCAAGACTGTTGTTATCTCAGGTTCAGGAAATGTTGCTATTTATGCTACAAAGAAAGCTACTGAACTCGGCGGTAAGGTAGTTGCTCTGTCTGATTCCAACGGATATATATATGATAAGAACGGTATTGACCTTGATTGTGTTAAACAAATCAAAGAGGTTGAGAGAAAGAGAATTAAGGAGTATGTAAATACTCATCCTGAGGCTGAATATCATGAGGGATGCAAGGGAATTTGGACTGTTCCATGTGATATTGCACTTCCATGCGCTACACAGAATGAGCTTGATGAAGAATCAGCAAAGGCTCTTGTTGCTAATAACTGCTTCGCTGTTGCTGAGGGCGCAAATATGCCGTCAACACCTGAAGCTATAGCTGTATTCCAGAGCAATGGAATACTGTTTGGCCCTGCTAAGGCAGCTAATGCCGGCGGTGTTGCTACATCTGCTTTGGAAATGAGCCAGAACAGCATGAGATATTCATGGACATTTGATGAAGTTGACGCTAAACTTAAAGGTATCATGGAAGGTATTTTTGAAAAGTGCGACAGCGCTTCAAAGGAATATGGCAAAGAAGGAAACTATGTGATGGGCGCTAATATTGCCGGATTCCAAAAAGTTGCTGAAGCAATGATGGCTCATGGTATAGTTTAATATAAATATAAGTTTATAAATTTGATTTAAAAAATATAATATATAATGAAAGCGGCTAAAAAGCGGCGACCTCTATAGTTAGACATGAAATCTAACAGTAGGTGGGTCGTACACAAAAAATCAGCCGCTTTTATTATATTTAATCAAAAATTTGTATCAGTCTCAAAAACTAGTCAATAACATTCCATTTATTTTTCGTAATATTTTAATCTTATAATTTTTTATTAAGAGAATATACTTTTAAATCAGAGTATTCACCTATAAGAGGAGCCATTTGCCTAAAACCGATTTTACCTCCGTCTAAAACTTTTCCATATTCATTCCCATCATCCTGCCAGGAAAATATATTAAGCTCATCTATGAAGAACTCAATTCTGCCTTTATATTTTATAATTTTTAATTCATAAAATTCTTTTGCGTCTTCGCAGTTCGGAAGCGGGTCTGCTCCTTGACACACAAGATGAAATCCGTTGCTTTTACGTAAATTACATGTGTGGAAACAGCGCTCTCTGTCCCATTTGCGCCTAAAATATGATATATGATATGTATTTATATCTCCATGTGTATATTGCCCATATTGTCCGTCCCGGGGAGAAAGTGAATAGTCAAATAAATCTTCTCCGTTAATTCCTTTCGCAGATAAAAACATTATGCAGAGCCCCGGCTCTTTAATAGGACGAAACTTCCACGATATTTCTATATCTGACGGAAACTCTTCCGGGCACCAATATACAAAATTTGATTTTTGTCCTTCATTTTCAGAAAGTCTATTCTTCATACGCATTTTTTGATTTACAAAATAAACATCTGCCTTGCCTTCCATTATAAAATCTTTGACATCTTCAGGACATGACAGAGGATTTTTATATATTATCTGCTTTTCCATAATAAACTCCTTTTACAGTATATTTTTAATGTTTTAATTTATATATTTCTTACCTTGTGAGTAATTTTCTGCTTTTTACAGAGAATAGTGATACGGTTGTTAATACTGCGATAAAATCACTTATCGGCTCCGCCAGAAACAGACCCCAAACTCCCAGGGCGCCTATTTTTGGTAATATTAGTGCTAACGGAAGCAACAATATTAGCTTTCTTTCTATAGCCAAAAACACTGATTCTTTTGCCTGCCCTAGAGCAAGGAAAGTCTGCTGACAAGCGGTCTGCATACCCATTAATGACATTGATAACATAAAGACCCGAATTGCGTTTTTACCTATTTCAATTATTTGTGCGTCCGATGTAAACATACCGATAAAAAATTGTGGGAATAATTCCAAAATTACAATTATCGACATTGAAAATACGAGACATAAAATAAACAATTTTTTGAATGCTGAAAAAACGCGCTCATTATTTCCAGCGCCGTAATTAAAACTAATTATCGGCTGAACTCCTTGGGCAAATCCCTGCATAGGCATCCATACCAACTGCATAACACTAAACAATATTGACATTAATGCGACATATGAATCATTGCCATACTTAAGCATTCCGTTATTAAAGACTAATTGAATAAAGCAGTCTGTGGACTGCATAACAAAAGGTGAAATCCCTAATGAAATAACCAAAAATACAATTTGTTTTGAAAGACGAAGATTTTTAATGCGTATTTTTATATGTGTCTTATTCCCTGTCAGAAATTTTAAAACCCATATACAAGAAATTCCCTGAGATATTATTGTTGCAAGCGCAGCACCTTGCACACCCAAATGAAAAACAAAAATAAAAATCGGGTCAAGAATTATATTTAAAACTGCGCCGATACAAATTGTTATCATACTGGTTTTAGTAAATCCCTGGTTAGTGATAAACGCGTTAAGCCCAAGAGTCAGCTGTAAAAACATTGTCCCGATGAGATAAATAGTGATATACGAAGACGCATATGGCAGTGTGTTTTCACTGGCGCCGAACATGATTAGAATTTTATCTTTAGTAATCATAAAAAAGACGGATAAGATTATAGAACAAATAATAAGCATCATAGTACAGTTGCCAAGAATTTTTTCCGCACGCTCATTATCATTGCATCCCATTGCTATGGCGGCTCTTGGTGCGCCTCCTGTGCCAAGCAGCGCTGAAAACGCTCCTATAAATATTATTATCGGAAATGTTACACCCAATCCTGCAAGAGCAAGTGAGCCTATTTCATTTATGTGTCCGACAAAAATACGGTCTACAATATTATATAATAAGTTTACCAACTGCGCCAAAACTGTAGGAATCGCGAGTTTTAGCATCAGTTTTCCTATCGGTTTGCTTGCAAGAATATTTTCACTTTCCATTATAATATTTTTCTCCTTATATTTTATACTTAAATATAATCATACTGCTAGGCTGGAAAATTTACTAGTCAAAAAATATAAAAATTAACTCAAAAAGTATAAAGCAAATAGCGTATGTTTGGATATAAATTTTTTATGATTCATGGTAAACAGTATTAACTAAATTTATTTTATTTGAGAAATTCAAAACAGGTTATAAATTTATTAGAAAATATTAATTAATATGCAGGGACAGTCATTATATGAAGAATTTAATTTCGTGCATATTTAAAGCGATTACCTACAAAGATAAGAATTAAAATATAAAAAAACATGTTTTAAGCTAACAAATATATTAGAAGCTCGATAATATAACAACGCCTGTTATAGGACGACGAAAAGCTATAGGTTCAAATTTGATAACCGGTAAAATAAGAAGACAATTAAATTTTAAAAAATTAATTATTTAGTAATAAAGAGGAAATATAGTTTTTAGAAACATCATGTATCCAATAATGTATTGCAACATTATTGGATACATGAAATAATTGATTTTTTAATATCGTTATACATATATAGTGTTCCCAATATTATCAGTGGTGTATTTGATTTATTGGAAAATGAAACAGCTGAACTTACAGCTTTGGATATATCGGTTTGATATTCCGAATTGACGTTGTTCTTTTTAAACAAATCTGATAATTCTGCGCCGTTTAAAGCTCTTTGATTATTTGGGGTAACGGTATAGACTTGATTTATATATGGACTTATAATATTTACCATTTTTTTATAGTCCTTATCCGCCATAACCCCCATGATTAAATTCACTTTCATGCCGGAGAAATATTCTTTTATACTATTAACAGTTGCAGTCATTCCCTGAGGATTGTGTGAACCGTCATATACTATTGGCGGATTGTCCGAGAATATTTCAAATCTACCGGGCCATTCAGTGACCGCTAATCCGTTATATATAGAATTTTTGGAAATATTAAAGCCTGACTTGTTTAAAATTTTGATTGAATCAATAGCGACCGCAGCATTGCCGGGTTGATACAGTCCGGCTAATTTTATTTTTAAGTTTGTGTATTCATTATAATTGAAAACAGACCCTTTTAAACCTGATGAGATAATTTCAGCGTTTTCTCTTTTAGTCAATAAAAGAGATGAGGAAAGTTTATTAGCTGCGGTTTGGATAACATTAAGCGCTTCCGGGTTATTTCCGCCGAATACTGTGGGACAGCCTGGTTTTATTATTCCGGCTTTTTCAGAAGAAATTTCTGAAATCGTATTTCCCAGGTAATCCATATGGTCGAGGGCGACGTCAGTTATTACAGAAAGAACAGGCGTATCTGAGATATTGGTTGCGTCAAGTCTTCCGCCCATACCAACCTCTAAAATTACAACGTCACATTTTTTTTGATAAAAATACCAAACAGCCATAGCCGTTTCAAACTCAAAGCTAGTGGGCTTATCATCCATATTTTCCTCAACAGTTTTTATATGAGAAACAGTTTCAGAAAAATCGGATTCAGATATATTCTTTTTATTAATTCTAAAACACTCGGTTTCGGAATCAATACACGGAGAGGTAAACAGTCCTGTTTTATATCCTGCTTCTGTCAGAACGCTTTCTAACATTCTGCATACAGAACCTTTGCCGTTTGTTCCGGCTACATGTATAATTTTTAATAATCTTTGGGGTTCGCCCAAAAGTTTTAGAATTTCAAGAATGCGAGACAGCCCGGGGCGGCTGCCTCTGTTTGATATACTTTTTAAGTAATCCAGCGATTCATTATAATTCATCTCATTTGCACTCTTTCCAGCTGATTTGCGAAGGTTTTGTTTTTCATAAGAAGATAAATTATATATCCTTCAACGGTGCCAATTACTATATAGAGAGGAATTCTCATTAATATTAACGGCATTGAATAGCTGAAATAGATATATAAGCCTATAGACTTTATAATCATAGAACCTATTATATGAGCAAGACCCACAGCGGCAATAAGCTTTAATTTAGGGTTGTCTTTAAACATATAAAAATAAATTGAACCTGAAATCAAGCCTATAGAAGCCGCGCCGAGCGTAACTAATGGATTTATAGCATACCCGACGATAATACAGCCGATAACATCGGCGCATATTCCGACCGTCATACCAACCAGCGGACCAAACATTATTCCTGCCATTAAAATGGTCAGGTTTTCAAAGCTGATTCGTATCGGACCCATAGTGAATGATAATTGTTTGCCCAGCACAATGCTTAAAGCAATGAACAATCCGGAAATAAGCAAGACTTTTAAATTTCCGAATAGGCGGATTCCGCCCAGAGATTTGTAACTTTCGTTTTTAGAAATTTGCATAAAAATAACAGCCTCCTTTCACCTCACTCATATAGCAAGGAAAGAAGACTGTGAAAAACAGATTCAAAACTTTGCTGTATGAAGCGGGATGCAGAACACGAACCGCAAGTCAAAGACTTTTCGTTTGCCTGGCAACTCCCCGTCCAAGCAACACTTAACGCACGCATTCTTACTCTTCAAATAATTTCGTACCCATTATAGCATATTTTAGAATTTTGTCAACAGTAATTTTATAATTAATTTTAAATTTTAAAAATCAATAAGATTTATCTGTAATAAAGGATTCAAAAAAATCTGTTTCAGGCAAAGGAGTGCTGTAATGATAACCCTGAACCGTATCAGGAAGATATTTTTCAATTATGTTTAAAGACTCTTCGTTTTCAACGCCTTCAACACAGATTTTGATTTTGAGTGAGTGACATAGGTCTGACAAGTGTTTTAAAATATCCCGGTCTATTTTGTTCTCTGAAACCTGCATAACGAAACTTTGGTCTATTTTTATCCAGTCCGCAGGAAGAGCTTTTAATATATCAAGAGACGAGTATCCGGTTCCAAAATCATCCAGAGCAATTTCGGCGCCCAAACGGTGGATAGCATGTACAAAGTTTTGAATAGACTTTATATCTTTAATCTGATATGTTTCGGTAATTTCAAAGGTTATATCAGAGCCATTAAGACCGTTCTTTTTTATCTCATCAGCGATAAAAAGCGGCAAATCATAATCTCCTATCTGAGGCACCGCAATATTTATATTAATGTGCATGTCAGGCTTGCATTTTTTCCATTCTCTAAGATGTTTCAAAGCTGTGGAAATTATCCACTTTCCGAGAGGAAGAATAAGACCTGTGGATTCTAAAACTTTTATAATATTTTCAAGACCATACTTATATGAAGCCGGATTTTCCCATCTTAAAAGAGCCTCAGCAGAGCGGATTGTATCTGTTTTAGGGTTTATTATCGGCTGAAAAAATAAGCAAAATGAGTCGAGATTTTTTACTGAACATATTAACTCGTCATAAAAGTCAATTTTTTCAATAGCCTGTTTAAAATCATTTTGTGAAAAAAACAGCGGAACGTCATACATTTTGTTCTTTTTTGCCAAATCAGAACAGTAATTTAGTCCTTTATAAATATTGCTTAATTCCGGCGGTGAAAAATCTTTGACTATAACTGCAGCGCAGGATACATTAATCTCAAGCTTATCATATTTGTGCTCATTTTTTATTTGTTCTTGAACTGTGCTTTTTATGTTTTTAAATAAAGTTAAAACATCATTTTTATCAGCTTCAGGATAATATAACAGTATATGATTTCCTTGACCGCGGTATAGTTTACCTTTTGTTGGGCATAAAAGAGTAAGTTCGCGTGCAAAAATAGAAAATATCCCGTTTACAAAACTATAAGAATATTTTATATTCATCTTTTTAATATCGGCGATTGAAAAATCCATTATTGCGCCTGTTAGCATATCTAATTCTATATATTGGCATATATCCCGTTTAAAAGCAAAAATATCTAAAAGACCGGTAATATTGTCAGAACCGTAATCAGCAGTGAGATTTTTAATTACACCTGTCATTATTTCCGGTCTGCCATCTCCTGTTCGGTTCACAAATCCGCGGCTCTGTATCCAATTGTATAGACCGTTGAGATTTTTTATTCTAAAATCACATCTAAGATTATTACTTTTTACGTTATAGATATTATTAATTTCATCAGTATACATTTTTATGTCGTCAGGGTGTATTATTTTCAGCCAATAATTTTGTGCCTGCGATATTTTTCTTACGTTGGATATATCAGTTATTTTTTTAATTTGTTCTGACCAAATAATTTCATCCGCCTCAAAATCAACAACGAAAATAATGTCATCAGTACATTGTGACAGTGATTTAAAAAGTAATTCATAATTATTTTGTGCTTTTAAATTCATTGAAATCACCTGCGGTCTAAATATAAATTATGTTGTTATGTAAAAATTTATATAATTATTTCCTTTTAAAAAATTCAGGAGTTGAAACAATTAATGACGGTAGTGCAAAGGTAAAAACACAAACGGTGATGTTCGGCGGAAACGAAGCAGAAGCAGCATTGCGGACCAGAGGTTTTCTTATTGTTCCGTCTATAGCCATACTGAAAAAATAATTATCAGATTATATTTAGTTTTAACATAATTCTCCATACTATTCCATTTCGTATAACTTGATTCTTAATCATTTTAACTATATTACAATATTTAAGAATTTCAATAAAAAATAAATATATAAAAAATAACAAATGAACTTTACTCTTATGAAATAGAAGATGATATCAGAATAATTAAAGTTTTTTATAATTACTTGACTTTGAAAATGTAAACTGTCAGATCAAGAAGTCAATTTATAATAGAAATCTCAGGTGAGTAATGGGTTGCGGATAGTTATATTTGTTATAAAAGGCGTTCAAATCAAATATAAGTTTGTAGCATACCATATACTTAGTTTAATTTTATATTATAGTTTGTATTTTATCTTTAACGCTCGAATATATATTTACAAAATATATTTGATATTATATTTTATAATTTTTATGATTACTTATTAAAAACTTACAAATAATAAGAAAGATAAAAGTTAATCGTCAAATTACTTGATTTTTTTTACAAATTGTGGTTAAATATAAAGATAGATTATTATGGTGGATTATGCCTAAAAATTATATTCATTTTTAGGTAATAGATAAAGTAATCGTATGAATTAATTTTTAGGATTTATAGTGATTTTAATATAGTACTATTGTATTTGAAGGAGTGTTTTAATGATATACGAGGAAAAGACGGTATCAACAGAAGAAATATTTGACGGTAAGATTTTAAAACTCAGGGTTGAACAAGTTGAAATGCCGGGCGGAAATCTTGCTGTTCGTGAAATAGTGGAACATCCGGGCGGAGTTGGAATCGTTGCTGTGACAGATGAAGATGAGATTATACTGGTTAAACAGTTTAGAAAACCTGTAGAAAAGGCAATATATGAGGTGCCTGCAGGGAAGCTGGATAATAATGAGGACCATAGAGCATGCGGAATTCGTGAGCTTAGCGAAGAGACCGGTTACAGTGCTGAAAATTTTGATTATCTTGGATTTATGTATCCATCCCCGGGATTTGCTGACGAGGTTACACATTTGTATCTTGCTACAGGTTTGACTAAGGGAGAAAATCATCTTGACCCTGACGAATATCTCGATGTTGAATTTATTCCTATAGACGATGTTAAAAAAATGATTATGGATAATGAAATTAACGATGCAAAAACTGTGTTTGGAGTATTTAAAGCGCTTGAAGTTTTAGGGAAATAATTTACTCTGAGAGATGAAAGAGGTTGTACTATGGAAGATAACACAAAGATGGAAGTAAAAATTAATAATATGGAATATACCATCGTCAGCAATGAGTCCGAGGAGTATGTCCAGCGCGTTGCGCTGTTGGTGAATAAGAAAATATCTGAGGTTAAGTCTCAGAACAGCCATTTAAGCACTGCAATGCTTGCCGTTATGGCCGCTATGAATCTAGCTGACGAGCTTTTAAAAAGTGAAGCTTCGGCAAGCAAACTGCGTACTGAAATAGGCGAGTATATGGTGGAATCCAGGTCAGAAAAAGCCGAGCTTGACGAGAAAAAACTTGAAGTAGAAAACCTTAAAGAAGATATGCATAAGTTGGAAATTGAGCTTGCTAAACGTGAAACAGAGTTAGAAAATCTGCGTTCATCACATTCGATGACTAGGGGAGCCGGTTCTGTAACCCAAAGCAGTGTCTCAAGACAGCCGAGAAGCACATCTGTTCAGCCTGGAATTAGAAGCGCAGGAGCGGCAGAAAACTTAGCCAAAAGAACTGTGGAAGATGAGCGGACTAAAAAAAACGGATATCCTTATGGTAACGTAATAGGACGCGGTGATGGTATAAAGAAAGACTGACGATTTATTTTTGTAATTAATATTTTATCTGGAGGATTTTATGTCTCTTACTGGTAACAGTGCTTCAGCAGCCAGCAGTATGAAAAAAGAAAAAAATATTTTACCTGAACTTTTGTCTCCGGCCGGAAGCTTTGAATCTCTTGCGGCGGCAGTTAATATGGGGGCTGATGCAGTATATTTGTCGGGTAAAAATTTCGGAGCTAGAAGTTACGCCGATAACTTTGACAATGGCCAGCTTGAAAATGCTGTAAGATATGCACATCTTCGGGGAGTTAAGGTACATATCACTGTAAATACTCTTATAGGTGATAAAGAATTTGCTGAACTTGAAGAATATTTAAAGTTTTTAAATTCCTTGCATGTTGACGCTTTAATAATTCAGGATTTAGGAGTATTAAGTCTTGCAAAAAACTTAGGTCTTTGTATGCAGTTTCACGCCAGCACTCAGCTTACTGTTCATAATTTAAGCGGTGCTTTGGCGGCTAAGGAATTAGGTTTTGACCGTGTGGTTCTATCCAGGGAACTTTCTTTTAAAGAGATAAAATATATATCGGAAAATTGCGGTATAGAGACAGAGATGTTTATTCACGGCGCTATGTGTATGTCGTATTCCGGGCAGTGCCTTATGAGCAGCGCTCTTGGGGGCAGGAGCGGGAACAGGGGACGATGCGCCCAGCCGTGCAGACAGTTATATAAGTCGGGTGAGAATAAAGAAAAATATTTTTTAAGTCTAAAAGATATGGCTTTGATTGAACGATTGGACGATATAAAAGAATCCGGAGTTACTTCTTTAAAAATTGAAGGAAGAATGAAAGGTCCGAGTTATGTTGGATGCGTAACGAAGATTTATAAAAAGTGTCTGGAAGAAGGCAGGCAGCCATCTAAATCAGAGATAAACGATTTAAACAGGATATTTTTTAGAGGAGGTCTGAGTTCCGGATATTTTGATAATAAAAAAGGCAGAGCAATGTTTGCTTTTAATAAACCGGACAATCCTTATAAAAAAGAAACGAGCAGTTTAGAAACAAAAATTTTAGATGAAATCAAGGATAGGGAAGATAAATTTAAAATTCATCTGACAGCCAAAGTAAATATTGCTGTAGGTGAAAAGATTAAACTTATTGTATTATATAAAAATAAGACAATTACGGTGAGGTCGAATAATACTGTTGAAGCGGCGTCTTCAAATCCAACTGAGAAGGAAAGGGTTATTCAGCAGATTTCAAAGACCGGAGGCAGCGTCTTCATATTTGATTCAATATCGGTTGAAGTCACCGGCAGAGCGTATGTTCCAATTAAAGATTTAAACTACATCCGCCGCGAAGCGCTGAAAATGATTGAAGATGAAATATTGTCTGACAGCATTGATATACAAAATAGAAATGAATCTATATCTTTAAATCATTCTGCTGGATGCGACAGCAGTTTGAGCGGTATGACAGCTTCAATATTTTCATATGAACAGTTCACTGCTGTTAAGGAGTTTGAAGAATCGACAGGGAAAATTTTTAGACTTATATATGTGCCGGTTCGCTTATTAGGGGAAGATTATAAACGGTTTATCTCTGATAAAGACAGGATAGTTATAGAGCCTCCTTCAATAATACATGATTCTGAGTATGAAAAATATATTGATTTTATAATGAGGCTGTTTAACTTGGGATTTAATAAGATTAGAGTACACAATATATCTGAATACCGCAGAATTTTTGATGGTTTTAAAATTTTTGGCTCTTACAGAATGAATATTACAAACAGTAATTCAGTAAAATTGTGTTCTGTTATAATGGGGTTTAGCTCGGTTATGCTGTCACCTGAACTGAGTATCCCTCAGATAAGGGATATAGCAAAGGGTTCAGATATACCGACAGAAGTATGCGTCTATGGTTATCAGCCGTTAATGCTGACTGAGAATTGTATTCTTAAAAATTTGGACAGCAACTCTTGTAAGTGTAATAGTATTGGCTGTATTACTGACAGATTGGGAAAAAAGTTTCCGGTTATAAAAGATGGGACAAATTGCAGAAGTGTGCTGCTGAACAGCTGTCCTACATTTATGGCAGACAAGATGGAAGAGCTGAAATGTTATAATATTAAAATGTATAATTTAAACTTTACTGTGGAATCACCGAATGAAATTAAAAGAATTTGCAAAGCCTATCTTTGCGGTGAAAATTACAGACCGGAAGAGTTTACAAGAATGCACTTTTATAAAGGAATATTTTAGGTTCACATTAAATATAATAATTTAGTTTTAAGAGGTTGAATATGAGATTTATATTAGCATCCGCTTCTCCGAGAAGAAGAGAGATTTTAGAAAACATTTCACTTGATTTTGAAATAATTGCCGATGAATCTGAGGAAATAATGATCGAAGGCGAAAAACCATACGACACCGTAAAGCGGCTGGCGATGCAAAAGGCAAAAAATATAGCCGCAGGAATTGAATCCGGTGAAAACACTATAGTTATCGGAGCGGACACAGTCGTTTCAATTGATGGAAAGATATTGGGCAAACCAAACGATGAAATAGAAGCTAAGGACATGCTTTTGACTCTTTCGGGCAGAATAAATACTGTGTATACCGGTCTTGCTGTAATTGAAACTCAGAGCGGGAAAGAGGTAAGTGATTTTGTTTCAACAGGCGTAAAATTCAGAAACTTGAGCGAAAAAGAGATAGAAAACTATATAAGATCCGGTGAACCAATGGATAAAGCCGGAGCATATGGTATTCAAAAAATAGGCGGATTGTTTGTTGAGTCTATAAACGGAGATTATTTTAATGTTGTTGGTCTGCCTCTATGCAGATTAGGAGAAATACTTTCAGAAGAGTTTGGTATAAATTTGATATAAATACCTGATTTTATATAACTTTCAGGAGGGATATATATGGCGATTGATTTAGGCATAGATTTTGGAACAAGCAGTACTCAAATTTATAATGCGAATGAAGAAAAAATTATAGTTGACGAACCTACTGTTGCGGTTACCAGAGGTGAGAGCCGTGAAGTAATTGCCGTAGGAACCGAAGCTTTAGATATGCTTGGAAAAACGGCCGACAGTTTGTCTGTTTTAAATCCCGTTAAAGACGGAGGAATAACAAACTTTGATGTTGCGGTTGGCCTGCTTAAAAAGTTTCTGGACAAGAATTTAAACAATGTATTTTCAAAAATAAGGGCGGCGGTAAGTGTTCCGTCAGGTATTGGAGACGTGGAAAAGAGAGCTATAGAAGAGGTCGTAATATCAGCCGGTGCAAAAGAGGTATATCTTATTGAATCACCGCTTGCAGGCGCAATAGGTGCAGGAGTCGATATAAACGAGCCTAAGGGGTATGTTATAGTAGATGTGGGCGCCGGAACGACAGAAGTTGCTGTTGTATCATTGGGCGGCGTAGTTGTTTCCAAATCAGTACGGTCAGCAGGTGACGCTCTTGATAATGATATTATTCAATTAATAAAGAAAAAATATAACGTTGAAATTGCAAAGTCTACAGCTGAAAAGGCAAAAATAAAGCTGGGTGCTGCAATGGTTGGGCTCACTACTAATGTTGTAGAGCTAAAAGGCAAGGATATGTATAGCGGAGTGCCTAAAGGCGTTGCGATTAGTGCGAACGAGATAAACTCTGCAATGCGCGATGATATAAACTTTATATTGGAAGCTGTGCGCTGTGTCCTGGAAGAAACTCCTCCCGAACTGGCTTCTGATTTAATAGAAACCGGAATAGTGTTGACAGGCGGAAGCAGTAATATGCGCGGTTTAGGAAAGCTTATAAAAAACGCTACTGGCATAAATGTTTATCAAGCTGAAGACCCTGTGTGCTGTGTCGCAAAAGGGGCGGGAACAGCTATGGCAGGAAAAGGCGGATTTAGAAATATGCTGACGCAGGCGACCAGAAGAAAGAATTATTAACTCAGGTGGTGCAGAATTTGAAATTTTTTAATAAACATAAAATGGCGCTCATCCTATCAGGATGTACGCTTTTGGTAGTGGCTTTACTTATATTTTTAGGTTTCAACAGCGGTAATTCTACTGCTGTTGAAGATGCAATAAAAACAACCACGTCCCCTGTTCAAAAGTTTTTTGGAAATATTGGGAGTGGTTTATATGATGTGACTCATTGTTTAGGTGAGTTAAAAGAACTGAGAAATAAGACGGATGAACTGTCAAAAAAGAATACTGAACTTGAAAAACAGAATAATGAAAATGCTGAAATGGCAGAAGAAAATGACAGGCTTAAGCGAATGCTCGAACTAAGACAGAATAATCCCGATTTAGATTTGGCCGCCGCAAATGTGACAGCTGATGAGCCTTCAAACTGGTTTTCCGGGTTTACAATAGATAAAGGGAAAAACAGTGGATTGGAAGTGGAGCAAACCGTTATATCTTCCGATGGTTTTTTGATAGGAAAGATTTCTAAAGTTGGTACGAATTGGGCGGATGTTGAAACAATAATTGACCCTGGGTTTTCTGCCGGAGCAATGGTGGAACGCTCTAAAGATTTGGGGGTTGTTGAAGGTGACAGCGAGCTTAGATATAACAGACAGTTTAAGCTGTCATATTTGTCGCGCGACACAGATATTGAAATTGATGATTACGTAACCACAACAGGTCTCGGCGGAGTTTTTCCGGCAGGATTCAGATTAGGAAAAGTCGCGGAAATTAAGGACGATACGGTTACGATGACCAGATATGCGGTTGTAAATGCTTGCGTTGATTTTCGTGATATCAGACAGGTATTTGTTGTAACAAACAATATGGATGTTGTTGCTGATGAAGAAAATGCTAATATGAAAGCCGCAAGGGAGAGAGCGGAACAGGAACAAAAAGAAATTGACGACAGAGCGTCTGCAAGTCCGAGTCCTGAGCCTGATGAAGAAGATGAAGATTCAGGAGGTTCAAGTAAAAATAATAATTCCTCAAAGTCAAAAAAGTCAGGTGATTCTGAAGACTTGGATGAAGAAAATGAAGATTAATAAGCAGGTAGGGAGATATATATGAAACTGTTACATCATGTTGTTTGGTTAATATTAATTGCAATCCTCCAGCCCGCGCTTATAAATGCTTTGTCTGTGTTTGGGGTAAACGGAAATGTTTTTCTATTATTTATTGTCTTAATAGGATTTTTTTGCGGAAGAATGCAGGGAATGCTCTGCGGAATATTATTTGGGTTGGTTTATGATATATATGTTGGGAGATTTATAGGAACCGATATGCTTATTTATTTGTTTATAGGCTATTTTTCTGCTGTTGTAAGCGACAGATTTTATGGTCGTCCTAACATTTATGTTTTTTCTGCAATGGCGGCAGGAGCCACAATAGCTGCAGAAATAATTTATCTAATACCATATTCTATGTTTTGCGAAGGTTCCTTTGTGTGGATTTCTGCTGTGAGGATTATATTTATAGAAACAGTTTTGAATGCTGTTTTGGTTTTGCCTATGCTGTGGTTTATAGAAAAGACACTTGTTTGGTTTAAGATAAAAAAGTATTGATAAAATTTTGGTGATAATAGATGAAAATAAACGATATTACAAGGCGGACTATAATTATCGGCGCCATTGTCGCTGTTTTAGCGATTAGCTGTATAATAAAGCTCTTTAATCTGCAAATAGTGAATGGCGAAGAGTATAGGATACAGGCTGATAACCGCACAATACGAACATACGCTACAAAAGCGCCGCGCGGAGAGATTTTTGACAGGAATGGTGTTCCGGTTGTTGAAAATAGGAGCGGATACAGCATTCAGATATTTAAAACTGATATTACTGCAGAAGAGTTAAATAAAAATATAAACGATATAGTAAAACTGCTTCACGAAAATGGAGATGAGTATACCTCAACTTTCCCGATAGAATATAACGAGGAAGAGGAGATACCTGAATATAACTTTGAAAAATCCGATTCAGCAGTTTCCTCAGCTGATGGTAACAAAAATAAAGAATCAGATGAAGAAAAAAAGGATAGAGAAAAGAAAATCCAAGAGGATACGGCAAAAAATATTGCTGAGTGGGAAAGCCAAAATAAAGTCGATACATTTAACACTTTAAGAGAAATAGTAAAATACTATGCGGAAAAATATGAGATTTCTGATGATTTCAATGAAACTGAAAAGCTGGATATTATGGCTGTCAGATATGAAATGGAGCAAAGAAAATTCAGCGGCAGCAATCCGT
This sequence comes from Monoglobus pectinilyticus, assembly GCF_002874775.1. Lineage (NCBI taxonomy): Bacteria > Bacillati > Bacillota > Clostridia > Monoglobales > Monoglobaceae > Monoglobus > Monoglobus pectinilyticus. The sequence goes on along the minus strand of NZ_CP020991.1, from coordinate 788,946 downwards.
TTGTTTTGGCAACAGATGTAAGCAATATAGTCATTCAGAAAATCAAAGAGACGTATTATCCAACCGGTTTTGCTGATATAATAGCCGATACTATCAGAAATTATGCAAAAGGAAATATGGCGGCTCATATTTTAGGCAGAACAGGTATAATATATGCGGAGGAGTATGAAAAGTTAAAAGACAGCGGTTACGGCATGAACGACATAATTGGAAAAGACGGATTGGAAGCTGTTTTGGAACCATATCTCAAAGGCACTGACGGTTATAAAAAGGTTAGAATGACGTCTGACGGCAGATATGGAGACGTGGTAGATGTTAAACCTGCCAAAGCCGGAAATTATGCAGAGCTAACGATTGACGCCGAGCTTCAGGAGGCGGCGGAAAAATCGTTGAAAAAACGGATAAATGAAGCGGTCGGAGATAATGGGGCAGGTGCAGCGATAGCTGTGGATCCAAACACAGGAGAGGTGTTGGCTATAGCTTCGTATCCTGACTATGACCCTGAAAAATTTAATGAAGAATATGAGGAGCTGGTTAATAAAAAGTCTAATCCGCTTTTTAACCGCGCTTTGAATGGAACTTACGCTCCGGGTTCTACATTTAAAATCTTGACGTCTGTTGCCGGTTTGGAAACCGGTTTAATAGACCCTGACACTTATATAACCGACAGGGGAAAGTACACCTATTATTCAGATTATCAGCCGACATGTCTTGCATATTCGTCTCAGGGAGTTACACATGGCACAATAAATGTTTCGGAGGCTATAGGCGTGTCATGTAACTATTTCTTTTACGATATCGGGCGAAGAATGGGCATAGAAGCGCTTGATGAATACTGTGATAAATTTGGCCTTGGAAAGACGACAGGAATCGAGCTGGCTGAGAGCAGCGGCACGGTTGCAAGCCCTGAGGAAAGAGAAGCTGCAGGAGGAGAATGGCATCCCGGTGATGTTCTTCAGACAGCGATTGGCCAGTCTGATAATCTTTTCACTCCGGCACAAATCTCAAGTTATATAAGCACAGTGTTAAATAAAGGAAAACGTTATAGACTGCATTTAATTAAAGAGGTTGCGGATTATGATACCGGTGAAGTCATAATGCAAAAAGAGCCGGAAGTAATTTCAGATAATCCGATAAGCGATTCAACATTTGATGCGGTAAAAGAAGGTATGAGACAGGTTGTCGCAGATGGAACTGCCGCAAAAGTGTTTGGTAACAGCGAGTTAAAAGTCGGAGGTAAAACCGGAACGGCTGAGGTGTCTGACGGAAAAGATAATGTCTTGTTTACAGGTTTTGCTCCATACGACGATCCTCAGATAGTGGTTGCCGTGGTAATAGAGCATGGCGCCAGCAGTTCATTTGCGGCGCAGGTTGGAAAAGACATATTTGACGCCTATATGAAAATAATTCAATAAAATTAATAATTTTATGAAAAAACTACTTTACTTTTTGTGAATGTTGTGGTATAGTTTTAAATGCAGGGATTTGAAAAGATGAAAGTTATTTTTTTGAATTTGTATAGATAATTGCCCTGTTTGTATTTTTGTAATGATTTTTTATCGGTACTATATTTTTGTTGGTATTGCATTTTTATTGGTTGTGGTGAATCAATATTTATAAGACAGATGCAGTGTGCCGTATAAGATATTGCAAATTTTAGTATATGACGCAGATAAAGATTGTTTAGAAATTTATATAGGAGGCATAGGAAATGAACATAGCACTTATTGCTCATGATAAGAAGAAGGATTTAATGGTTGATTTTTGTATTTCATACAGTGCTATTTTAAAGAAGCATAATATTTGTGCTACTGGGACTACCGGTGCTGTTGTTGCGGACGCTACAGGATTGCCGGTAAAGTGTTTTCTTCCGGGGATTGACGGAGGAGACCAGCAGATTGGCGCGCGTATTGCGTATAATGAAATTGACGCCGTGCTGTTTTTCCGCGACCCGTTGACGCAGCAGAAATATGAACCAAATATTGATTCACTGTATCGTTTGTGTGATGTTCATAATGTGCCGCTTGCTACAAATATTGCTACGGCTGAGCTTTTAATCATGGGAATTGAGAATGGTGATTTGGATTGGCGTGAATATGTTAATTCCAAACGTATAGTGTAATATCAATTTTGTACAATAAAAATATAGCTGAAATTTAATTGAGTTTATATATTTATGTTAAAGATATAGCGTTTTATATATTGCCCCGGTTTGTACTTTTTGTGCAAGCCGGGGTATTTTATTTTTAGGAGTTTTTACTTATTTAAATTTTGCAAACAAATTTAGTGATTATAGAATTCTACAGTATATAAAAACCGTTTTTATCTCTGCGCTTTTTGCAGAATGTACGATAAGGTCACGCTGTGTCACTTCCTTTGGTATATCATAGAAATGTTAATTCAGACTTGTTGGTATGAATTGAATATTTAAAAAGAGTATGATATTATAATGGAAATAATAAATTGAGTCAGAACCGATGTGATCGGTGCGGTCGTCCAATCAAGGACCCGAACGCCAAATACGGCTGGCGGTGTGCGGAAATCATAGCGGCGGGCGGAAGCTTAACCATTGATTTATCAGCAATTTTCTCTATGCTTGAAAAATACGCTGACTTTTCTTTTGAATCACAGAATGACTTGTTCGATATTTCTGAGATATTCGAGAAAATGCTGACACTGTCGTCAGCGCCGTATTCTATGCAGGCAGAAAATGATTATGTTGAAAAGGGAGCAGCCCTCGCTTTTGCAATGTTTTCGAACTATGATGAGTTGGGAGACAAAGCAAGAAAATCTGCCGTATCGCATTTTATAGAAGAAATGCACAAAGCGGAGGAAACACTGCCGCCGCCGAGTTCAAGGTACACTTTGGCAGAACAAATGAACAACAAGTTAATTGATTATTACGAGGAAGAAAATAACCCGAACACAAATGATACAGTAGAAGACACCATTGACGAATTATTCGGAAACATACCTCTGTATCATTACTTAAATGCGATGTTTGCAAGAACAGGTGCTGAGTTTGACGACAGCTTAATAAAAGGTATAGAAGGGTCACTCAACGCATTTATGAGTCTGCCATACGCAAGTTCAATGATGGGCGACATAGCGGTCGTAGGACCGCAAATGGCATTTGTTCCGGAACCTTACGTCCCTCAGCCTGAGGCCGCGGGGAAGGTAAAAACTGGGAACTATGATGATTTGCCGAGTAATGCACAAAATGCTTATAAAGGTTATGAGAAAAATGGCTGGAAAGGGAATTATTCGGGGCAAGCATCGGGTACAAGAGCAGGAAAAGTATATGATAATTATGATTTTAAATTGCCAACCATGGATAGCAGAGGTAATTCGATAACCTATAAAGAATTCGACGTTAACCCACCCACCTCTGGAATTGGTAGAGATGCATCGCGATTTGTTACTGGCAGTGATGGGTCAATATACTATACTGATAGTCATTATGGTCAGAGTGTAAGTCCAACGGGATTGCCACCATTTATAAAAATAAAGTAGAGGAGGTTTTAATGTGGAAAATAGAATATATCAAATTACAAAAGATGAACTAAATTCAATTAAACAACAGCTTAATAGTAAAAGCAATACATGGATTGCAGAGATTGATGGTGACAACATCTCAACATGGCAAGATTATGCAGATGAAATTGAACGTGTTTTTAAATTCCCTGCCAACATTATAGAAATGCATGTAAATGGACTGAGTATCGATGGATATCTTGATTGGATAACTGATTTAAGTTGGTTAAACGCAAACGGCTATGCACTCATTATCAACAATTTTGATATCTTTATGTCAGGAGATTTGCGAAAAAAAGAAATCATCATAGAATCTTTTGAAAAAAATGTTTTGCCGTGGTGGCAAAGCCAAGTAGAGCAATATCAAGTTGGAGGTAAAGCAAAACCATTCAATGTTTATGTAGTGGATTGAATATGCAATCTCAAGAAGTACTGCATTGCAGGACTTCTTGCTTAAGTAATGTTAAATCTGTTTTTGCATTACCTCGACAGCAATTCTCATACCCAAGCATAACCCGTTAACAATACCATCCGCTATGGAGATTCAGCGCAAGTCACTTTGTGCTTTTGAGAAATTCTCAAACAAATTTTTTCCTCTGTATTTAAGCAAGCGAGAAGTTTTTTCTCATCGTCACATAACGTGCGTAGGATTCTATCGTATTCGGTGCTGCGAGTGAAAGGTTTGCTCGTTTAGGTTAATATTGTCGTAGTAGAACAGGGTGCTTTGCATTAAAAATATAGCTGAAATTTAATTGAGTTTATATATTTATGTAAAAGATATAACGTTTTATATATTGCCCCGGTTTGTACTTTTTGTGCAAGCCGGGGTATTTTATTTTTAGGAGTTTTTACTCATTTAAAATTTGCAAATAGATTTAGTGATTATAAAATTCTACAGTATATAGAAATGAGTTTTATCTCTGCACTTTTTGCAGAATGTACGATAAGGTCACGCTGTGTCACTTCCTTTGGTATATCATAGAAATATCAATTCAGACTTATTGGTATGAATTGAATATTTTAAAAAAATATGATATTATAAAGGAGATGATAAATTGAGTCAGAACCGATGTGATCGGTGCGGTCGTCCAATTAAGGACCCGAACGCCAAATACGGCTGGCGTTGTGCGGAAATCATAGCGGCGGGCGGAAGCTTAATCATTGATTTATCAGCAATTTTCGCTATGCTTGAAAAATACGCTGATTTTTCTTTTGAATCACAGAATGACTTGTTTTATATTTCTGAGATATTCGAGAAGATGCTGACACTGTCGTCAGCGCCGTATTCTATGCAGGCAGAAAATGATTATGTTGAAAAGGGAGCAGCCCTCGCTTTTGCAATGTTTTCGAACTATGATGAGTTGGGAGACAAAGCAAGAAAATCTGCCGTATCGCATTTTATAGAAGAAATGCACAAAGCGGAGGAAACACTGCCGCCGCCGAGTTCAAGGTACACTTTGGCAGAACAAATGAACAACAAGTTAATTGATTATTACGAGGAAGAAAATAACCCGAACACAAATGATACAGTAGAAGACTTCATTGATGAATTATTTGGAAACATACCTCTGTATCATTACATAAATGCGATGTTTGCAAGAACAGAAGCTGAGTTTGAAGACAGCTTAATAAAAGGATTAGAAGGGTCACTCAACGCATTTATGAGTCTGCCATACGCAAGTTCAATGATGGGCGACATAGCGGTTGTAGAACCTCAAATCGCATTTGTTCCGGAACCTTACGTCCCTCAGCCCGAAGGCGCAGGGAGTAAGATTCCTAAAGTATCTGATTTGAAAAATAGTGGTACTGTTCAATCCCACATGGATGATTATGTTAAACATGGTAAATACAAAGGTGAACCGGCAAGACCATACATTGATACTAATGGTACAAATACCTTAGTTGATGAAATAATGCAAGGCGGTACACCTATAAAAGACGCACATTTGCCTAATGGATTACGTTGGGATGTACCAGGCAGTTTTAGAGATGCAAACGGTACATAGGAATTGGTTGTCGATCTAAACAGTAATACAATTGTGCACTTTAACTTTATTGCAAACTAAAAAGGAGGATGTATAAAATGATTAGACTTTGTGCTGATACAAATAAACCAATGGCTGATGGCTATGTGTTTTATAATTTAAGTGAAAATGGAATGGATACTTATCCTGAGAAGAATTCTGAAATAACGCTACTGTGCACATACATTCAAACTGGTTTTGTCTCAGGTGATTCTGATGATACTAACTATGTAAATAATATGTGTGCTAATCAAATATTTGGACTTGCACCATATCAATCTTGGAAAGCCATAAAATTGAATATACCTAAAGTTACTCATAAATGTGCATTACGTCTATTAGATGTATTTGATTGGGGAACTAAGAGGCTTGATAATAGGGACGATGAATGGGAAATGTTCTTTGACTCTAGCTCTGGTTGGTTTTGCGTTGGAGATCCTGATTTTAAAGGAACTATTAATGTTAATTTCATTGAAAATGCTATTGCAACATTAAACAGTCAGGGTGAAATTAAAGCTTTATGGATTAAACCTGTATTCAGGGATGATATATCTTTAACAATTTAGTTTATTTAACCACAACACAACGTACAAATATATAGGTGTTGTGTTGTCCTCATGGTTAAAACTGTTTACCAATTATATCAACTGCAATCCACATATCCAAGCAGAATCTGTAAACAAAACCATCAGCAATGGATATACAGTGCAAGTCACCTTGTGCTTTTGAGAAATTTACAAACAACTCTTTTTTTCTGAATTCAAGCATTTCAGTAACTTTTCTTCATTGGCGCACACAAGACGAAGGTTTTATTGTACTCCGAGTTTCTTGTAAAGATTTGCTCGTTTGGGTTAATGTTGTCGTAGCAGAACTCATGTAAGATGCTTTGCATTATCTTTTTGCTTGTTTTTCAAGACAATACAATACCCTAAATTCAGTAATGTAGCTATTCACAGAACTCAACAAAATCGAGCGGTGAAAATATATTATAATAAAGATTAAAAACGTAAAATATGGCTGATGATTGGGTTGCTAACGGGAAGGTTTTAAGACAAAGCAGCGGAAATCATATTTACATTACCAGAGAAGGCGCTGTTGTGCTTAATAATGCCGGCGAACTTGTAACTACATATCCAAAAGCTGACTTTGATGCAAATATGGTAAACACTGTCGAGCAATTATTTGGAGAATAGGAGGAAAATATAATGGTAGAAGAAATAAATGTTATAATTGATGAATGGGATCCGATAGGTCTATTTCCTTTTGCCCCAAAAGATGAGTATTTAGACGAAAGTCAAGAAATTTGTAACGAGTATAAAAATGGAATGGGTACAAAAGAATTAGCTCATGTTATTTATCAGGTATTTTTGAATAGCTTTGGGTTAAATACTTTTACAAAACCAATAAGTGAATGTGAAGAAGTTGCAGAAAAAATCGTAAAGAGCATTTAGAAAAGCAAATTCATACATTCGTCCATTATGGACGGGTGTATGACTGTCGAAAAACTGTTTTTTGCCTTACACATTTGTGGGTTCTTCGACGGTTTGAACACTCCGTTTCACGGAACGTTTGATGTAAATTCGGGCACAAGTGCTCCATGGTTTGATCAACCGGGTGGTGGAACACAATATCAATTGCCTATGTCAATTCGAGAATTACGTAGATATGGTTATATCAAAATAATTAAAAAATAGAGTTATGAGGAAATAAAAGTATGAGTGAAATATTTGATACAAAAACATTGGAAAACCATGTTTTATCTTTATATACAAGAGCAGTACCAGTGATGAATGAAGATGGTATATCAATGCCTCTAAACACTTTTTTTCGCAAAAATACACTTAATGATATTCAAGGTGAATTTTGTTTTGCGGATGAAGATGGATATCATTATAGAGTTTTAGAAAGAGACATTCTATATAATGATGACATCACAAAAAGTTTGTCTAAAATAACTTATTGGGCTATCAAGGGGGCAATTTCTGATGCGGCCGCTATTTATGAAGCAAAAAATCGGATTTTAGGTCAAGATTTTCGGCGTATAATGTTTTCTAAAGAGTTACAGTATTTAAATGCTATAGGTAAGGAATATGCAGAAATGGCTGAATTAGAGTATGATAATATTTTGAAAGTAAATCCATTCCGGGATTGAAGGAACAAATAGTGTAATTATTTTAGGATGACAAACACATAATCACGAGGCTGTATTTGGAGATGTACTTGATGTTCGGTTACCTGATGGAACTGGAGTACGATGGTCTGCTGATGGTAAAACATTTATAGGTTTCTTGGAAAAGTATACAAAATAAAAACTAAAGGATTGAATAGAAATGAAAGAAAAAGGTGTTTGGAGTGCTGATTTTGGAAACGATCCATACGATGATTACAACTTAATCGTAGAGATACTCTACAATGAAAAAGATGTGGCAATCATTCGGAAAATTGATGGCTAGTTAATTCTCCAATGGTATGCGAAAGACTCTAACTTGGAAGTTCCTGTGGATTGGTTTTTGGGTTTACTGGAAGAAGCTAAAGTGAGATTAAGCTATGAATAAGTAATAAGACGCAAGACAAACAACCTCATTTTATATAGTGGTTGTCTGTTACGTTATTCTTAAAATAGAGGTGAAATAAATGAATTCTTTTAAAAAACTTATTGAACTTTGTCAAGCGTTTTCACAAGGGAAGATTACAATCCAAGATTTCCAAAGCAGAATTGAAACATTACCTTATCCTGATGTTTGTTCAAAACAATATTATAATATTTTACATAACGCTGTCAATCGTTTAGAAGAGATAATATTTTGTAATTCTAAATCCGAGTATATTCAATTGGGGTCAGAAGTAGCCCAAGGTCTTATTAAAGAAACAGAATTAGAAGAACAGAGGATTAGAACTACAAAATTTAATAATCAGTAAATAAATATTTGATTTGATACTCATTAATTCAAAGATATCAAATACTTGACAATTTGGTTGATAATAAACTAAATAAGATGATAAAAATAGATAATAATAGAGGAAATAATGATGCCGGTAATTAATGATTATGAAAAAAAACTTATATTAAAAAATACTGAATTTCTATTTAAAAAAGGTTTTATTATAATTGATGAAGACAGTTATTGTTTAATATATTCTAATGGAAAAGTCAAATTTTCCATTTTTTATGAACGTTATGAAGAAGCAAGTGATATATCAGTAAAGTTTATAAAGGAAAACGAGTCCTTTAGTGTTGGATGGATTTCACGAATAATGGACAAAAATAAACAAGTTAATTATAAACAAAAAATGGAGAATATTTTTTATTTACTTAAATTCATTGAACAAAATTATAATAGTGTAACTAATATTCATGTGTGTAAAAGAGTAATGGGTGAGGTAGAGAAGCTTTTTAGGGACGATAAATTCTAAACATAATTGTTCTATATAGGATGATATATTTCTATAAAAATAGCAACGAATTTGTTTTCAATAGAAACTTTATTTAAATACAATTACGCGATGCTCATTGACACTTGAGAACAGCTCATATCATTCTTTACTGTAAAACTCCCAATAAAACCACTTTATAAATAAAAAGCGCCAAATGATCATGGTATAGGATTTTTGAAGATGGAACATATGAAGTAAAAGAGATGAAAGGAACTATAATAATGATAAACCAAAATGACTGGAGATTAACTAATCAAATGAACTATTTGTTTGAAAAACAACTCAAACATGTATATTTCCAGAAACATTCAGAATCATGGGAGCATGAGCATTGTGAATTTTGCAATGAAACAATTTGTGATGAAAAAAATGGAGTACTGTACAATAGACAATTATCATTGGATTTGTGAAAATTGTTTTAATGATTTTAAAGATATGTTTAAGTGGACAGTAGTTTGATTTATAAATATAAAGAAAACTTAACTATCAACATTAAGTATTGTGTTGTACATTTGGGTGAAACTGTTTGCTCATTATATCTCAGTATGAGGTTGTGTGGAGGAGTCTGTAACGTCAAATAAATAGAATGTGTATGGGATATTACACCTTACAAGAATCATAACACCGCAACAAAGAATCTAGGATTAAAAGGTGAGCCAAACTCAAGTGTAGATATTTTAGATGATGCTGGAAATATTAAAACACGCAGATGGTTTGGAGAGAACGGTGACCAAATATGAGATGTAAATATGACCAACCACGGCAATCCGAAAACTCACCCTGAATGGCCGCATGAACATGGATCAAGATAATATAGAAAGAGAGTATGTATATGAAAAAAATTAGTTTTAAAGATTTTGAGTGTATCATGTCATACGATGTTGCTAAAAAACAAGACCCTTGCATTGAAATAGAGTTTTGTGTTGATGGATGTGTTGAATATCAATCATCATGGTTAGGAAAAATGATTGATGAGGAAACTAACAAATCTATATATTGGGTTGGATTAGTGGAAGACGGTTCACAAGCTTATGATTTTGATTCATTTGAGCAACTTGTAAATGCCAATATTTTTTATGGTAAAAGTATCAAGGACATATGGAATTTAGTAACATTGCTTTCCATAGACGCTTGTGATGTGCAAGAACGACTGCCATTTTATTTAGGGTAATGCCTAAAGAATCGCAGCACTCAGATTTTTTGAGTGTTGTAATTTGCTTTACTAAAACTGTTTTTGTATGACTGTAACAATAGTTTTCTTACCAAAGCAAAATCCATCCAAAAATCCATTAATAAGATTTTACATGATTCATGTGCTCTTGGCGGTGGATTTTTAAGAGATGAATGGGAATTTCTTGAGTCAACGTTAAATCTTACAGACTCAAATTTATTCTTTGAAGGAGGTTTTTGGTATGTTAAATAATTACTTAACAGACTGGGAAGCAGTAGAAAATATTGATTTAATAAAGAAAACAGCTTTACAAGTCTGGGGAGAAAATATTGAATTTGGTGAAATAAAAGGCAGCAACTCACCTTATCCTGAGTTTGAGTGGCAGATATATCTTTATAGTAAATTTAGCATTAAACTAGATTATGACCGTTCAACACTAAGCATAGGTGTTCCAACTAAAGACGGATATGTAGTATTAAGCAGCCTTACAAATGAATTAGTTTTTGGGGGATTTGATGGCATGAAACCGGAGAACTTGCTGCATAATTTTCAAGTGCTTGATCGCCTTATTCAGACGCAGAAAATTGATTAAAGTTGAACAATGCAAGGCAACCGCCGGAAATTGGGCGGTTGTATTGCTGCTTTTGGTTAAAACTGTTTTCATATTATATCAATTGCTATCAGCTTGGGGTACACAATATAAATTACTTATGTCTGTTGACTGATTGGAAGCTCCACAATAAATTCAGTAAATTTATTTGGTTCGCTTTTTAGTTTTATAGTTCCCTTATGTGAAACAACAATAGACTTTGCAATAGATAGCCCCAGGCCGTAGCCTCCGCTTTTTCTGTCTCTAGATTTGTCCGAACGATAAAACCTGTCAAAAATCTTTGATATATCTTCCGGCGGAATTCCATTCCCGGTGTTTTTAATTATAAATCTGGCTGTTTTATTATCAAGTTTTTTTAACGTCACTTCTATTGTTCCGCCTTGATTAGTATATTTAATCGCGTTATCCAAAAGAATCAGCACCAGTTGTTTTATTTGACTTTCATCGCCTGAAATATATATTTCATCATCCAAATCTTCAACTAAATTTAAACTTTTCTCATATATAACAGCTTCGGTTGTAAGGATGACATTTTCAGCAGCAGATGAAAATGAAAAAGTGGATTTTATTATATTATTTTCAGAACTGTGGTCAACTTTTGCCAAATAAAGCAGGTCATTGGTCAGCTTTGCCATTCTAGTGGATTCGTCTTTAATATAATTCAGCCACTTTTTTTCTTCATTAATAGTGCTGTCCCCATGCGTCATGAGAAGATCAATATTAGTATTAATTGTGGTCAGTGGAGTTTTTAGCTCATGTGACGCGTCGGCAATAAATTGATTTTGTTTGTTCCAGGCGTCTTCTATTGGTTTTATTGACCTGTTTGCAAAAAATAAGCATATTAAGAATACTAAAATTAAAGCAGCCAAAAGGACAATCGATAAAGTAATAATAAGTTTTTGCAGCATTCCGATTTGAGTATTAATATTTGAGATGCTAAGATAATAAACAGCTATTTCATTTCCGCTTGTATCTGTTTCATATGATGATATGATTAGGTATTTCCAATAGGAATCATCATATTTTATTATATGAGAAGTTTTTGTGTTGTTATTAGAACTATTACTTTTAATTCTTTTGATTGCGTCATCTTTTATTGTTGTATAGAATTCCTCATCATATTCATACGGCGACCGCGTCTGCATTATATTGCCGTCTAAGTCCAGTTTAAGCGAGCTCGGCTCATCAGGCGCAGGACCTTCGTTATTGGGAATATGAGGAAAAATTTCTTTTCTGTTCATGTTTGGGTCTGATTGAAATGGATTAAAAAATCTTTGGCCTTTGGGCTGAATATTAGAAATACCTCTGTCCAATTGTATGTTTACGGCAGTGTTGATGTTGTTGTAAGTCATCATAAAAACAACGCAGAACGCGCTGACAAGTAATATGGAAATCATAATCATATTAAGCGTTAAAAATTTATTTCTAAGTTTTTTAAACATAATATTATTCCTCTTTCAATGAGTACCCAACGCCTCTAACTGTAACTATTGAAGTTTTTGACCCTAAATATTTTAACTTTTTTCTAAGAAATGATATATAAACTTCTACGTGATTGGCTTCAGCCTCAGAGTCAAATCCCCAAAGTTTTTCAATTATCATATCTTTTGAAAGGACGGTTGATTTGTTTGTTATTAAATATTCTAATAATTCTGACTCTTTAAGGGTTAAGTTTATTTCTTTGGAAGCGCAGCTTAAAGTTAAAGCTGATGTGTCAAGCTCAATATCACCAAAAGTCAACCCTGTGGGAGTTGTAACTTCGCCCTTTCTTCTTCCCAAGGCTCGTATTCTAGCCAGTAATTCATCGGTGTTAAAGGGTTTTGCAAGATAGTCGTCGGCGCCGCTGTCCAGCCCTTTAACTTTGTCCATAACTTCACCTTTTGCGGTCAGCATAATCACCGGTGTATCATTTCCGGTCTTCCTCATATTCTTTATTATACTCAGTCCATCCATTTTGGGCAGCATTAAATCTAAAACGACAACATCATATATATTGCTCATTGCATAGTCAAGTCCGTCTTCACCGTCATACACACTATCAACAGTATAGTTCTGCTTTTTTAAAAGCTGAACAAGGGCTTCGGCTAAATGTATTTCGTCTTCTACAACAAGTATTCTCATGATATTTTAGTCCCTTCGTTTTGGAATTTAATAAATAAATTCACAATTATATTTTTATAATAACATAACGTACGTCTGTTATCAATAAAAGAATAATAGCAGAACAGTCTTAAATTAATCTTAAAATATTATATATTATTGAAAGAAGTTTTTAATATTTCAATTTTGAAAAAGTTTTAAAAAATAATTGATTTTTTAAGGTTGATTTAAGGTAATAAGATTATTATAATCACATCAAATTTAAACAGGTTGATGTGATTGGAGGTGGATATATGGCAATTGAAGTCTTTAACAGATTTGAAAAAAAGTTTTTTATGAATTCAAAAACATATTTCAGAGTCTCTGAAGAACTCAAAAAATATATGGAGTTAGATCCATACAGCGAGGTTGGAAAGGGATACACTATCAGCAATATATATTATGATACAAGTGATGACTTGCTTGTAAGAAGGTCTCTAAGCAAGCCAGTTTATAAAGAGAAACTGAGGCTGAGAGGTTATGGAGTTCCCGAGGAAAACGGCAAGGTTTATTTAGAGATAAAGAAAAAATTTAACGGTCTTGTTAATAAAAGACGAACTACATTATATCTTAATGAAGCATATGATTTTATAAAAACCGGAAAAGTTCCTGATTATAAGGAATATATGAATTTACAAGTTCTTAAAGAGATAGAATATTTTTTGAAATGTTACAAACTGGTTCCTGCCGCATATGTAGCATATGACAGGGTTGCCTATTTTGAAAAAGATAATCCTGATTTAAGGATATCTCTTGATACAAATTTAAGAACCAGGCGCTATGACCTTGAGCTGGAGTTAGGCGATTATGGAGAACCTCTGCTTGACAGCGCTGATTTATGGCTGATGGAAGTTAAGACAAGCAAAACTATGCCTGTTTGGCTTACTGATATATTGTCAAATTATAATATAATACCTTGCAGTTTTTCAAAATATGGATATGATTTTAAAAAGTCAGTCGGCGCTTATACTCCTATGCTTAAGCGTATTACCGCAAAAGCAGGAAGCTACGTTGAAGCAAAAGAAAAATACAGTGCCGTCAGGGAATCGGGAAATATTATAACTGCAGATTTTGAACAAAATTTTTCTAAGGGTTACAAAACTGCAAATGCCTGATATAAATTTTTGAAAGGAAATAATCTATGGAAGCTTTAACAAATCTTTTTAATCAAACAGTTATTGACGGAACATCAATAACATTTATTTCAGCTTGTGCTACCTTGTTTTCCGCCATTATATTTGGTCTTATTATATCAGTTACATATATGATTACTACAAACGAGGTAGTTCCAAACAGAAACTTTGTAATGTCGCTGGTTCTTATACCGGCAGTTATGGGATTAGTAATTTTGCTTGTGGGAAACAATTTGGTAAGAGTGTTTAGTTTAGCCGGAACTGTGTCGCTCATAAGATATAGAAGCGTACCGGGAGACCCAAAAGATATTGCGTATATACTTTTATGCGCGGCGGCAGGGCTTGCGGCTGGAATAGGATTCTATTTATATGGTGCACTTGGAGTGGTTTTACTATGTGTACTTATGATTCTGCTGAATAAATTTAACTTTGCAAGTAGTTTTGAGGCTCAGAAAATATTAAAGGTAACTATTCCTGAGGATTTAGATTATCAGGGTTTGCTTGATGATTTGTTCAAAGAATATACGACCGCCAGTGTTATGAGCAGAGTCAGGACAACTGATTTAGGTTCGCTGTATGAAGTTATGTATAGTATTAAAATGAAGAAAGACGTTAATGAGAAAGACTTTATTGATGCTGTTAGATGCAGAAACGGTAATCTGACAGTTACCCTGGCGCTTGCTCCGACGGAGTACGGAGCTTGATATTGTTAATTGCTTTAATGCAATTAAAGTTTTTCATATAATCCATTCATTGCGAAAGAGCCGAAACATATTGTTTCGGCTCTTTCGCTTGGTTCCGTATTATCCAATTTTTTGCTGGACAAAGCCGCATTATTCTGTTATACTGTCTTTTCCGGGAGGTTGTCCCGAGATAAATTAATCAAAGGAGAAAATATGGAACAAAATCAGGCGCTAGATAAAAATATATCTTTTAAAATGCTTATTAAATTTTCATTGCCTACTATAATTTCAATGATATTTATGAGTATATATTCTTCTGTTGATGGTGTTTTTGTTTCCAGATTAGTCGGAACCAACGCACTTTCTTCAGTAAACATCGTTATGCCGATAGTTTTGATGATTATGGCTATCGGAACAATGTTTGGTTCAGGCGGAAATGCGCTGATAGCTAAAAAACTTGGAGAGGGAAAGAATAGAGAAGCTAAAGAAAATTTCTCATTGTTGATAGTTGTAGCGTTTATAATAAGTTCATTGATTGCGGTGATATGCTATATATTTTTGAATCCTTTGCTTCATTTTCTAGGCGCAGATGATTCTATAATTGAATATTGCAGAGATTATGCTATACCTATTTTGGTACTTACCCCAGTTTCTATATTCGGTATGATATTTCATATGTCATTTATTACAGCCGGAAAAGCTCACTTTGGATTGATTTTTTCAGTTATAGGCGGTATAGTTAATATCATTCTAGACTATTTGTTTATAGCAGTTTTGGGAATGGGGATAAGAGGAGCGGCTCTTGCAACAGGTATTGGTTATTCTGTTCCGTCGGTCGTAGGGTTTATATACTTTTTATTCAAGCGAAACGGCTCAATATATATTATAAAACCTAAGTTTGATATTCAGGTTATTTTAAAAAGCTGTTCAAACGGAGCTTCTGAGATGGTTACCAGTCTGTCTAATGCGGTGGTGACAATTCTGCTCAATAATATATTGATGCGTTTGGCCGGTTCCGACGGAGTTGCGTCCATAACGATAATACTTTATACCCAGGGTCTTCTCGCTTCCGCATATATGGGTTATTCTTTTGGTATATCGCCTATAATAAGTTATAATTATGGAAAACAGGACAGTGAGCGTTTAAAGAAGATATATAAAATTAGCTTAAGAACAATTTTAGTTGCTTCAATTGTAACATTTTCGGCCAGTTTGTTATTTGCCGGGCCTCTTGTGAATATATTTACACATAGCGGAACAAACGTTTATGATATGGCTGTGAGAGGTTTCAGAATTTTTTCAATCTGTTTCCTGCTTATGGGATTTAACGGTTTCGCTTCAGCAATGTTTACTGCTCTTAATAATGGAATTGTTTCTGCGATTCTTTCATTTTTCAGGACGCTGGTGTTTATTGTAATTTCAGCTTTGCTTCTTCCTGTTGTGATAGGAATAGACGGTGTTTGGCTGTCAATACCGGTTGCAGAGGTTTTAGGAGTTCTAATGACTATATATTATTTCAAAAAAATGAAATCTGTTTATAATTATGCATAGGAGGCTTTAAAATGAATAGTAATAAAAACGGTAAGATTATAATCACAATTTGCAGAGAGTATGGCAGCGGAGGCAGACAGATTGGTGAAGAGGTAGCTAAAAGACTGGATATACCATATTATAATAGAAATCTTATAGACATGGTTGCAAAAGAGAGCGGTTTTGCCAGCGGTTATATAGACAAATTTGAAGAACATGTCTCCAGTCCTCTTATTTGGGGAATACCTATGCCCAGAGCTAATATGGCGTTTGCCGGTCTCGCAGTGCAAAATTACTATTCAAATGAGGAGAAAATGTTCGAAGCTCAGAGTAAAATCATTAGGGATATTGCGAAAAAAGGTTCATGTGTTATTGTTGGAAGATGCGCGGATTATCTTTTGAAGGATGAACCCGGATGTTATAGAGTGTTTATCCATGCTGACAAGGATTTTCGTATCAAACGAGCAAAGGAAGAATACGGTTTTTCTAAAGATTCTGAGGCAAAGCATGCCGTTAAGACGATAGATAGAAACAGAAACGCATATCATAAAAAATATGCAGGCTATGCGTGGGACGATTGCCATAATTATCATCTGACTGTGAACAGCGGTTTGCTTGGTATCGAACGCTCTGTTGATTTAATATCAGAAATGGTGTTTTCCAGATAGAAATTTTAATGTGTTTTATATTTGCAAAAAAGTGAAAAACCAACAAAACTGTCATAAAAAATAGTTGAAAATTTATTGAAGTTGTGTTAAACTAATTTATAGGAAAAAACAAACAATTTGCAAGGGGGAAATATTAATGGATTCAACAGAGCTTAAAGATTTGAAAATTCATGCGGCTCACGTCAGAAAAATGGCTTTAGAGGCCGTACACAGCGCTGGCGCCGGTCATCCGGGAGGTTCGCTTTCGGTTGCTGATATTCTTACATATTTATATTTTAAGGAAATGAATGTAAATCCCAAAGACGCAAAAAATCCTGAGCGGGATAGATTTGTCTTGTCAAAAGGTCATTGTTCTCCGGCTTTGTATGGTATTCTTGCTGAGGCCGGTTTTATCCCGAAAGAGGACATAAAAGGATTTAGAAATATAAATAGTTATCTCCAAGGTCATCCTGATATGAAAAATGTTAATGGCGTGGACATGTCAACCGGTTCTTTGGGTCAGGGTATCAGCTGTGCCTGCGGTATGGCTCTTGCCGGAAAGCTGGACAACAAGTCATATCGCGTCTATGCGGCTATGGGCGACGGCGAGATAGAAGAAGGTGAAGTTTGGGAAGCCGCTATGTTTGCCGCTCATTACAAGCTTGATAACCTTACGGCGTTCTTAGATTATAACGGTTTGCAGATTGACGGCGATATAACTAAGGTTATGAATTCTTTGCCTATTGATAAAAAGTTTGAAGCTTTTAATTGGCACGTTATCCATATAGACGCTCATGATTTTGAACAAATCAAAGCGGCGGTAGAAGAAGCTAAGCAGACAAAAGGAATGCCAACTCTTGTATTGGCAAAATCTGTTAAGGGCAAAGGAGTTTCATTTATGGAAGGTCAGGCCGCATGGCATGGCGCAGCTCCAAATGACGAACAGTATGCTCAGGCTATTTCGGAGCTTGACGCTTATATCGAGAATCTTGGAGGTGACAAATAATGAAATATAATATTGGTGATAAAATAGCTACGAGACAAGCGTATGGAGACGCTTTGGTTGAATACGGCGCCGACCCGAGAATAGTTGTTATGGACGCTGACTTATCAAAATCCACAAAAACTGACGGGTTTAAAAAGACTTATCCTGAAAGGTTTATTAATACTGGAATTGCTGAAGGAAATATGATGGCTACTGCTGCCGGTATTTCTACTTGCGGCAAAATAGTATTTGCAAGTTCTTTTGCTATGTTTGCTGCCGGACGTGCTTTTGAGCAGATAAGAAACTCTATTGGATATCCGCACTTAAACGTTAAAATTGGCGCCACACATGCAGGAATTTCTGTTGGAGAGGACGGCGCTTCACATCAATGTCTTGAAGATATTGGCTTGATGCGTACTATTCCGGGTATGGTTATTTTAAATCCGGCTGACGCGGTTGAGTCAAATTTAGCAGTTAAAGCCGCTATTGACTATGATGGTCCTGTTTATTTGAGATTTGGAAGACTTGCTGTGCCTACAATATTTGACGACAGCTATAAATTTGAAATAGGTAAAGGAGTAGAGTTATCCGGCGGAACCGATGTAACCTTGATAGGAACAGGACTTTTGGTTCCGGCATGTTCTGAGGCTAAAGAAATACTGGCCGGAGAAGGAATAAGCGCTAGGGTTATCAATATGGCTACTATTAAACCTATAGATAAGGATATTATTATAAAGGCTGCTACGGAGACCGGGGCTATTGTTACAGCTGAGGAGCATAACGTAATCGGCGGATTAGGCAGTGCTGTGGCTGAGGTGTTGGTTGAGAACGCGCCGGTTCCGATGCAAAGGGTTGGAACTCAGGATGTATTCGGCCGTTCAGGAAAGCCGTATCCGCTTCTTGAAATGTATGGACTTGATGCGAAGACTATTGCTGAAAAGGCTAAGGCTGCTATTGCTATGAAGACAAAATAATTTAAAAAGTTTTTATAAATATGATAACAGAATAAGCTAAAATTTAAATAAAGAAATAACCTCCTATGATAGAAAATATCACGGGAGGTTTTGTTTTATTATAAAGTTTATTTAAAAGCCGGTATTATTGATGTTTTATATTTATATAATTTTAAACTGGAACAAATGATTTTTATTTATAAATAACTGTTTAAAAGGTGATAATTAAATTTTATATTAATAAATTTCACAGATGTTGATTTATATAAAATGTCATATATTCAACTTATAAAGACTGCAATAAATTGGACAGACATGTTAAGGTCATATATCATAACAAAAAATATTAAAATTAATTAAATGTGGTTTTGCAAGCATCGGAGGGCTGTGATCACACTTTTCTTAAAAAGTGTGTGTTATACATACATACTCATTTCTTTACAGCCTACAATGTCTGTGACCCTACCTTTACAGGTGGAATTACATCTACCGATGTTCACTCCAAAACACCGCATTTGGGATAATAGTTTTAAAATTGTGTTTAACAAGCTTCGGCAAGTGTGATACCTTATAGGTGGGGTCACATTAAACCACAACTAAGTATTTTATTATATTACAACTAAGTTAATTATTGGCATCATAGTTTGCATAATACAACATTGTTTATATAACATACACTTTTAAACAAAAGTGTAGCCGCAATTGACTTTGTAGATTAGGCAAAACAAGTCACTTTGTATCACACCCAACCTGAAGGTTGGGTCATGATACATCACATTTAAGTCACTAATTGACATAAACGGTTTTTAAAAATTTCATCAAAAACAAAACGGGATATTTGGTTCAAAAAATTGGTTTGAATAACTGCTGTTTTTAAAGTGTGCAAAATCTTATACGGAGCCGGATACTGTGTTTTATTTTAACGTCAGAATGCGTCTTTCAAATATGAATTTTATAATAAAGTTTATATTAGAATAATATAAATATTTGCTGATGTAAAATATATAAAAAAGGTATAAAAATTAGTGCAAATTTATTTATTTGCTCTCCAAAAGTGTTAAAATATTGATTATCATTTAAAAAGTATAATTAATAAGTTTGTTGAACATGTTAATCTGCGTTTATTGTTTAAAAATTTCTGTAATTTAGAAATTATCTGAAACAGTTCACATGTACGTATAATCATTATATTGATAAAATATTGAATATATTGTCGATTGGAGGAGAATGCATTGAATTTGATAAAAGTAAATATAGGAAAAATGTTATATTCAAAGCGTATGGAGCTGAATCTGAGCCAGGAACAAATGGCTGAAAAATGCTGTATATCCGTCAGACAATATATAGACTTAGAAAACTCCAAAAGAATACCTATGCTTGAAACTTTTATAAATATAACTATTGCATGTGATATGGATATAGGGGTGTTTATTCATAATTTAATTGAGTCCGGTTATGAAATTACAGATGATAAAAATGCGAGGCAAGAGAAAAAATGAGAGAAAACTATAGATATTCATATTTAAAAGAAAGATACTATCATGAGGATATAGGAAGCTATTATTCTTATGCGATAAAAATAAATAATTATGTTAAGCAAAGTATTAGTATTCTGCCGGATATATCTCCGGATGAGGAGGTAGTAAAAAAGATTGTAAGAATATGCAATGAGATTCAGTTGGAACCTGAATACATAGATGAAGTTTTTGAGCAGTTTGTTTAATTGATATTTAAAAATAGTTGAACAGTAAAAAACAGAGCTGATGAAATCTTAAAGAATTAAAAGCAGTTTGATTATTAAAAATTAAGAGTAGTTTATATATTAAGAATTACAATATGTTTTTAATTGTTATCATTTTGATAAACAGCGTTATTTAAATACTGATGAAAACTAACCGATTTATAACCGGATGTCAAAAATGAATATATTGAAAAGGCAAGCACGCTCAAAAGAAGAATGTGCTTGCCTTTTTGATTAAATTATGTGAAATAAATTTAGCGCCTAGAGATTTATGATTATTCTTGTCAAAGTATTATTTTATATAGTTTGATTTCTTAACCCAAATATATTTGAGCCTGATAATTCCATTGTAAAATACCGGACACCACTATTTGCTGTATTGTAAACTTAGGCTTTATGTTGTACTTTTCGTTGGCTGTTTGTATAAGTTTGTCTAAAATGATTTTTCTGTTTTCTTCAGTACAATAAGAACACAAATATTTACCTCCGGGCAGAATTTTTAATCCTTCTATATCCGCATGGCGTATACATACAGCGAATAATCTTGATATTCCGTTCTCCGTATAGATACCAGCCAAATCTTCAAACGCAAACTGTTCTTTTAGCGACGGCTCAAATTTATCATAAAAATGGCTGAGATAGTTCCAAAGATTATCAAGTGTTGGCGTCTCCATAGTGTCTGAAAGCATAATTACACGTTCGGGAAAATTATATACAAAATTATTTTGAATATTTTGCCGTCCTTTCAGTTTTCTTTCGTAGTCCGCTTTAGCTAATTGAATTTTTGATTTGCTGTATTGGAGCGTCTCTATTTTTTCATCGGCATTCTTTTCTGCTTCTGTCAGAAATTTAATAATTTTTTCAAGGTCGTTATATTCCAGAACAGTTTTAATTTTCTGTAAAGGCAAATCCATCATCTGCAATGCTCGAACTGCGTTCAGACGTATAATATCCTGCTGTGTATAATAGCGGTATTTTGTCTGCTCATCATATTTGCTCGGTTTCACTAAATCAATCCGGTCGTAATGGCGGAGAGTCTCGCTTGTCATATTAACCATTTTGGCGGCTTCTCCGATTAAAAAATATTTTTTCATTTTTTTCACACTTTCTCTTGACTTATGTGTAACACAAAGGTTTATAATTTATTATAGCAAATAAAATCATAAAAATCAAAAATTATTTTGATAAGAACGAGGGGGTAAAAAAGCAATGAAGTCTGCAATTATTTTTTTATAACGTTATTGGAATAAAAGAAATTGTTGTTTAAAAATACAAGTTTAATGAAAGAAGTGAATTATATGAAAAAAGTTATAGTAATTATAATGTGTTTAACATTTGGAGCAATTCTTTTAATGGGATGTTCTGAGAGCGGCGAGGATAATTTTGAGAAAAAATACTATACTTTAAATGGAGAAGAGATAGCAGGATTAAATATTGACGTTCGGGATAGAGAAATAAAAATAACGTTTTCAAATGATAATCAAGTACATATTGACTATTTTGAAAGTGATAAGGAGTATTATAGTATTTTTGTTTCCAATGATAAGGTTCTTCATATGAATGCAGAAGACAGTAAAGAGTGGCCGGATTATATTGGAGGAAAAACGACGGCCGGTAATAGGAAAATATATGTGCAGCTGCCCGGCGAGTTTTTAAAAACGTTGTCATTGTCAACGTCAAACGGTAATATAACGCTGCCGAGTTTAAATGTAACGGATTCTATATCCATTTCTGCAAACGGAGGAAATACAACATTTGATAAGCTTAATGCGGGAAATAGTATAATAATAAAATCAAAAAACGGAGATATAAACGGTTCGGTTAAAGGAAGTTATGATGAATATTCTGTTGAGAGCAATATAAAAAAAGGGGAAAGCAATCTGCCGCCGGACAAAAAGGGCGGTGAAAAGATTTTAAGTGTGTCAAATAACAATGGTAATACCAATATTGATTTTGTCAGCGATTAAATTATTTATTTTAAAACTATTATCCCAAATGCGGTGTTTTTAAGTGAACATCGGAAGGGTGTGACCCCCACCCTTTGGGTGGGTATGATACAAATCGGCGTGTCTATATAAACCAATGTTTCTGAGTGAACATCGGTAGGGTGTGCAAGCACACCACGTTAGGTGAGCTGCCATCTCACGCGAAGCGTGAATATATATAGAATACTTTGTTATATAATAAAAATTGCCGGGACTGCGCGCCTAACGCGGCAGATTTCATCTTCATTGAGTATTCATAATAATGACACTGTAGGCTATAGCAAAATAAAATCATATGTATAACACACACTTTTTAAGAAAAGTGTGGTCACAGCCCTACCGAAGCTTGCAAAACCACATTTTATAAAATCTATTATTTTAGAACTATTATCCCAAATGCGGTGTTTTGGAGTGAACATCGGAAGGGTGTGCTTGCACACCGCGTTAGGTGAGCTGCCATCTCACGCGAAGCGTGAATATATATAGAATACTTTGTTATAAAATAAAAATTGCCGGAACTGCGCGCCTAACGCGGCAGATTTCATCTGCCCTACCGAAGCTTACAAAACCACATTATATAAGATTTATTATTTTAAAACTATTGTCCCAAATGCGGTGTTTTGGAGTGAACATCGCAAGGGTGCGCTTGCACACCACGTTAGGTGAGCTGCCATCTCACGCGAAGCGTGAACATACTAGTAATATTTTGTAATAAATCACTTTATAAAAAAGTTTTCCAGGACTGCGCGCCTAACGCGGCAGATTACATCTTCATTGAATATACATATTAATGACCTTGTAGGTTATGGCAAAATAAAATCATATGTATAACACACACTTTTCTTAAAAAGTGTGGTCACAGCCCTACCGAAGCTTACAAAACCACATTATATAAGATTTATTATTTTAAAACTATTATCCCAAATGCGGTGTTTTGGAGTGAACATCGGAAGGGTGTGCTTTTGCACACCGCGTTAGGTGAGCTGCCATCTCACGCGAAGCGTGAATATACATATGGCAACTTGTCATAATACCTTACTATATAACTATAATGAGTTATATAACATCAGGCTCCCCGCTCTCTAGAGTTTCAGGTTCAATTTCTATCAGTTCAGATGTACAATGAGGACACTTTGTCGCATTTATGTCTATTTCTGTGCAGCAGTATGGGCAAACTTTGGTTGTAACAGGCTCGTCTGCAGGTTTCTTTTTTCCGAAACTTATCACACTGTTAACTATTTTAACAAATATGAAAATAACTACGGCCATAATTAAAAAGTTTATTATAGCAGTAATAAATGAACCATATTTGAGGTTAACTCCTCCGATAGACAAAACCATGCTTGAAAAATCAAGACCTCCGAATAAGCCGAGTATCGGTGAAATTATGTCATTTGTCAGTGAATCAACGATGGTCTTAAACGCTCCGCCGATTATAACGCCGACTGCCAAGTCGAGCACGTTTCCGCGCATTATGAATTCTTTGAACTCGCCTATAATTTTTTTCATAATTCAACCTCCTTTTTAATTAAAACAAATTATACTACAAATTTTTACAAATTTCAATAAGAAATTTCCTTGATATTGTAAGAATTATATGATAAAATATTTTTACAACTGAGTTAAGAAGTAACCCGCCGCAAATGCGGCGTGTTCGCTTAATATTTTAATGGACAGCTTTTATTGCCAATGAAAACGTTGAATGGCGGCGCAGTGCGCCTTATTGAAAAGTGGTAATTATAATGAATATACAATTTTTAATCGGACCGGTTATTGGGCTTATTATCGGATATGTTACTAACAATATTGCGATAAAAATGCTGTTTAGGCCGCTGAAGCCTGTATATATCGGCAAGCGGCGCGTTCCGTTTACGCCCGGTTTGATACCGAAAGAAAAAGAGCGGATAGCGAAAACTATCGGAGGAGTTGTCAGCACTGAGCTTTTGGACAACGATACCATAAACAAGACGCTTTTGTCGGACGGTATAATATCAGGTATAACCGGGCTGGTGGAAAAACTGTTTAATAAAATGAAACTGAGTGAGAAAACTGTCCGTGAGGAGCTTTATCAGAAACTTGATAAAGATTTGGTTGATAATATGACCGAAAAGGCAGAGGAAGATATAGCCGCTCTCATACACGCCAAACTTTCAAAATTTAATTTCGGAACTGAGATATCCAAAAAAGTTATAGTTAATATCAGAAATCAATATATAGAAAAGGGCAGGATAAAAGCCGCATTTGCCAAATTGGTGGATGACAATATGATTAACAGCCTGGCGGAACCTATTGGAAAGACCATTGACAAAATGGTTTCTGAAAATTCGGAGGCAATAGTAGGCGACTTAATAAAAAATGAGACCGGCAGGATTATGGACACAAAGACCAGTGAAATTGCTGAAAGATATTGGCATTCAATACCCAAAATAAAGTCCGCGGTTCAGTCTGTATATATCAGAACAGTAAAAAATGATTTGCCTAAGGTTATGGAAAAACTTAATATTGCGAAAATTGTTGAAGATAAAATAAACGGATACAATATTAAAGAGTTTGAAGATTTGTTGTTTTCCATAATGAAAAAGGAATTAAACGCTATAATTTGGCTCGGAGCTTTGCTTGGATTTGTCATGGGATTTCTAAACGCGTTTATATCCATAATATTCAGCTGATTATACAAACGGAGGATTTTTAAATGAAAAGAAAAATTTTTCAGAAAACAGCTCTTTTATTATCTGTAGTTTTAATTATATGTTCTTTATGTTTTGCTCTGAGTTCCTGTACTCTGACTCAGTCTAACCTGTCAGACAGCACGAGTAAAAGCATAGATATTCGTGAGGACGGAAATTACAGTTCAAAAGAAGAGGTCGCGGGATACATACATAAGTATGGAAAGCTGCCAGGAAACTTTATAACAAAATCCGAAGCCAAAAGTTTGGGCTGGGACAGCAAAAAAGGAAATTTATGGGAGGTTGCTCCGGGTAAAAGTATCGGCGGCGACAGATATTCAAACTATGAGGAGACTTTGCCGGTTAAAAAGGGAGTAAAATACTTTGAGTGCGATATAAATTACAGCGGCGGACATAGAGGAGCGGAGAGAATCGTGTATTCCAGCGATGGGCATGTGTATTATACAAACGACCATTATGAAACGTTCTCTGAAGTTTAGCAAAGTTTTATATTGAGCATAATATATAGGAGAAAAGACAAATGAAAGAAATAGTAATCGACTGCGGACCAATACAGAATAAAAAAACTATGCACAAGTGTTTGGCGGAGAGGCTGAACGCGCCTGATTATTATGGAAATAATTTTGACGCCTTGAGCGATGTTCTATCCGATATAGGCGGCAGTGAAAGAGTTATGATTGTTTTTAAAAATATGTCGGATTTTTTAAATGATAATAAAAAACTATGCGCAAAATTAATTCGTGTTTTAGCAGAAGCGGAAGAAGAAAATGAATATTTGTCCGTATGGTTTGATGTTAAATAGTCTGTAATATATTGTGTTATATTGACAACATCTGCCGTCAGGTATAAAATTAATAATAATACTTAATAAAAATTTAAAACTACAAAAGAAGGGCAGTGAATGACATGAAAAAGATTATGGCAGTATGCTTAAGTTTAATTTTATGTTTCTCTGTGATTCCGGTTTCAATTTTTGCGGCTGAAACATCAGGGGTTTTCAGCTCAGGCGTTAGCTGGGAATATGACTCCGGCAGTCAGACTTTGTCAATTTCGGGAAACGGTGATATTGATGATTTTAAAGATTTAGTTTCAATACCATGGAAGTCATATTCTAAAGAGATTAAGAATATCAATATATCAGAAGGTGTTACCGGGATTGGCGATTATGCTTTAAGCTGGTGTGAAAACGTGACTTCAATTGTGCTTCCGAGTACGGTTGCCAGAATAGGTGTTGACGCATTCGGCTGGTGCTCTAATCTAAAGAATATAACCTTGTCTGATAATCTTAAGACAATTGATTCTGAGGCTTTTGCCTGGTGTAAATCTTTGGAAACAATTGAGATTCCGGCAAATGTTAACGATATAGACAGCAAAGCTTTTCTTTGGTGCTATTCATTAGAATCTATAACTGTTAATTCTTCAAATAATAAATATAAGTCGTTTGACGGCGTGCTGTTTGATACAGAAGAAAACAGTTTGGTTTCATATCCGCCCGGAAAGGGAAACGCTGAATATACTGTTCCTGAAAATATTGCAGAAATTGAAGAATCCGCTTTTATGGATAATAAAATTTTGACAGGAATAACTATAGGAAATATAAAGGAAATAGGGGATAAAGCGTTTTTTGGCTGTGAGAAGCTCTACGATATAAATATTTTAGGGGTGGAAGAAGTAGGAGAGCTCGCCTTTTATAGATGTTCGTCTATGGTTAAAATAATTCTGCCCGAAAATACAAGAGCAGTAGGTAAAAATGCTTTTAAAAACTGCACTAATCTAGAACTTGCGGCATTTTACGGCAATGATACAAAGTTTGATAAAGACGTTTTTGAAGGAGCTTCACAGGCGGCGATAGCCGGGAATGAACATTCTTCTGTAATGAAATATGCTAATAACAATGAAATCCCGTTTTATCAAATTGTTAATGTAATATACGGCGGAAATAACGTTAATTTTGACCCTATGGCTTTTGTTGTGAATAATTCAACCACCTTGGTTCCTATGAGAGCGGTGTTTGAAATGCTGGGCGCTGATGTAGACTGGGATGAAACCAGCAGCACTGCGATTGCTTCAAAAGATGGAATAACTATTTCAATTCAGATTGGAAGCAGCATTCTTTACAGAAATGGTGAGGCCATTACCCTGAGCGAAGCAGGGAGGTTGACAGCAGACAAAACCTATGTTCCGCTCAGAGCAGTTTCCGAAGCTTTTGGAAACGATGTTCAATGGGACGGCGAAACCGCCGCAGTTATAATAAATTAACAAATAAGAAAAAACTGGAAAAAAGTTGTAAAAAAAGTATTGACAATGGTTTTTATGTGTGATAAAATCAAAATGTAATAAAGAATGGGTTATTTCCCATTATAATTATTAAATTAATCTAATATTTGGCAAAGGAAATGAAAGTTTCTGACGCAAAGTTAAGAGTCTAAGCTTCTGTTTTTGAAGTATGATTGTCTAGCTGCAATGTTTGAGCAAAAACGCTCACAATATTGCAGCTTTTTAAATGTCCACAATAAAGTGTTTATCAGCTTTATTACAGGTAATAATATTAATATGATTGTTTTATAAGGAGATGGAAATTATGAAGAAATTATTGTGTATTGTTTTAACAATTGTTCTCGGTATCTCTATGTTTTCAGTCACCTCAGTCTTTGCAGCAAGCGTAACAAATGATATTCCCGGGACAGACAGCAAATGTCCGCTTTATGTTGAAAACGAGGCTCGGTTTATTGCGAGCGGCTCAATCTACGGCGGTACTGCATATGTGAAAAACGGTCCGTTTTATGCAAACGGCGGTAAGGATAACTGGTATATAGACGGCAGAGCTTTAGCAGATAAACTAATGATTGGCGAAGGCGCAGAAATTGATTTAAAAAATAATGATGTTAAGGAATTGGCCAATATCGAACGCTATGTTCCTGATAATACTTCCTTTGAAGCTTTTAGGTTTGATACGGACAATATCCCGGGAAGCGAATTTTTTGAAGGCAGTAAATATAATGACGGAACGCGCAATGTAACTATAGGGTGGAGCCAAAGCTCTTGGGGAAACAACGATACTTATCAGTCTAATTATACACTTTCTGAAAATTCATATTTTAATGAACTGACAATAAGTGATACTCTTGATATGAACATATATGTTCCTGAAGGCGAGATAAGAATTATAAGAGCGGAAAAGGTTAACTTTAAAGGAGCTTTGAAAATTCAAGGCGGAGGCAGAGTTATAATCTATACAAACGACATTTTCGGCGGCGGAGGTTATCCTAATTCTAACTCTTTAATAAATGCAACAAACAGCGTTTATGGAAATCCCGACAGCTTGACATTCGTATATACAGGAAACGTTTTAAATCTTTCTAACTTTGCAAAGATATCCTGTAATATTATTTCATTGTCTAAAAAGGTGAACGTCAGCAATATAGACTTTAACGGAAACATTTATTCAACCGGTGATATGAAGTTTTCAGGAACGTCTGTTGTTCACGGTATGATTTACGCTCCTGAGTCTAATGTGACGGTTACAGCTCAGTCGATAATATACGGCTTAACAGTCTGCGATACAGCGGAAGCAAGCGGCACCGGAACATTTGCGGTTGGCGACGCTAAAACTATAGACAGTGAAATAATAGATACAATAATAAACGGCGGAGAAACAAAACCCGAACCTACTGAAGCCCCGGCGACTGAACCGCCGTCAGCAACGGAAAATCCTATTCCGACAGATAGCCCTATAGATAAGAATACAGCCAGGGTTGTAAGATATATTGTTGAATCGGGTGAGTATTCGCTCGGTACTATGAGAATAATGGATCATACGCCTATCGGACATGAAGACCTGAAATATAAAGTTTTGGACGAATCTTCTTATGTGATAACAGGTCCGCAGGATATTGACGGTTATGATGTTATAAAACATAAAGTTCAGCGTATCTTGAATACCACAGACGATGTTTTTGTTCAGAGAGAAAATGAAATCGTTTACAGCCGTTTCGGCAGGGTAGACTCAAACGGTTATGACACGTCTTTAACTATAGCTCCTTATGTTGTGCCGCAGATTGATGATGAGGTTAATACAATGTGGCTCGCATTCGGCGACAGAAACGGCAAGGTTCAAACAGTTTGGATGGTAATAGAATAAGCGCTGATGATTGAATATCTGACAATTGAACAATTATTAATTTAAGTAATTATTGCAGAGACTGCTCTTTAAAACGGGCAGTCTTTTTTTAGTAAAATTTGTTTGTAATTAGAGGTTTAAATTAATTGACACAATTTATATAATAATATATAATTATCCAAATAGCAAAAGTTAACAAAGGGTGAGAAATATGCTGAAAAAAATTGATTTTGACCAAGGATTAAATAATATAAATCTTATAAAGACGTCGCATGCGTCACAAAAAGCAGCTGCGGAGGGAATTGTTCTTCTTAAAAATGAAAATGGCGTGCTGCCTTTAAAATCCGGAACGAAAATATCGGTTTTCGGCAGGAGCCAGCTGGATTATAACACCGGCGGAACCGGCTCGGGCGGAAGCGTTAATGTTTTATATGTGGCTGACATATTAAACAGTCTGAGAAAAAAACTGAAAATAAAGGTAAACGAAGAGTTGGCGGCTGTGTATGAAGAATGGATAAAAAATAATCCTATTTCAACAGGCCTGGGCGTGTGGGCCGCGAGACCTCATTTTCAGAAAGAGATGACAGTGACGAGTGAAATTGCCGCTAAGGCAGCAGAGCATTCTGAGACTGCTTTAATCATTATCGGCAGAACAGCAGGAGAAGAGCAGGACAATTTTAACGGCGAAGGCAGTTACCGCCTTACCCAGCAGGAGCATTTAATGCTGAAAAACGTCACTGATGTCTTTGATAAGACAGTTGTTTTGCTTAACACGTCAAATATAATCGATATGAAATGGGTTGACGAGTATGATATCGACAGCGTTCTGTATATCTGGCAGGGCGGACAGGAGGGCGGTGAAGCCGTTGCTGATATACTCTGCGGTGATAAGTGCCCCAGCGGCAGACTGACTGATACAATAGCGAATAATTATACCGATTATCCGTCGTCTGAGAATTTTGGCAGCAAGGAAGAAAATCTGTATAGAGAGGATATTTATGTTGGTTACAGATATTTTGAAACCTTTGCAAAGGATAGGGTAAAGTATCCGTTTGGTTTTGGATTGTCGTATACGGATTTTAAGATAACCTGCGCTGATTTCAGAATTGAAAACGATATAGTAAAGTTTGAGACGGCAGTAAAAAACGTTGGCAAAGTTTCGGGCAAGGAGGTTGTTCAGGTTTATTTTACTCCGCCCGAAGGGAAAATCAATAAGCCCAAAATACAGCTGGCGGCGTTTTATAAGACAAAAACACTGCTGCCCGGAGAAAGTCATAAAAAGACGGTTTCGTTTCCTATGAGCCGTATGTCTTCATTTGATGATTCAGGACATACAGGGGCGGACAATAGGTTCTGCTATTGTCTGGAAAAGGGCGAGTATAAGGTTCTGATAGGTAAAAATGTCAGAGACCCGGAGTTCTGCACTTTTTCTTTTAAGCTTAATGAAACTAAGATAGTTAAAAAATGTGTTTCAGCACTGGCTCCGCACCAAAAGTTTACATGTATGAAGGGAAAGCCCGGAGGCGGGTACGACTATGTAAACGTACCGCAAAGAGAATATGATATCAGAAAAAGGATAGAGGACAACCTTCCTGACAGAGTTGAACTCACTATTGATAAGGGATATAAACTTGCGGATGTTAAGAATGGAAAAGTGAGCATGGATAAGTTTATAGGTCAGCTCACTATTGAGGATTTGGCTTGTTTAGTCCGCGGCGAGGGAATGGGAAGCAAGAGAGTAAGACCCGGGACGGGATGTGCGTTTGGCGGCGTTTCAAGCAGGCTTTTGGATTTTGGAATTCCGGTGGCCGCCGGAACCGACGGACCGTCCGGACTCAGGTTCGACAATGGTGACGCGGCGTCGCTGGTTCCGATAGGAACAATGCTTGCGTGTACCTGGAACACACCGCTGGTTAGAGAGGTTTATAAATGTATTGGCGGCGAGATGCTGGCAAATGATATTGACCTGTTGCTAGGGCCGGGTATGAATATCCACAGAAACCCGCTGTGCGGAAGGAACTTTGAATATTATTCCGAAGACCCATATATAAGCGGAGTTATGGCGGGGGCGGCAATAAATGGTCTGAGTGATAAGGGCGTTATGGGAACGCTGAAACATTTGGCGGCAAACAATCAGGAGACAAAGAGGAAGCGTGTTAATTCCGTAGTCTCTGAGAGAGCGGTAAGGGAAATATATTTAAAAGGGTTGGAATATGCCTTAGAATACTCAAAGCCTACGGCTATAATGACGTCTTATAATCCGTTGAACGGGCAGTGGTGCGGCTCGAATTACGATTTAACCACTACAATAATAAGAAACGAGTTTGGATATAGCGGAGTAATAATGACTGACTGGTGGGCAAGCATGAATGAGATTGGCAGTCATGTGGCGACAAAGGAAAATACAGCCGCAATGCTCAGGTCAGGCACCGATATTTATATGGTAGTTAACGATCCGGAGCATAACAGCGGAAAGGACAATACCATTAGGGCTATAGGCTCCGGCGATTTGACCTTGGGAGAACTCCAAAAAGCGGCCAAGAATATCTGCGGACTGCTTATCAACCTGCCCTGCATGGAAAGAGAATCCATAGTTCAAAGGGGACGCGGAGCTTTAAGCAGAATAAAGAAAAAATTAATTTGGTGGAAGTGTTAGAATATTTTAAATTAGTTAATTTATAAAAGGGCAGGGAGTGTGTTTTATGAAAAAGACAATTCTGTTAACAGCGGTTGTATTTATTATTTTTCAAAGTTTAGCGGTTTGCGCTTCCGGCGATATTGAAGATAACGGCGTGTTTAATGATATTTATGATAATAACACAACGTTTGTCAGTGATATTGAGTATTGGCAAAGCAAAGGCGTTATAGAAGGCGATGGCTTTGGCAGATTTGAGCCGTTAGAGAGAGTTACTCGGGCAGAGTTGGTTAAAATGGCCGTGCTGGCAGCCGAAAAAACAGAGATTTCGGGAGGGACAGAACCTGAATTTTCTGATGTGAGTGAGGACGACTGGTTCTATCCCTATGTCAAAATTGCTTATCAGAACAAGATTATTAAGGGGAACGAAAACGGTTCTTTTGAACCTGACAAATATGTTGATTTTATGGATATCGGCACTATTTGTTACCGTGCGTTTCAAAAGCCTTCAATGGTGTCATTTTTCGGCGATACTCCAAGGCGCTGTGACGCTGTTCATGTTTTAAGTATGTTTGAAAGTTCTGAGAATACACTAATTCAGGTTGACGGAGCCATAGAGAAATCCTTCCCTGAATTTGGTTTGTACAAAACGGTTTCAGAAGCTCTCCGGGCAGCGCCTGAAGCTGACAGTGAAGAAAACAGAGTGTATATATACATAAGTCCCGGAACGTATCGTGAAAGAATTTGGATAGACAAGCCATTTTTGACGTTTGAAAAAAATCCTGAATACAGAGACCTGCCGAATGAGGTTTTATTGACTTTTTATTACGGAGCTTCAAGAAATTATAAAAGCTATGATAATTTAAGCCCTGAAATGGAATATCCGGCTGATTGTTCTTCTGATGAAGAATTTGCAAAATTGGTAAAGGAGTATGAAAGCAAAAAGTCATTGCTGAACGGAAAGCCATATGTCAAATCTGACGGATATATAAGCGGTGTGGGAACGCAAAACAGCGCCAGCGTTACGATTACAGAAAATGCGCATGATTTTATAGCTCAAAATATAACGTTTGAAAACTCATATAATATTTACAAGTCTGACGAAGAGCAGGAGGATATATATGAGCCTGTCAGTGAAACAGACGTTTTGCTGAAAAAAAATTTGGATACTAAAAAGCGCAATGAAGCTTGGTACCAATCCGCCAAAGCCAGAAAGGCTGATGTGACTGTGAGCGAAAGCAAAGACGCGCAGACCCAGGCTGTGGCAGTCAGATGTTCGGCGGACAGAAGTTTCTTTAACAACTGCCGTTTTATAGGGCGGCAGGACACACTATATATTAAGGATAAAGCCAGATGCTATTTTCTTTTGTCATATATTGAGGGAACTGTAGATTTTATATTCGGAGATGCGAACGCAGTGTTTAATCACTGCAATATTCAAAGCCGCGCATATCCAAATGGGGGATATATAACCGCAGGTTCGCATTCGGAACAGCAGACCAGGGGATTTCTGTTTTATTGCTGCCGCTTAAACGGTGATGATGAGTTATCACAGCTGGAAAACAGCGGCAAAGTTAAATTAGGCAGACCGTGGAAGCAGGGAGCAATTTCTGTATTTTATAAATGTTATATGGGCGACCATATAGCAGTGGGAGAAGACCGTTTTGCGGACATGGGCGGCAGTAAAAAGGAGAACGCCCGTTTCATGGAAATGAGCAGCCGTGATTTAGACGGGAATTATCTTGAAGGCGTATATTCGAGTTATGAATATATTGAAGACTGCAGATATAAGTATTTGAATGACAAAAAATATGTTTCATCCGGTTTTGATAAGAAAAACAATGCCGCTATGCAGCCTGATAACTGGAATCCAGGAAAAGGAATAATTTTGGAAATGTTTGATGACGGCGAAATAGTAGACGGCGTACCCGTATGGTATGATAATAATAATGAATATTTCATACCTGAATTATAATTGATTTTGATATAATTTAGATACTGTATTTTTATAATTTATTATATAATTAATATCTAACATACGGTGTTAATAGTGAACATCGGCAGCTGTGACCACACTTTTCTTAAAAAGTGTGGTCACAGCCATGTCAAAGCTTGCTAAATCACATTTTTTATAAGAAATTTTTAGGAATTAATATCTTCAAAACAGTATTTTTGGTGAACATCGGTAGGATGTGCGTAAGCACATCTCGTTAGGTGAGCAACCATTTCACGCGAAGCGTGAATATACTAATAACATTTGTCATAATCCTTTTATAAAATCTGTTCCGAGACTGCGCGTCTAAAGAAGCTTGCAAATCATATTTTTTAATAACTATTTAATATACGATGTTTATAATGAATACCGGCAGGCTTGTGACCACATTTGTATATAATTTTTATTTATTTTTATTATACATAATTTTAATTTTTCTGTCCGTTTTAACCTTTCCATAGCCGGCTCGTTGAAACTGAGAAAACTAATGTACAAAATAAAAACTGATGAAGCAGTTAAACGCTTCATCAGTTTTTTTATAGTTATTTATTTGATTCTAAAGCCTGGTCAAGCCAAAACATTCCAATATCAAAAGCCTTATATAATCCGTCGCGCTCTGCCTGGCGAATCAGCTTTGAAGCTTTTCCCTCGTTGGTCTTAAGCTCTATTATAACCCTTTTGGATATTGATAAGTCCATCAAGTCCTCGCTGTCTTCAAGACGGAAGGTAACTATATATGGTTCATCAGGATTGCCGTAGTATATCTCGTTGCCTACTCTGACAAGTTTCTTGCCTTTGTAATCAAGATATTCGTTGCCGGTTTCCTGAACCTTCTTTTTTGTTGTTTTCTTTTTAGGCTTTACATCCGTCTTTTTCTCTTCATTTTCTTTATTGGTAGCAGCTGCCATTAACATAACCTACCTTTCTATATTTTGATCTCTTCCGGGGCCTACACCGATAGAAGTAATCTTACAGCCTATTAATTCTTCAACTCTAAGAATATACTTCTTTGCGGCTTCAGGCAATTTGTCAAATTCTTTAATATTGCTGATGTCCTCTTTCCAGCCATCCATTTCCTCATATACAGGCTTGCACTCTGCAAGCTCTTCAAGAGTTGGAGGGAAGTCTTTGGTTATTTCACCGTTTTTGTCATACGCAACACAAAGTTTGATTTTGTCAAGACCGCCGAGAGGGTCAATTTTATTAAACACAATTGAGGTCAGCGAGCTTGTGCGAACAGCATACCTGGCTATAACAGCGTCAAACCATCCTGTGCGGCGCGGACGTCCGGTTGTCGTTCCAAACTCAAATCCCTTTTGTCTTATAGCTTCGCCTACCGCATCGTCAAGCTCTGTCGGAAACGGTCCGTTTCCTACCCTTGTTGTGTAGCCTTTTAGTATTCCGATACACTCGTCTATAGCTTTCGGGCCGATACCGCTGCCGACGCATACGCCGCCGGAAATCGGGTGTGATGAAGTGACATAGGGATATGTTCCGATATCGATGTCAAGAAGTATACCCTGAGCGCCTTCAAACAATACTTCTTTGTCGCTTTCAACAGCTTCATAAAGTATTGGTATAGTATCGCATACATAACCGCGGAGCCTGTCAGCATACTCGTTATATTCGTTTATAATAGCGTCTGCGTCAAGAGGTGTTCCCCCATAAACGAGCTCTATCATCTTGTTTTTTATAGCCAGATTTTCTCTAACCTTTTCACTGAATTTTTCTTTGTCAATAAGGTCGCTCATACGGATACCGCATCTTTCAGCTTTATCCATATAACATGGTCCGATACCCTTTTTGGTGGTGCCAATATCGCCTTTACCACGGGCAATCTCTGACAAACCGTCAAGTTCAATATGATACGGCATGATAACATGAGCCCTGGAATCTATCATTAGGTTTTTGGTGCTGATTCCTTTAGACTCAAACCCGTCAATCTCCTCAAGCAAAACCTTAGGGTCAACAACGACGCCGCATCCGATAATATTAAGAGTATCCGGATAAAGTATTCCTGACGGCATAACATGAAGCTTATATGTAACATCGTCAACCTTTAACGTATGACCCGCATTGTTGCCGCCTGAAGTTCTGACAACGACGTCAGCCTTTCCGGCCAGTATATCAATTGTCTTTCCCTTGCCTTCGTCTCCCCATTGGGCACCAATCACGACTTTTGTTGGCATAATAATCACTCCTTGAATAATTAAGGGCTGAGAGATGGAGAATAAAAATCCGGCTCTTTGCTCTTATTTAGTAAAACTGCTGCTGAGTAAGCACACAAAGATATAATAACAGAAAGTGTCAATAAATGCAAGTTTTATTTTTCAAACAGTTTATTTATAAGTGTGTACCCGTTTTCATTAAATATACCGGTCTTTTTGGCTTCTTCTTCAGTATATCTTGAACATCCGCTGTCGATAATCTTATTTTTGCTGGAATACAAAAGATAAGGAATAGGCTCTGAAGAATGCGTCCTGGTGGCAAGAGGCGTAGGGTGGTCAGGCATAACAAGGATAGAAAAATCTTCGCCGCTGTTAACCAAATAATCCAAAATAGGCGCGACTATCTTTTGGTCAATAAGTTCAATAGCTTTAACCTTGTTTTCTATCTCATGACGGTGTCCGGCTTCATCAGGAGCTTCAAGATGAATATACACGAAATCATTATCGCCTTTAAGGGCGTTAATTGCGGCTTCTGCTTTGCCGTCAAAGTTTGTGTTTACATTTCCTGTTGCGCCTTCAACCTCTAAAACGTCAAGTCCGGCACAGTAACCTATACCCTTAATAAGGTCAACCGCCGAGACTACCGCGCCTTTTATTCCAAATCTTTCCTTGTATGTGTCAAGGTTTGGCTTGGTTCCGTTTCCCCATATCCAAATGGAGTTTGCAGGGTGCAATCCTCTTGCTTCTCTTTCTTTATTAATAGGGTGGTCTTTTAAAATATCATAACTTTTTTTCATTAAATTAAGTATGGTCTCATCCTTTGGCAGATATTCACCGATTACCCGGTCGGATATGTCATGCGGTGGGGTAAGGCTGAAATTATTCTCTTTATTGTGCCAAACCATCAGGTGCCTGTAACTGAATCCGCCGAAAAACTCGTATTCGTCACAGCCAAGTTTCTCATTGACATATTTTATAAGCTCTCGGGCTTCTTCAGTAGAAATTTCATCTGAGCTGTAGTCAACCATTACTTTATCTTCGTAATTTTCCGCGTCCGATAATGTAACAAGATTGGTTCTGAATGTGGTATCAGTGAGTTCAAGCGGAACGTTCATAGATACAGCCTCCAGCGGAGAACGCCCTGTATAGTATTTTTGAGGGTCGTATCCAAATACTGCTAGATTCGCAACATCGCTTCCGGGAGGAAGATTATTCGGGACCGTTTTAACCATACCGACTTCGCTGTGCCTTGCAAGGCTGTCGATAGTAGGTTTATTTGCAGCTTCAAGCGGCGTCTGTCCGTTAAGCTCCTTTACAGGTGTGTCAGCCGCTCCGTCTGCCAAAACAACAACATATTTCATTTTATCACCTCATATATTTATCGTTTAAACAACATTTTATTTTTAATTGCCGCCCTGGGATAACCAAAGCGATACTAAATAATTATACCGCTAGCCGTTTGTTATGTCAAGGGCAAAGCCCGGAGACAGACTGATATTAAAAATACAAAGCGTCCGAAGTTTATAATCCGGACGCTTTAAATTTTAATTAGGAGAAAATCAAATACAGTATTGTAAATTAACAAATAATTCTAATTATAAATCAATAAATAATTCTAGCGGCTGCCGCCGTTTATTCTTTTTAGTTCACTAACCAAATATTCGTATCGGCTCATTGTTTTTTGGATATCATATATACATACGTCTATTAGTTTGTCTTCACAAATAAAATCAAAGTTGTTCTGACAGCGCCTGAAATCGTCCAAAGCGTCGAGAGCTTCAGCCCTAAGTCTTGAATACGCCGCCTGCTCATGTTTTAAAATTTTTTTGTCGGGCTTGACTTTAACCGAGCTGTTTGCTTTTACCATTCCGTTTGCAGTTACGGCTGCTGATTTTGCGTGGCTCATATTTATATTTTCCTCCTTACATAGTTGTTTAATCTAGTTTTCCCGAAACGCCAAACTTTTATAAAATATTTTTAGATTGTTCATAAATTATTTAGACATTTATGAAAACTTGTGCTATAATATTGAAATAGAGTAAAAGTATTTATATTTTAAATCTTATAGATGCTTGTAATAATGTTAGAATTAAATGCGGAGGTGTTTGTTATGGAAAATAAACCCAAAATTTTAATAGTAGACGATGAGGAAAACATATGTGAGCTTGTGCGTCTATATATCGAAAAGGAAGGCTTTGACGCCATTATAGCCAATGACGGACAGGAAGCCGTGGCGAAATTTAATAAGGAGAAACCGGATTTAATTCTTCTCGATATTATGCTGCCAATAAAGGACGGCTGGCAGGTATGCCGTGAGATCAGAGCGCAGAGTAAGGTTCCGATAATTATGCTTACTGCCAAAGGCGAGACTTTTGACAAGGTCTTGGGTCTCGAACTTGGCGCGGATGATTATGTGGTCAAGCCGTTTGAGCCGAAGGAGCTTATAGCCAGAATAAGAGCGGTGCTCAGAAGAAGCGCAGACTCAGTTGATGAAAAGGCGGACGAGGACGAGCTTAGTTTTGATGGTTTAAAAATAAACCAGTCTACTTATGAAGTTTATATCGACGACAAAAAGGTTGAGATGCCGCCTAAGGAGTTTGAACTTTTATATTTTCTCGCTAAAAATACCAATAAGGTATTCACAAGGGACCAGCTCCTCGACGAGATATGGGGCTATGAGTTCTTTGGGGATTCCAGAACAGTTGATGTTCATATAAAGCGTATTAGGGAGAAACTTGAGGGCGAAAACAGAACCTGGGCGCTGAAAACGGTTTGGGGAGTAGGATATAAATTTGAGGTGAGCTAATTGTTTGGCAAAACTATATTTTCAAGGGTATTGTTCACAAATTTATCTACGGTTCTTATCGGAATAATCATTTTGGCGTCGCTTCAAATGGTTCTGATGAGCAACTATATTTCAAAACAAAACGAGAGCACACTCGCCAAAAATGCTGAATCGATAGTGAGTTTAATAAACAACGGCATATCGCAGGAGAATCTGAACTCGGTTTTAAATGGGTTTTCCAGGAGCAGCAGCAGTCATATTATAATCACGGACGTTGACGGCAGGGTGATAGTTAACACTACCGAAAGCGGTTACTGGGCGAACGAGTCAAGAGAATCATTAGAGCTAGATCATCTGCGTGAAGTCTTGTCCGGCAAGCGTGTAACCGTTGTAGGAACCATGAATGGTGCTTTCAATGAAACGATGTTCACCCTGGAAGTTCCTGTTATAAGAGGAGAAAACAAAGCGGTTTATGGCGCTGTGCTGGTAAGCACGCCGATACCGCAAAGGAGGAGCATGCTTTTTGAGCTGTTTAAAATCCTTTTATTTTCGGCTCTTGTGGTTATAGTGGTTTCGTTTATTCTTTCTTATATGCTTTCCAGGATTTTGGCTAACCCGATAAAAAGAGTCAGTAAGAGCGCCAGCGACTTTGCCGGCGGTGATTTAACATCAAGAGTTGCTATAGACAGGGTGGACGAGAACGTGACGGAGATAACAGAACTTGCTGACGCGTTCAATAACATGGCTGACGAACTTGAAAAGTCTGAGGATATAAGAATGAGTTTTATTTCCGATGTTTCTCATGAACTCAGAACCCCTATGACAACCATAGGCGGATTTATTGACGGTATTTTAGACGATACTATACCGCCTGAGAAGCAGAAGGAGTATTTGAGCATCGTCAAAGATGAGGTGACGAGGCTGTCCAGACTGGTTAATACTTTCTTGGATATAACAAGAATGCAGTCGGATAAGGTGAATATCGTAAAATCAGATTTTGATATAAATGAGGTTATCCGCCTTATTATAATCGGTCTCGGTCCTAAAATAGATAAGAAAAACTTAAATATTGATTTGGTTTTTGATAATGATGTTTGTTATGTCCGAGCCGACGCTGATAAGATAAAAATGGTTATAACAAATCTTATAGATAACGCAATAAAGTTCACTTATGACCGTGGAACAATAACAATAACCACATGTCCTAAAGGCAGCGAAGTGTTTATATCAGTTCATAATACCGGTGTGGGAATACCGGAAGAACAGCAAAAAATTATATTTGAAAGATTATACAAGGTGGATAAGTCCAGAAGTATAAACAAAGAGGGCACCGGCATAGGTCTTTATATTGTAAAGAGTATGCTCGGCGCCCACGGCAAGGATATAAAGGTAAAGAGCGTTGAAGGCGAGTATGCAGAGTTCAGTTTTTACCTTGACAGGGGAAAACCAACTGTCAAAGGAGGAGGAAAACCGATACTGCCTGACAATAAGATAAAATAAAAATAAGCCGGACAATATGTCCGGCTTTTGTTTTATATAAAAATTAAAATCGATAAAAACTTGCAGTCTGGCTGACAGTAATATCCGAATGAGACGTCCGACAGAGGTGTCTGACCAAAAAGCTTGAGCGAGGCGCCTGACCGAGGTGACTGTCTAGGGTTCCTGACTGAGAATCCTGACCGAGGTGACCGACAAAGATGTTTGCATAAGGTTCCTGACTGAGCAGTTTGACAGAGCTGTTTGACTGAAATTATTAACTGAAATTATTAACTGAAATGTCTGAGCAATAGAAGTATATAATTAATTATCCAAACAGCAAATACTAAATTACATAACCAGTCCTCCGTCAACATGTATGATAGTTCCGGTTGTAAATGTCGAATCATCAGAGGCAAGATATACATAGGCGCCGGCAAGCTCGTTCGGTTCTGCCGCCCGTCCGAGAGGTGTAATCCGGCGCATACCTTCCATCATTTGGTCGTTTACCGAATGGGCTACCATATCGGTTAATACCACGCCAGGCGCTACTGCGTTAACCCGGATATTATACTGACCGAGTTCTTTGGCGCATGATTTGGTTAGACCGTTTATGCCAAATTTTGAGGATGAGTAAGCTGTCTGCATCTTGCCGCCGTAACTGCCGACCATAGAACTGGTGTTTATGATACTGCCGCCGCCGTGCTCTTTCATAACAGCGGCAACTTCTCTTATGCACTTGAACGGACCTGATAGGTTTATCCTTATAACCGAATCAAAATCTTCATCTGACATTTCAAATATATGTTTTGCTGAGGTCACCCCTGCGTTATTCACCAATATATCTATTTTGTCCCACTGTGCTAAAACGGTTTTAACCATTTCAGCTATAGAATCACTGCTG
This sequence comes from Monoglobus pectinilyticus, assembly GCF_002874775.1. Taxonomy (NCBI): domain Bacteria; kingdom Bacillati; phylum Bacillota; class Clostridia; order Monoglobales; family Monoglobaceae; genus Monoglobus; species Monoglobus pectinilyticus. The sequence goes on along the minus strand of NZ_CP020991.1, from coordinate 747,608 downwards.
GAAATATCAACGCCTACAGGAATCAGTTCCGCTTCCGGGAATGATTCTTTTAGTTTATCAACTGCTTTTTGTGCAGAAGATACCCGGCTTCCGCACACCGCAACTTTGGCTCCCTCTCTCACGAAAGCCTCTGCAACGGCAAAACCTATACCTCTTGACGCCCCTGTTATAATAGCTGTTTTATCTTTAAGTTTCATTTTAATAATCTCCTTTTTAATATATTTTAATTATTATTTAACAATGATAATAAACTTCAAAAATTTTTTCCGTAAGTAATTTATATAAACTTTTTATACATTTAAAATAATAGCAAACTTAACGTTTATTGCAAACAGTTTAATTGATTTGAATTAAAATAATATGTCTGGAAACAGTGTAAAAATTAAATTTTATTTAAAATATTTTCTTATATATGAGGTTTTTAGTAAACATCGCAAGGATGTGGTCACAGTTGCATCACGGTGATGCTTACTACACCGCATTTTATATAACTTTTAAATATTTTCTTATATGCGGAGTTTTTTAGTGAACTGCGGAAGGACGCGCTTGCGCGTCTCGTTAGGTGAGCAGACATCTCACGCGAAGCGTGAACATATATGCGACAATTTGACATAATCCGTTTTATATAAAACGGTCCCAAGACTGCGCGCCTAACGCGGCAAACTGCGTTTGCCCTCCGGTGCTTGCTAAACCGCATTTTATATAACTTTTAAATATTTTCTTATATGCGGAGTTTTTTAGTGAACATCGGAAGGACGCGCTTGCGCGTCTCGTTAGGTGAGCAGACATCTCACGCGTAGCGTGAACATATATGCAACAGTTTGTTATAATCCGTTTTATATAAAACGGTCCCAAGACTGCGCGCCTAACGCGGCAAACTGCGTTTGCCCTCCGATGTTTGCTAAACCGCATTTTATTTATAGTTTTAAGAGTTAATATTCAAAATACACTGTATTTTAGTGAACTGCGGCAGGTGTGACCACACTTTTAAAAAAAGTGTGTGTAATACATACTAACTTGTTTTGCCATTACCTGCAATGTCATTAGTATGTATACTCAATGCAGACAACGTCTGCCTCGTTAGGTGAACAGCCATCTCACGCGTAGCGTGAACATATTTGGAACAGTTTGTTATAATTCTTTTTATATTTGTCTTTTCCGCGACTGCGCGCCTAACGCGGCAGATTTCATCTTCATTGAGTATACATATTAATGACCTTGTAGGTTGTAAAGAAATGGGTATGTATGTATAACACACACTTTTTAAGAAAAGTGTGGTCACAGCCCTACCGATGCTTACTAAACCGTATTTTTATAATTTATTTTTTAAAAATATTTTCTTATATACCTTAGACTATCATCATGGTATAAATAAAACAGTCTGCCGGTAATTTTCTAAATAGTTTTTTGAGTCTGCATTTATTTTATATCACATATAGGCAAAGTGAAAAATATAAATATCATGCCTTCAAATTATTCCTTTTTAAATAATTCTCTTTCCACGTCCGCAATGGTTATCGTATCTAAATATTCGTCGCAGAGATGATTCAGACTTGAATAGAGATTGTCGATATATCCTGCCATACCGGACGCTACCTGACAGTTCATTTCCTTGTTGCCGCTGTGCCAGGTAGTGTCGGCAAACTTTACATTTAAAGCCTTTGCTATCTGCCCCAAGGTTACTTGCCTAGTCTTTTGATATGAATATCCACCGGCTGTTCTGCCTTCGCGAGTTTCAACCAGTCCGGCCTTTTTCAGTTTCGCAAGCACTCGACGTATTCTCACAGGGTTTGTGCAGACGTTTTCGGCAAGTGTTTCGCTGGACAAAGTGTCCGCTTTATGATGAAGAAATACCATTGCGTGTACTGCTACAATAAATTCACTGTTCATTCTGTCACACCGCTTTCCGTTTCGTATTGCCAGTCTGCTATACCGCCAAAGTCATAAACATTTTTATAACCTAGTTTTATCAGTTTATCAGAGGCCTGTTTGCTTCTCACTCCTGTGCGGCAGTATATAAGCAGAACCGCCTCTTTGTCAGGGAGCATTTCGTCTGATTTCTCTGCAATAGTTTCATTTGACACAAGTATTGCTCCGGGGATATGTTTTTCTGCGTATTCTTCCGGTCTTCTTACATCAACAACAGTAACGCCGCCGCTCTCCATCATGATTTTCGCTTCTTCGGATGAGATTTTGTGGTACACTCCGGCGGCAGAATCAGGAGTTTCAGAGGAAGGAATAATGCCTACGCTTTTTGCGGCGCATGAGGATAGAAGAGTTATAGCTGTCAGAATGAAACAAATTATTATTTTACGTTTCATGTTTTACCTCCTCTTATAATAAAATTATAGTATTTTACATCTCTTTAAGAGACGTTGATATACGGTTTATAGATACTGCGGATTAGTCAATCCTTTATTTTGTCATAAAGTGAAAAGGTCGTTTAAAGCTTCTGCCATAGTTGGGTGCGTAAATATACGGTCCCGCAGAACGGTGTAATCCGCGTCCATATCCATAGCCAGTTTGATAATGTTTATAACCTCATAGGATTCAGCGCATAACAGCATAGCTCCCAATATCTTATTTGTATTTTTGTCTATCAGCGCTTTTAGTATACCGTCAGTGGATTTGAGAACCTGAGCTTTTGGAATAGTTGAAACCGGAAGTGCTGCGGTGATATAATCTATGCCGGATTTTTGCGCTTCTTTCTCGTTCATACCAACTCTTGAATACGGAGTTGATAAAAATACGCTGTATGGAACATTCCTTCTGCTGTCAGCTGTATAATTTCCTGAGCCTGACAATTGAGACCATACTATTCTTGAATCATCAAGGGATATATATGTGTGCTGAAGTCCGCCGGTCACGTCTCCCATAGCCCAAACGTTTTCTGCTGTAGTACGAAGATTTTGGTCGACCTTGACAGCTTGTTTGGAGGTTAACTCTATGCCCGCCGCCTGACAGTTGAGTTCGGAAGTGTTGGGAATACGTCCGGTTGCTGCAAGAACTGCGTCGGATTCGAGACTGTAATCTTGTTTATTCCATTCAAAAACTACTTTTGGTCCTTCATCAACATATTTAATTTTGGCTCCAAGTCTGAATTTTACTCCGCTCTTTTCAAGAATAGCTTTTATTTCTCCGGCTATATCCTCATCTTCACGGGGCAAAAACGTTTCACCGTCTTGAATCACGGTAACATCACTGCCGAAACCGCTGAACATTGAGGCAAATTCCAAACCGATATATCCGCCGCCGATTATTGTAAGCTTTTCCGGGAAATTATCTAAATCCATAAGTTCCGCACTTGTGTATATTCCGGATGTTGTTGATAGGCCGCTTATAGGAGGAATGCGTGGCGTTGAACCGGTATTGATAAATATTTTATCCCCTTCAATGATAATAGATTTGCCGCCGGTTTTAACTTCAATCTTAGATCTTTCTGCAAATCGGGCTGTGCCGTTATAAATTGTTATGTTAGGAGAGGAAGCCAATTTATCATAATTTTTTGTTCTAAGCATTTTGGTCAATCTTCGTTTTTCTTCTATAGCTTCACGATATTTTTTTTCTTTTTCAGCTGCGTCTCCATATGGATTGGCAGAAGCGGCACTGTGTATTAGGGATTTGGATGGAATACATCCAACGTTTATACATGTTCCGCCGTACATGTTTGGATCTTTCTCAATAAGAGCAACACTCTTTCCTGTTTTGGCGAGTTTCCCGGCAAGTGTTTTACCGCCTTTGCCGAATCCGATAATTACAGCGTCATATTTCATATAAAGCACCTCCTAAAATTTAATCTGTAATTAATTCGGTTACAGATTATACTGTGATTATAACAGTTACAGTTAAGCTTGTCAAGTATTATTTATATTTTTTAATAAAGCATTAAATTATATAGCTATTTATTGTAGAGGATACAATATGATGAACAGATCCTGTTAAGATTCTCACATGGCGAACTATGGTAGGGCTGTGGTTACACTCTGCTGCGTTAGGCGCGCAGCCACGGAGAAATTTGTAATCAAAAAGGATTAATACAATCTGTTCCAAGTATGTTCACGCTTTGCGTGAGATGGTTGCTCACCTAACGAGGCAGACGTTGTCTGCATTGAGTATACATACTAATGACATTGCATGTAATGGCAAAACAAGTTAGTATGTATTACACACACTTTTTTTAAAAGTGTGGTCACACCTACCGATGTTCACTAAAAGCTCAGCATATGAAAATATTTTAAATAAAAAGTTATATAAAATGTGGTGTAGCAAACATCGGTAGGTATGACTCCACCTGAAAAGATGGATGTTATTCAAAGTAACATGTTTTGATAACCTACAATGTCTGTGACCCCACCAGTATGGTGGGTGTGATACAAAATAACTTGTTTTGATTTACCTACAATGTCAATAATATGAATACGCAATGCGTACGAAGTACGCCGCGTGAGGCGCGCAGTCATGGGAAAACATGTAATCAAAAAGGATTAATACAATCTGTTCTAAGTATGTTCACGCTTTGCGTGAGATGATGGCTCACTTAACGCGGCAAACAAAGTTTGCCCTGCCGCAGTTCACTAAAAATACTGTTTACTATAGAATTTATTTATTTTACTTGACTTTATCATTTTTGTCTAATTGTAGATATGATATTGGGGCGGTAAATAGATGTGGCAGACATGAAAAATATTATAAAATAAAAAAATATAATATTATTAAAATAAAAGGAATGAGCCCGGTATTATACCGGGCTCATTTATAATCAAGTTAAAATATAATTCTTTTATACAATTATCTTATTTATATGGCGTCTAATATGTGCGCTATTCCACTATTTCAAATTTATCCCGTCCTGAATTTTTGGACCTGTAAAGTGCCTGGTCGGCAGTCTGATATAAAACGTCATAATACATTCCGGCTCTTGCGACCGCTACACCCATGCTTATGGTTAAGTGATTGTTGTCATCAAGTTTTATATTGTGAACTGAACTGCACAGGGAAGCGCATTTTTCAGCAAGTGATTTTGTATCCCTTATCTTGCTCATGTAAACCAAAAATTCATCTCCGCCGGGACGTGCGACTATATCGTTGGAACGAAAACTGTTTTTCAGTAAATCGGCAACTGCGCGAAGCATTTTATCTCCCCATAGATGACCGTATGTGTCATTGATATTTTTGAAATTGTCAAGATCTAAAATCAGCAGGGCGCTCATATCGGCTTCGGTTAGTTCGGTCAGACTTTTGGAAATCAATCTTCGGCTTGTTTCGTTGTTATAGATATGAGTCAGGCTGTCGCGCTGTGCTTGGTCAAGCAAACTTTCTTCTGCATTTTTCTCTTCGTCGATTATATTGATTCTGCCTACAGCATAGAGAGGCATTCCATTATCGTCGCGTATGGTTTCCATTGTTATGCGCAGCCAGTGCAGGTTCTCGTCAAAGCAATATATTTGCGCTTCAATAACTCCGTCTTTGCCGCTTTGTATTATATTTAGAAAAGCGTCTCGGCCTTCCATTTTTTTCTCTGACATCTCATGGTCTGCGTCATTAAAAATGTATTCTATCAGTTTTGAATCATCTTGTTTGCTTAAATCAGGATTGTTGAATACCATTGTGTTTTTCTTAAAATCATATTCAAAAAAATAGTCGTTAGAAACTGAATATAAGCTGAGGTGCTTTTGAAGGTCTATCTGCATTTCTTTATTTCGTCTGTTGCGCTGAACCAGTATTATTATCAACAGAAGCATTATAATTAAGAATATACCGGCTATACCGGAAATTATCTGTATAGGATATTTTGAAATATAATATTCAAAGTTATAATCTCTTTGCTGTATTGTGTTAATATTTATTATGGCCTGAAGCTCGTTTTCGGATATTGTCAGTATTAATTTATTCATTATGCTCAGTAGGGTTTTGTTTACGGGTTTATGAAATCCAAAACAAGAAACTGCAGGCGTATATGTTTGAGGTATCATATTCAAGTTTTCATATCCGGGCTGGCTGAGATAATATTCGGCGGTCAGAGAGTTTATATAAGTGTAGTCTTCTCTGCCGTTTTTTACCGCAATCAGGCAGTCATAAACAGAATCATACCACGTAACTTTTCCAATGGTCTCTCCCTTGTATAAAGAATATTTAGGAAGCGCAAGCCGTTTTCCTACAATATTTTCCTGACTTTGATTATCTCCCATAATCAGAAGATACTGACTTGAGGTATAAGGACGCGACATTGCGAGCCCGTTTTCTCTGGCGGTATCATAGTCATAATTCATTTCTGCTATTATGTCGACAGTGCCGTCTTTGACCATTTTATATAATTCGTCCTGATTTTTTGCTTCTTTAAATATAAAATGAAGATTTGTTTTTTCTGATATATAATTCAATAACTCTATAGAGATACCTTTCAGTTCTCCAGTATTTTTATTTTTGTATTCAAACGGCGGACGGCTTGTATCAACTCCTACCCGTATTGGACCGGCTACCTTGATATATTCCAGTTCCTCATCTGAAAGTTTTATTTTTTTATCGTCTGAAACAAAATATTTATTATAAAGCTTTCCCGTAAAGTATGGGTCGGCGGCTTCAATATCAAGCATTGCCTCATTTAGTTCAGCCATAAGACTGCTATAAGCGTTATTTTTTGATAATATAAAATAAAATTGCTTAGGAGCAAAACTTGCTATTGTTTTAAGTTCATCAGAAGCACTCAAACTGGTGCTGAGCATAGCGTCGGCACGGCCTGTTTTCAGTGCGTCTATTTGGTCTTCATAATTTGCGCAGACAACAAACTCAGGTGTAATCAGATTCATATCACAGTATTCATTAAGTTCGCGTATATGTTGTTCATCTGTATCTGACGTAACGGCTATACGCATATTTTGTATAACAATTGAGTCAACGGCGGTATCATTACTTTGACCGATTAAAGTTTGCAGAACCGTCTCAACAGAACCATAACTATGACCGGTATAGGCAAATTCCCGGTTTATGCTTTCGTCATAAAGCGTTGTTCCCATCAGGTCTATTTCTCCATTTTTCAGCATTTCCATAAGAGCGGAGACCTGTTCGCCGGCTGTGCCCGGAACTTCAACAAATTCATAACTCCATCCGGTATATTGGGCTATTTCTTCAAGATATTCGTAGGTATATCCAGTATAATTTCCATTTTCATCAAAATCGGTCATTAAACTTTGTATAGGATATCCTACCTTTATTGTTCTGTTGTTTTCAGCAGAACAGACAGCCGTACATGCAAATGTGACCGCAAAAAATAAGGAAAAGAATAAAATATATGTGCAAAATGTTCTTTTTATTTTCATATTCTCTCCCTCCTGTTAATCTAATATATTTTTATATTATAATATATTATATGAAAAATAGCAATAGTTTGTCGAAAAATATTTATTTAACTTGTACAATAAATATGTTGAATTAATGAAAAAATATATATAATTTTATTACTGATGTAAAAAATAGTAAATATTGAATAAAAAATAAATATAGACATTTTATACAGCATATCTTCAGTACTAATTTTATAAATCAATTTATAATTTAGATTGATTTAAAGTTAATTATATAAGGAAAGAGAGGAGGTAGTTTTTAATAATTATAAAAAACGTTATACATTAAAACAAAATCCTGAATGTGCAGTATTTATAAGACTAAAAATAAAAATTATAATGGTTCTGTTGTGAGTGTCAGAGTTTTTTATAGAACCTTTAAATTTTTTGAACATATTTAATTAAAGAGGAAGAAGTCAAAAAGGAGTGGTAAATAAATGTAATTGTGTATCAATAATTGACAAGCCCTCTGAATAATAGTATATTAATGCTGTAAATCCGCGGCAGGTTAATGTTTGCGGTAAAAATAATAAAAAGGAGATACATAGCTATGAAAGTAATTATAAATAAAGATAAGTGTCCGCAAAACCACAAATGCCCGTCAATAAAAGTCTGCCCTAAGAATGCGATTACCCAAAAAGACAGTCATTCATTACCGCAGATAAATTATGACTTGTGCATACTGTGCGGAAAATGTATGAAGTTTTGTCCCAAAGGCGCATTTGAAATGCAGTAAAAGTATTTGGCTTTTAATTTTCTATATAGGAGTAAGGCAGACGTTATGTGCGGTTTCTGTAGATATAGTTTTATTAATTAATTATTCAAGATAAAGACATCCAGTGGCAATATTGCCACTGGATGTCTTTAATATGCTTAAAATTAAATATGCTATAAATGTATTATGATATTTTATTGCATGTTGAATCTGAACAGTTCACATTATTTAAATTATTCAGCATAGACTTTAACTATAATTTGTTTTATTATTTTTCGGCTATAACTTCCACTTCTACAAGCGCATTTTTGGGAAGCTGCTTAACAGCTACGCAGGAGCGTGCAGGCTTGGATGTGAAATATTCTCCGTAAATCTCATTGAATGAGGCAAAATCATTCATGTCCGCTAAAAAGCAAACTGTTTTTATCGCCTTGTCTACTGAGCTTCCGGCCGCTTCAAGCACTGCAGTCAGATTCTTCATAACCTGCGTTGTCTGACCTTTTATGTCATTGCTTTCAATCTGTCCGCTTTCGGGATTTATAGCAATCTGTCCGGACGTATATATGAGCCCTCCGCATTCAACTGCCTGTGAGTAAGGTCCTATAGCTTCCGGTGCATTATTTGTGTATATTTTGTTCATCATTATACCTCCTGTAATATATATCTTTGAATAATGATTTATTTAATTTTAAATCCGCCGTTTACAAGGGCGTCTTTTATTTCATCCAAATGTTCCTGGTTCCTTGTCTCTATGGATATTCTGAGCACGCAGTCGTTTATATCAAGTCTTTCATCCGAACGGTTATGCTCCAAAGAAACAACGTTCGCACCGTAGGATGAAATAATTTCTGAAACTCCCAATAGCTGACCCGGTTTGTCAGTGAGTTCTACTACCAGCTCAGCCAAACGTCCGGCTTTTTGGAGACCTCTGTTTATAACTCTTGAAAGTATAGTAACGTCTATGTTGCCGCCTGAAACAAGACAAACAACATTCTTTCCTTTAATAGGAAGCTTGTTGAACATAGCGGCGGCAACAGAAGTGGCGCCGGCGCCTTCTGCTATCATTTTTTCACGCTCAATAAGTTCGAGAATAGCTGTAGATATTTCGTCGTCACTTACGGTTACAATGTCGTCTACATATTTTCTGCAGATTTCAAAAGTGTTGACTCCGGGCGTCTTGACCGCGATTCCGTCTGCGATGGTATGAACGTCTTCCAGCGTTTCTATTTCATCATCTTTTATGGATTTTACCATTGAAGCGGCGCCCTCGGCCTGAACGCCGTAAATTTTAATATCCGGGTCCAGCGATTTTAGAGCAAACCCAACGCCGCTGATGAGACCGCCTCCGCCTATCGGAACAATTACGGCGTCAACTTTTGGCAGCTGTTCAATAATCTCAAGCCCTATTGAACCTTGGCCGGCAATAACCATTTCATCATCAAACGGATGTATAAAAGTGGCTCCTGTTTCTTCAACTAAAGATACAGCTTTTTCGTAAGCGTCGTCATACACACCTTTTACAAGGCAGACTTCGGCGCCATAGCTTTTGGTTGCCTCAACTTTGGATATTGGGGCGCCGTCAGGAATACATATTTTTGCCTTAATGCCGTTTTTGGCTGCGGCAAGAGCAACGCCCTGAGCGTGGTTTCCGGCTGAGCAGGCGATTACGCCTTTCTTCTTTTCCTCATCTGAGAGCTGAGAGATTTTATAATAAGCGCCTCTGACCTTAAAGGAACCAGTGACCTGAAGATTTTCTGTCTTTATGTAAAGATTGCAGTCAGGACAGATTTTCGGAGCTTTTATAAGCTCGGTCGGTCTGATGATTTCTTTTAAGACGTGTGACGCGTGGTATATTTTATCAAGGGTGACCATATTACTTCTCCTTTAAATTGGTATATATATGTTTTTTCTGCAGTATTTGTTATTATACTGCTTGATAGGAGAAATTTCAAGGTTAAAATACACAAAATTATTTTATATATTTTAAAAAATACACTCAAAAATGCCGTACCGGCGCCGGCTTATGATTATAAAGCAATGACGTTTGAAGCGGAGTTTTAAAGTGTTTGAACAGAGCGGAGCCGCAGATTAATCAGATTAATATATTTAAGCACGATACTGCTTAAAACGATTATCAATACGCTGTTTAAGACATAATAGATATATAATTTGAATAAAAATCTGAAGAGAAAATAAATCTCGAAAGGCGGCATAAGATGTGCACGGCAATAACTTATAAAACAGTTGACAGCTATTTTGGCAGAAACCTTGATTATTATTTTTCTTATACTGAAACAGTAACAATAACTCCGCGGAACTATCCATTTTCATTCCAAAGCGTTAAAAATATGGAATCTCACTATGCTATAATCGGCATGGCATATGTGGTTTATGATTATCCGCTTTATTATGATGCAACCAATGAAAAAGGCCTGAGCATAGCGGGGCTGAATTTCCCGGATAACGCCGAATATAAAGATTTTGCGGAGGGGAAGGACAACGTCGCTCCATATGAGCTTATTCCATGGATATTAGGGCAGTGTGAAACAGTTGAAGAAACAAAGAAACTTCTGAAAAATGTAAATATATGGAATGTAAATTTTAATAAGAAGCTGATTTCCACGCCGCTGCATTGGCTCATCGCTGATAAGGACTGCTCAATTACAGTGGAGTGTGTAAAAGAGGGGTTAAAAGTTTACGACAATTCCGTGGGAGTTTTAACAAACAATCCCACATTTGATTTTCAGATGTTTAATTTAAATAACTATATGAAAGTTTCCAAAAAAGAGCCAACAAATGAGTTTTCAAATAAGGTGAAGTTAAAGGAGTATTGCAGCGGTATGGGAGGGATTGGTCTTCCTGGGGATTTATCGTCAGTTTCCCGTTTTGTGAAAGCGGCGTTTACAAAATTAAACTCAATATCAGGCTGGTCGGAATCTGAAAGTATCAGTCAGTTTTTTCACATTCTCGGGTCTGTTGCACAGCAGAGGGGATGTGTATGTATGCAGGAGGGAAAATATGAAATCACAATATACAGCTCCTGCTGCAATATGGATAAAGGGATATATTATTATACAACGTATGAAAACAGCCAAATCTCAGCTGTAAATATGTATAACGAGGATTTGGAAAGTAAGGTGTTAGTCTCATATCCTTTGATAAAAGGACAGCAGATAAATAAACAGAATTAGCAGTCATGGTTCCGCCCGCTCGTTGTGCGGAACCATTTTAGTTATAATATAGAATAATAAAATTTTGATATTCTTATATTTATATAAGAAAGCGTGTAAGGTAAATAAATATCGGAAGGCAATATTTAAGCCTTCCGATATTCATTAAAAAGGCAAAGAAATACTACAATAAGATAAGACGGAAATGTCAAATATTAAAAGGATTATAACAAACTGTTGCAAGTATGTTCACGCTGCGCGTGAGATGATGGCTCGCCTAACGAGACGCGCAAGCGCGTCCTCCCGAAGTTCACTAACAAAACTTAGCATATAAGAAAATATTTTAAAATAAAAAGTTATATATAAAAAGTGGAATAGCAAGCATCGGTAGGGCAGATGTAATCTGCCGCGTAAGGCGCGCAGTCGCGGAAAAGATAAATATAAAGGTATTATAACAAACTGTTGCATATATGTTCACGCTGCGCGTGATATGGCGGCTCACCTAACGAGACGCGCAAGCGCGTCCTTCCGAAGTTCACTAAAAACTCAGCATATAAGAAAATATTTTAAAATAAAAAATTATATAAAATTTTGCTATGGCAAGCATCGGCAGATGTGGTCGCAACCCAGACGTGATTCGCTGGAAACTCGATGTAAATTAATGATAAATATTATAATTTAATCATTAATTTGGAACCACAGCAGCGCGTGGCGCGCAAGTATATTTATAATAAATTATTTGCCTTATTAACAAAATAGCCGAAAATGTTTATATCCTCTCGCTTTAAAGTGAAAAATCTATTGCAAAATGGTTTTAATAATAGTATAATTACTTTGTTTAAGATATTTAATTTGAAAATCAGAGGTATTGCCTTATGGAAAAAGAAGTATTTACTGTTAATTTGGAAAAAGTAATACGTGAAATGAAATTGGATAGACTTTATTATCCGAATAAAGAAGTTTTGATTGATACAGCCGACCTTAACAGACCCGGCTTGCAGATAACAGGATTTTTCGATTATTTTGACCCGAGCCGTATTCAGGTTTTTGGTATGGTCGAGAATACGTATCTCGCCGGATTGTCTTCTGAGGTTCGTTACAATAGTCTTAAAAGACTTTTTGAAAAACAAATATCAGCCGTCATTTTGACTAGAAACAGTAATGCTTCTGCCGAGATGCTGAAACTTGCTGAGGAGTTTGAAACGCCGATGCTGAGAACTTCTCAGCCTACATCGTCTTTTACAAGTTCGCTAAACGCATATCTTAACGTGGAACTTGCCCCTAGAATCACTCGGCACGGCGTGCTGGTCGAAGTATACGGTCAGGGAGTGCTTATATTGGGTGAGAGTGGAGTTGGTAAGAGTGAGACGGCAGTGGAGCTTATTAAGAGGGGTCACAGGCTTGTGGCTGACGACGCCGTTGAGATAAAAAAGGTTTCCTCAAAGTCGCTGATTGGCGTGTCTCCTGATATAATCAGACACTTTATTGAGATAAGAGGTATAGGAATTGTGGATGTTAAAAATATCTTTGGTATGGGCGCTGTCAAGGAGTCTGAAAAAATTGATATGATAATACATCTTGAGGCTTGGGAAAAGGGCAAGCAGTATGACAGGCTGGGTCTTGTGGATGAATACACCAATATTCTGGGCTTGGATATTCCATCGCTGACTATTCCGGTAAAGCCCGGCAGAAACTTAGCCGTTATTTTCGAGGTTGCGGCTATGAATAACAGACAGAAACGTATGGGTTATAATGCGGCTGAAGAGCTTAACAGAAGAATAACTGATCAAATCAGTCATTTTGATTGATAAATTGCTATGGAGGTAATTATATTTGAAAGTTTTAGTTGATACACATACTCACACAAACTGCAGCAATCATGCTTTTGGAACTATATGGGAAAATATGAAGTGCGCAAAGGCAAAGGGGCTGGAGATGGTTTGTATGACCAACCATGCTCCGGCGATTCCGGATTCCCCTCATATTTGGCATTTTAACACAATGAAGGAATTGCCCGAATATATTGAGGGTGTGAGACTGCTTTGCGGCTGCGAGGCAAATATCCTGAATTCTGACGGTGAGATTGATATGCCTGTTCAGTATTTAAAATCTATGGATGTTGTTGTCGCTTCAATTCATCCGCCGTGTTATGAGTCTAAAGACTTGCCGGACCATACCGAGACATGGCTGAACGTGGTGAAGAATCCGTATGTTAATATCATGGGACACAGCGGCGATCCGCGTTTTCCGTATGATATTGACGCTGTTGTGAGGGCGGCCAAAGAAAATAATAAGTGTATTGAGATTAATAACCATTCGTATGCGGTGCGTAAAGGCAGCGCTGAGAATTGCAGAAAGATTGCTGAAAAGTGTATGGAAGTCGGATGCAGGATTGTTTTAAGCTCAGACGCGCACAGTCCGTTTGATGTTGGGAATGTTGAAAACGGGATAAAGATGCTGGAGGAGATAAACTTTCCTGAAGAATTGGTTATGAACACAAGTGCTGACAGATTTATCGGCTATTTAAGGTCGGTTGGAAAAGATATTGTATTGTAAGACATAATATTGGAGGGAACGATGAATAACATGATTATAACCCTGGCAAAAGGTATCGTCGGGGAATCAAATGTTAAGACAGATGAGCCGATGAGCTCTCACACGACTTTCAGGGTCGGCGGAGCGGCGGATTTATATATTACTCCTCAGAATGAGAGCCAGCTTGCTTCGCTTATCAAGCTTTTCAGGCAGTTTAAGGTTGAGTTTCATGTAATCGGCAACGGTTCAAATCTTCTTGTGGGAGACAGGGGCGTCAGGGGAGCGGTTATTGAAATAGGAAGAAATCTGAGCAGCATTGAAGTTTCTAAAAATATGGTAACCGCACAGTCGGGAGTTCTGCTTTCCAGGCTTGCAAATTCGGCGGCAGGCAATGGTCTTGCAGGGCTTGAGTTTGCGTCGGGTATACCTGGCTCTTTCGGCGGAGCTATATACATGAATGCCGGAGCTTACGGCGGTGAAATGAAGGACATTATAACAGAAGTAGTTTATCTTGATGAAAACTGTAAAATTTGCACCGTGAGCGGCGAAGACTGCGGTTTTGGCTACAGAAAGAGTATGTTTACAGACAGTGATAAGATTATACTGCGCGGAACGCTCAGGCTTCAAACGGATGAAATTGATGAAATAAAGGCAAGAATGCAGGAACTTACACGCAGAAGGGTTGAGAAACAGCCGGTAGACAAAGCCAGCGCAGGAAGCACGTTTAAACGTCCTGAGGGATACTATGCCGCGGCGCTGATAGAAGAATCGGGGCTAAAAGGATATTCGCACGGCGGCGCTTCAGTTTCGGAGAAACATGCCGGATTTGTTGTTAACAATGGAAATGCTACGGCTGAAGACGTGCGGAATGTAATAAAACATGTTCAGAAAACAGTTAAAGAAAAGTTTGGGGTTGACCTAAATACAGAGGTTAAGTTTTTGGGTGAATTCTAAAGTCTAAGGAGCAGAAAAGTGAAAATTTTAATTGTTACAGGGCTCAGCGGAGCCGGAAAAACTCAGGTGATTAAGGCGCTTGAAGATATTGGTTTTTATTGTGTTGACAATATGCCGCCGGAGCTTATACCAAAGTTCGCTGAGATATGCCATAAGGCGACAGAAAAAATGGATAATATAGCTATTGTCACCGATATCAGAGGCGGCGATATGTTCGGCGAGCTGTCAGAAGCTATAGGCGAGCTCGAGGAGCTTGGGTTTGAGTGTGAAATACTGTTTTTAGAGGCTTCAAACGAGACTTTGATAAAAAGGTATAAGGAAACCAGGCGTCTGCATCCCAGCGCCGGCGGAGGCAGGATAATTGACGGTATCAATAAGGAGCGCGTTCTGCTGAGCGACGCTAAGTCGAAAGCGGCGCATATAATTGATACGTCCGACTTGTCGGCAGCCCAGCTGAAAGCTCAGATAAAATCTATGTTCAGTTCAAAAGAGGATTTGGGACTGATTATTAATGTTATGTCATTTGGTTTCAAATATGGTCTGCCTATGGATTCTGATTTGGTGTTTGACGTAAGGTTTCTTCCAAATCCGTTTTATATTCCCGAGCTGAAAGAAAAAACGGGTCTTCAAACCTGCGTTCACGATTATGTTATGGAGTTTGATGAAAGCAAGAAATTTTTGAAAATGCTGACGGATATGGTGTCGTTTCTGATACCTGAATATATCAAAGAGGGAAAGAGCCAGCTGGTAATATCGGTCGGCTGCACAGGGGGACACCATAGAAGCGTTACCCTTGCGGAAGAGCTTTATAAATTCCTAAAAAAGAGCGGTAATAACGTAACTGTTACACACAGAGATATTAAGAAGGGGATATAGCCGCGGCTATATGTATCGTATTATGGCGGTTTCAAAATATGAAAATTTCAAAAAAACAAACAGCACCGGGTTTAATCCCAAAATAGTTTCTGTCGGCGGCGGTACAGGATTATCGGCAATGCTGAGAGGTATAAAAAAATATACTTCCGATATAACGGCAGTAGTCACTGTGGCTGATGACGGCGGCGGAAGCGGCGTTTTGAGGGAGGATCTTAAAATGCCTCCGCCGGGAGATATAAGAAACTGTATTCTCGCCCTCTCAGAGGTTGAGCCTATAATGGAAAAACTGCTTATGTACAGGTTTGACAGCGGTCTGCTTGAAGGGCAAAGTTTTGGCAACCTTTTGGTTGCGGCTATGACAGGAATCTTCAGCGGAGATTTTGTTGAGGCTGTCCGAAACGTCTGCAAGGTGCTGAACATAACCGGAAAAGTGTTCCCGGTTACGGCTTCTGACGTAGAGTTGGTGGCAACGCTTGAAAACGGACAAACTGTGGTGGGGGAGTCCAGAATAGGCAGTTCGGTGAGTGACCATAACAGCCACATAAAAAAAGTGCGCTTGCGTTCTAAATCTGATTATTTGATGCCTGTTGAGCCGCTGAAAGAAATTTTAGACGAGGTGCGGAAAGCAGACCTTATAACACTGGGTCCCGGCAGTTTATATACGAGTGTGCTCCCGAATTTGGTAATCGGTGATTTAAAGGACGCAATAATGGAGTCTAAAGCTCCTGTTGTATATATAAATAATATAATGACCCAGCCCGGCGAGACTGATGAATATACGGCTTTTGACCATGTGCTGGCTATATTGGATCATACATATGACAGCTTTATTGATTATTGTATTGTGAACACAGGAAAAATAAGCGGAGCGCTTCTCGAAAAGTATGCTGATGACGGTTCGTGTCCTGTGGCTTATGATAAGGAACGTTTCAGTTCTACAGATATAACCGTGGTAGAAAGGGATTTGTCCACTGTGGACGGCAATGGTTTTGTCCGCCATGATATAAACGTTTTGGCGGATACGCTGCTTGATATTATTAATATAAACAGGAACGAGCAGGGGCTTAAAGTCAGTTCTGAAGGCGTTTTGTTATATAACCCTAAAACACGGCGGAGGTGATAGTTGTGGATAAGTTTGGTTGTGTTAAATCTTTTTCAAGACGTGTTAAAGAGGAAATATACAGAACAGAGGTTGTTGACCAGTGCTGTATAATGGCAAGATTTTCAGGACTTATTCTATTCGGAGCGAATATTATCAGCAAAAACGAGATAAAATTTGTAACCGACAATCAGGATGTTATGGGCAGTTTTGTAGAGCTTTCACGCCTGCTTGGGATAGAAGCTGATGTGAAACAGGTAAGCGATAAAAATTTTAAATACACAGCTTCAATATCAGATAATGTAAAAATAGCCCAATTGTTATATGATTTGGATTTGCTGAACAGCCTTACAGGAGACGTTAACTACCATGTCAGCCGCAGTATAGTGAAAAGGCCGTGCTGTAAACGGGAATTTTTAAGAGGTGCATTTTTGGGAGCGGGTACGGTCAGCGACCCGATGAAAAATTATAATTTTGAAATTGTGACCTCAAAGTTTTTGCTCTGTGACGAACTTATAAACCTGTTTATGGAAATGGATTTTAAGTTTCATAGGATAGAGAGAAAAAACAAGTATGTCGCATATGTTAAAAACAGCGAGATAATAGCTGATATACTCTCATTTTTGGGAGCGTATAAGTCTCAGATGGAGCTTATTAATATTAAGATAGAAAAAGAGATAAGAAACGATGTTAACAGAAGCGCCAACGGAGAGACGTCAAATTTATCAAGGACTATAAACGCGTCTGTGGAACAGATTTGCGCGATTCAGAAAATACAGAAAATGACAGGTCTTGACAGCCTGCCGGACGACCTGCGCGAGATTGCGATTCTGCGTTTGGAAAATCCGGATTTGAGCTTAACCGAGCTTGGCGGACTTTTAAACCCTCCGCTAACCAAATCGGGCGTTAATCACAGGATGAAAAAAATACTGGCGTTTGCCGGAAACTAGATATATAAAATAAATACTCAGCCTTCAAAAACTGTTTTGGTTTTTGAGGGCTTTTTATATTATAAAAAGAAAGGACCCCTTTCGCCGGACGCTTGAAAGACGAAAGGGGGTGGAGCTTAATATGTTTGTTTTGTTTAGAAAGTTATAGAAGAATTATGATTATGGTTTAATATTTACTCCTCTTCGCGGATGGTCTTTACTCCAAACATGAGTTTTAGGATTCCTCTGATAACCTTTGGGGGTTTTATAACAACGATTTGCATATGTATTGCTCCTTTATAATATATTTAGGTTTGATAACCTATAAAACGAATTCACTTCTTTTGTTTATTTGCATATGAATTTAACTCCCGCGCAAATGAGTGCGATACCGAATAAAGCTATAAGGAGGTAGGTCGGGATTATTTGTGCTAAGAATACGCCCACTCCCAGAGCGACAAGAACCGGACCCAGTATTGATATGCTGTTTTTCTTTTTGCAGCAGGGCCTTTTTCTGAACATTTTTAACACCTCATCTCTAACTTGCCTCAGTATAATATATTCAAAAATCAAAATTTGGTTACGAACCTGAATTTTATCAATCATATTCTTGTCTGTTTCTGCATATCATCTAACAAATGATTCATGCCGGTCTACCAAAGTTTTAAGGAGGAAACAATAATGCGAGATAACTTGTACAATGACATTGCACTCAGGACACAGGGGGATATTTATATAGGGGTGGTTGGCCCGGTAAGAACGGGAAAATCAACCTTTATAAAACGTTTTATGGATCTGCTGGTTCTGCCCAATATCGGAAACGATTACAAAAGGGAACGTGCAATGGACGAACTGCCCCAATCGGCAGCGGGAAAAATGATAATGACCACCGAACCAAAATTCATACCAAATGAGGCGGCACAGATAACCGTGGGAGACCACGCCAATCTGAAAGTCAGAATGATTGACTGCGTGGGATATATAGTTCCCAGCGCTTTGGGTCATATTGAAAACGAGATGCCGAGAATGGTAATGACGCCGTGGTCTGCTAATCCTATGCAGTTTGAGCAGGCAGCTGAAATAGGAACGCGGAAGGTTATATCGGAGCACTCGACTGTAGGGGTTGTTGTAACTACAGACGGAAGCATAACCGAGATACCCAGAGAAGATTATGTTGGAGCCGAGGAGCGTGTTATAAACGAGCTTCTTGCTTTAAACAAGCCTTTTGTTATCCTTCTTAATTCCGCTCACCCGGACGCAAAGGAAACAAAAGAATTGGCAAAACAAATGCAGGGAAAATACAATGCGACAGTAATACCGGCGAATTGTTCAGAATTAAATGAAGAAGATATCAACAATATTATGGAAAAAATGCTGTATGAATTTCCTCTTATGGAACTCTCTGTGTCAGTTCCGGCTTGGGTTAGTTCTATGGATAACACAAATATTTCTGAAGATATTTACAGCGCCATTGAGAACGCTGAAAAGATATCAGACGTAGATATGATTCCTAAAATATTAAAGGAAGAATGCGAGTTTGTGGATTCAGCTCAGATTGTTGAAATCAACCCTGGATATGGAGAGGCAAGGATTGAGGTTTCGGTTCCTGACAGTCTGTTCTATAAGACGCTTAACGAAAGGTCAGGATTAAACATCAATGATAAGCAGGCTTTACTTAAAGAGATAGAAGCCCTGTCAAAGATGAAAAAGGAATACCAGAAAGTTGCGTATGCTTTGGGCGAAGTAGACCGAAAGGGCTATGGAATCGTATACCCATCAATAGATGAGCTGACTCTCGACGAGCCTGAAATAATCAAGCAGGGAAGCCGGTTTGGAGTAAGACTCAAGGCGAGCGCAACATCTGTTCATATGATAAAAGCTGATATAAAGACAGAGGTAAGCCCGCTGGTCGGAACAGAGAGACAGTCTGAAGAACTTGTAGAATATCTGATGAGCGAGTTTGAGAGCGACCCAAAACAGATTTGGCAGTCAAATATATTTGGAAAGTCGCTGCATGAACTTGTTAACGAGGGTCTGCACAATAAACTGTCGAAAATGCCTGACGACGCCCAGCAAAAGCTCAGAGAAACTTTGGAGCGTATTATCAACGAGGGCAGCGGCGGCCTGATTTGTATAATTTTATAGTTTAACAATATAAACCAAATGATGAGTTATAGACTTTAACGTCCTTGACTCATCTTTTTTTATGGAGGTATATTATGCTTGCTTTTATAAATTCTGTACTACAGTCATTAATACTGCTTATTTCATATATTTCAAACCATAATTCTTTTCCCAAACCGCTTTCCAAAGAGGAGGAGGCGGAATGCCTGAGGCTTATGGCGGAAGGAGACGAGGAGGCAAAAAATAAACTTATTGAACATAACCTGAGACTGGTTGCTCATGTGGCAAAAAAATATTCGTCGTCAACCGCGTGCGCCAGCGACAGCGAAGACTTATTGTCCATAGGAACGATAGGGCTTATCAAGGGAATAAACAGTTTTGACGCCTCAAAAGGCACTAAGCTTGCAACATACGCTGCACGATGTGTTGAAAAACCAATACTCACATAACGGCTCTGATTGTGAGAGAATTAAAATGTAATATATAAAATCAGACGTATCAGTTTATAAAACTATATAATAAAAGTGAATAAAGAATAAAAGACTTTCTCATTTAACATTGTCATATGAGAAAGTCTTTTTTTGTGTATAACTGTTTTTTATAAATTAATTCTATACTTTTATTAATTCATATTTTGTCTGTGTTTAATTATTATTTTACCTGATGATATTTATAAAAATATTTTACATCTTTAAATGGTTAAAATCGGTTTTATGCCAAATAAGTTTTTTAGAATTTATCTTAAAAATCTTTCAGATAATAGCCGGAGTTCAGCAGAAAAAATTTAATATTGATATGTGTGGGAAAATTTTTTGCCTTATAATGATTATAAAATAAGTAATTTATTTAAGGAGGTTATTTTTTGAGTGGTTCAGGTAATTTAGTAAATTTAATTAAAGAAATTGCTGTCGGTGCGGTTTCCGCAAGCGAGCCGGTGCAGATTGTATATGGAGTGGTTGTCAGCGAATCGCCTTTGAAAATTAAAATCGATTCAAATTACGTTTTAACAGAGGAATTTCTTGACCTGTCTATAAATGTAACAGACCACGAGGTCATGATGAAAGTTGATGAGGAAACCGAGATTGACAAGTCCATAGGAACAAGCCATTATCATCCGGGAACGGGATTTAATGTGCCCAATATTGATACGTCGCATAAACACAGATACAAAGGAAAGAAAAAATACACTGTGCTTAACGGGCTTAAAGTCGGCGAAACCGTGCTTTTGATGCAAGTTCAGGGAGGACAAAAGTATGTTGTTATGGATAGGGTAATCAGACGGGGCGGAGACGGAAGCGACTATCCGGAATTTGTTCTTAACAAATCATACTCTTTAACCTTAGATGATGAAGTAGATTCATATATTTATAAGTTCTGCCCGACTAAAACAAGAAACTATGTATTTTCACTCAGTCCATACGGAAACTCTCTTGTATATAAAACCAGCCCCAACGGGTCGGAGGTCGAGAATATTTCAGCGCAAATCGAGCTTTATGATGATATATCCCTTGCAGCCCCTGTTGCTGTCGGAGAGTGGAATGTAAGAATGCTGATGACTGAGGGCGAAACCTATTATATAAAATTTACGGAAAAGGAGAACGGATAAATTTATGAGTATAGAAGCTGCATTAAGCGGAAGCCAGGAAGTAAGGATATTTAAAAATGGAGTAGAAATGAGTTTTGTAAATGAAGCGGGTGAACTTGAAGCGCCGCCATTTATTGAAAATGACAGAACATTTATACCCGTAAGAAAAGTAAGCGAGGCATTAGGAGCCAAAGTTTTATGGGCGTCAGATGGAAACAAACAAACAATAATTATTATATTGGATAGTATAGTTATAAGACTGGTTGTAGGCGAACGTAATATGAGTATTTGGCGAAATGTACCGGATGCTAATTTGGAGATGTGGAGGACGGAAAGTATTAATATAAGTCCTGAAAAATTAGACGAGTGGAATAATAATGGTCTTCCCATAACAGAGACTAAAATATTGGATGTTACGCCTCAGGTGCTCAGTGACAGAACATATGTACCGATAAGATTTATAAGCGAGGCGCTGGGGAAAAAAGTAGGCTGGGATAATGAGGAAAGCACAGCTTATATATGGACAAATATGGAAGCACGGGATGAAAATGATTATGATATAGTTATATACGGAGGAGGACTGCAGGCGTATGCGTCCGCAGTAGCGGCGGCAAAACAGCGCACGACTAAGCTGACAAAGATACTGTTAATAGCGCCGTATCCGGTGGATGAACTAGGAGGAATCAGCACAACAGGAGGACAGAATGCCTGGGATGTGAGTAAATCAGATGACGGAAATTTTTATCATCAGGGCACATTTAAAATATTATATGATAGGTTTCCGATGTCTTATAATACACAGGAGATGTCTAATTATTTAAAAAGCAGTTTAAAGGATTATCTTGTGGATTATAAAACACAGTATGATATAAGCAGGGTAATATGTAAAGAAAAAGCAGCCGGCAATACTAAAGAACCTATTAGGATAGAAAAAATAACTATAAGAGGAATTGCAAGGGATAATGAAGCAAAAGACTATACAAATGGGTATGTAAAATGGACAAATGCCGCTCCGATTACAATAACGGGAGAAATATTCATTGATGCGTCCGAGGAAGGCCGTCTGGCAAGGTCGTTGAATACTTCTGCTACAACGGGTAGATATAATTGGCCGGCAGAATATTTAGATTATGATGAGAATGGAATTATAAGTGATTCTCCAACAAAAACTGTGCCATGTGATAACACGCCGGCAGTAAGACAGCAGGCGGCAACTATAATATATAAATTAAAAGGTGTAGATTTAAGTATATATAAAGGATCATTTTCAAGTTCACCAAATAGAGTATATCATTCGTTATGGGGCGGAGACGAATATAAGGTAAAAGGAAGCGAAACATGGCAATTCAATGATAAGTATTCAAGTCAGGGAATAATAATAAAGTCTTTAAATGCAGGAACAAACAATCCAGCAAATGATGATTATTATATAAATAATTTTCTTTTATTTAACGTGGATGGACGTGCTAATTATAGGGATACACCGGAGGGGCGGAGAGGTTTTTCTTCTGAAAATTCTGATGATGAAAACTATATTCAGGATTTTTATCCTAAAAATAAATTTAAAGATACTATGACAACGGATGAAGCGTGGGTAAAAGCAAGAGACTTTTTTGTATATAAAAAGGAAGAAATTTTAAATGCGATTCATCAAATAGATGGATTTGGAGGTGCCAGTTTTACGGGATATAGTAATGATGTTGGTGGACAGCCAGAAATATGTGATATATTATATTTGAGAGAAACTGTGCATACATCTAAAAATTTTAGTCAAAGAACAAATAATTCGGAAAATAATTATCATGTTATGATTGATGATGCTTTTCAAGGTATAAACGGAGTATATGACGACAAGGATAAGGTTATAATAAATATAGCTCAAAAGAATGAAAATAAAACCTATAGCCACAGAATAGGAATAGCATCATATGGTTTAGATATTCACCCTTATGGAGTAAGAGATCTTATAGATGAAGAAAGTTCAGATGGAATTAAATATATATGGCATAATAAGAGTTTTGAGAAGATGAGACCGGATTTTAAGAAGAATTATTTAGATAAGTGCCTTAACTTCTATAATCCGGATAAATTTTATTCACCTGAATACCCGCTTTATGTGCCTTACGAGGCATTAATTACTAATCAAGTATCAAATTTGCTGCTGCCGGGATACGCTGCAGGTGTGTCATCAGAGGCATGGGGACTTGTGAGAATATTTGCAAATCTGTGCGTTTTGGGTGATGCAGCCGGAGTCACCGCAGCGTATTCGATAGCGGACGGAACTGATCCATTATATTTAAATGAAGCTGATATAGGAGGAATTCAGGATTGTCTTAGAAATTTGGGGGCAAGATTAGAAATATAATTTTAAAACACAGTCTTTTTTAGTTAATACTTTAAAAAGACTGTGTTTTTTATTATGTCGTAAAAACAATATAAATGTTGTCAAAAGTTTATCTATATGTTGCACAATATAAATAAAAGGGTTGATTTATAAAATATATAATGGTATAATATAACAAAATATTGATAAGGTAAAAGGAGGAAAATAAGTGTTAAATAACAAAATAAAAACGGCAATAAGTTTCATGTTGGCGTTATTAATGATGGTACCAACATTAGTTGTATTTGCAGAAAATGAGTTAGATTGGGAAACATATTATGATATCAGAGAATATTCATGGTCATATAAAAATAAGCTAAATGCAATAGCGTATCATGATGGAACATACGTAGCTGTAGGAGACAATGGACTTATAATTACAAGTACAAATGGAACAGAATGGAGTGCGCAAAAAGTAGAAACGGATTGCAAAAGATTTCGTGGTGTAGTATACGGTGCTTCAAGATTTGTGGTGGTTGGCGGAGGATATTATGGTGGAGACGAGAAAAAATATAGTAAATCTGAAATTTTAATATCAGAAGATGGAATAAAATGGAAAGCGGTTGAAACAGAGGAAACAGAAAAATACAGATTTGTATCAGTAGCATATAATGGAAAAGTTTTTGTTATTGTAGACGACACAAATTATGCATTGGTATCACCAGATGGATTTAATTGGCAGGGGTATAAATATTCTGATTCAACTTATAGTTCTTCGTATAAAGATCGTACAACAGAAATAATAAGTGATGGAAATGTATTTTTGATAAAAAAGTATAGAGACTTGTTTTCTGTTTATAATATAAATAATTTATTTTTTTCAAATGATGGAACGAATTGGAAAAGTATAAATCCATATGAAAATATGAATTATAGCTATAATTCATATCCCGGATATGAAGAAATAACATATTATAATGGTAAGTTTGTTATATGGTCATCAAATCCGGATTACTTATTGACATCTATAAGTGGTGAAGATTGGATTGCTGAAAAAATAAATGATCCACTGATTAAGTACAGTCATGAAACTAATTATAGACATGTTACAACTGACGGAAATCAACTTTTCTTAAATTTATTAGATGCTCCATATAAATCATATGTATCAAATGACGGCATAAACTGGACAGTTGCTCCGTATGAAGCGGAAGGAGCACTGTTATATGTAAATGGACTATATATATTACAGTCAAACAAAGGAACGCTAACTTCAAATAATGGTATAGATTGGACGCCTATTAATATAACAAATGCTCCAATATATGAAAATCTAAATAGTGGAATAGAAATAGAAGCAGAATATTATTCACCTAAGTTGGCGAACGAGTCAGAATATAATCATAGTGATGGAGTGGTTGCCACAGATGGAAATGTCTATTTTAGCATAAAAAGGATACCATATTCGGGAGGAGGAGATGCAGGTGCCCCTTCCCAGTATTGTACAGATATTTATTTTTCAACTGATGGAAGTTTTAATTATTCATTGTATTCAGATAGTCGTATAAATATAAAAAATTGGAAAGAACTAGGACTTTATTACGGCCCTGAAGGAGCAGGTTCAAAATATAATGACAGCAAAATATTTTATGGAAGAGGTTTGTTTTTAGTAACAAGCAAAGAAAAAATATATTATTTTGATACTACAAACATGAGTTTAGCGCAGGCAAATTGTCCTGAGGGATATTACATAAATAGTATAATATACGATGGAGAGAGGTTTATAGCCGCAGGAAAAGGAATGTTATACTCTTACAACGGAATAGACTGGACGGCGGATGAAAATTTCCCAAAAGATAAAGTAATAAATAAGTTGTATTGGAATAGGGACTATTACGTAGGAGTGGGAGACGATGTTGTAGTAGGGGCACAGCGTTCGATAGTAAGAGTGGAAGTAAATGGACAGGAATTGACGTTTGATACACCGCCGAGAATGATAAGTGATCGAACCTTTGTACCAATACGAGCATTGTTTGAAGAAATGGGAGCAGAAGTAAATTGGGACGAAGAAACAAACACAGCCACAGTAACACAAAATGATCAAACAATAACATTCCAAATGGACAATACAGCGGCAACGGTAAACGGAGAAGTTAAAGAAATGGACGTTCCGGCACGAATGATAAACGACAGAATTATGATACCGCTCCGCTTTTTATCAGAAAATCTAGGCTATCAAGTAGACTGGGATGATGAAAATTATCTTGTATCG
Organism: Monoglobus pectinilyticus; assembly: GCF_002874775.1. Lineage (NCBI taxonomy): Bacteria > Bacillati > Bacillota > Clostridia > Monoglobales > Monoglobaceae > Monoglobus > Monoglobus pectinilyticus. Next base: position 721,686 of record NZ_CP020991.1, on the reverse strand, counting down.
ATAACATATTAATTAAAAACAAAGTATTGATTTAAAATTAAAGAATAAAGAAACTTAAAACACAGTCTTTTTAAAAATTAAGGCTGTGTTTTTTATTGTGAAAATAATAAAAGTATAATTATATTTAAATTAATCTATTGTATAAAAACAATAAAAAGCTTGATTAATTAAACAAATTATAGTATACTAAAATAAAAGAAATATGGAAAAGGAGGAAAATAAGTGTTAAATAACAAAATAAAAACGGCAATAAGTTTCTTGTTGGCGTTATTAATGATGGTACCAACATTAGTTGTATTTGCAGAAAATGAGTTAGATTGGGAAACATATTATGATATCAGAGAATATTCATGGTCATATAAAAATAAGCTAAATGCAATAGCGTATCATGATGGAACATACGTAGCTGTAGGAGACAATGGACTTATAATTACAAGTACAAATGGAACAGAATGGAATGCGCAAAAAGTGGAAACGGATTGTAAACGGTTTCGTAGTGTAGTATACGGTGCTTCAAGATTTGTTGTGGTTGGTGGAGGATATTATGGGGAAGACGAAGGAGAATATAGTACGTCTGAAATTTTAATATCAGAAGATGGAGTAAAATGGACGTCGGTTGAAACAGAGAAAACAGAAAAATATAGATTTGTATCAGTAGCATATAATGGAAAAGTCTTTGTTATTGTAGACGACACAAATTATGCATTGGTATCGTCGGACGGACTTAATTGGCAGGGATACAAATATTCTGATTCAACTTATAGTTCTTCTAATAAAGATCGCACAACAGAAATAATAAGTAATGGAAATGTATTTATAATAAAAAAATATGGGGATTGGTATTCTGATTCTGAAATGAAAGATATCTATTTTTCAAAAAATGGAATTAACTGGGAACATATAAATCCATATAAAGAAATAGATTGTAATAATATAAAAGACATAAGAAGTGAAGAAGTAATATATTATAATGGTAAATTTATTCTATGGTCGTCAAGACCAGAATATTTATTGACATCTGCAAATGGCGAAGATTGGATTGCAGAGAAAATTAGTGATTCATTATTTAAGCACAGTCAAAAAGCAAATTATAGACATGTGACAACTGATGGGAATCAACTTTTCTTAAATTTATTAGATGCTCCATATAAATCATATGTATCAAATGACGGCATAAACTGGACAGTTGCTCCGTATGAAGCAGAAGGACCGCTGTTATATGTAAATGGACTATATATATTACAGTCAAACAAAGGAACACTAACATCGAATAATGGTATAGATTGGACACCTATTAATATAACAAATGCTCCAATATATGAAAATCTAAACAGTGGAATAGAAATAGAAGCAGAATATTATTCACCTAAGTTGATGAATGAGTCAGAATATAATCATAGTGATGGAGTGGTTGCCACAGATGGAAATGTCTATTTTAGCATAAAAAGGATACCATATTCGGGAGGAGGAGATGCAGGTGCCCCTTCCCAGTATTGTACAGATATTTATTTTTCAACTGATGGAAGTTTTAATTATTCATTGTATTCAGATAGTCGTATAAATATAAAAAATTGGAAAGAACTAGGACTTTATTACGGCCCTGAAGGAGCAGGTTCAAAATATAATGACAGCAAAATATTTTATGGAAGAGGTTTGTTTTTAGTAACAAGCAAAGAAAAAATATATTATTTTGATACTACAAACATGAGTTTAGCGCAGGCAAATTGTCCTGAGGGATATTACATAAATAGTATAATATACGATGGAGAGAGGTTTATAGCCGCAGGAAAAGGAATGTTATACTCTTACAACGGAATAGACTGGACGGCGGATGAAAATTTCCCAAAAGATAAAGTAATAAATAAGTTGTATTGGAATAGGGACTATTACGTAGGAGTGGGAGACGATGTTGTAGTAGGGGCACAGCGTTCGATAGTAAGAGTGGAAGTAAATGGACAGGAATTGACGTTTGATACACCGCCGAGAATGATAAGTGATCGAACCTTTGTACCAATACGAGCATTGTTTGAAGAAATGGGAGCAGAAGTAAATTGGGACGAAGAAACAAACACAGCCACAGTAACACAAAATGATCAAACAATAACATTCCAAATGGACAATACAGCGGCAACGGTAAACGGAGAAGTTAAAGAAATGGACGTTCCGGCACGAATGATAAACGACAGAATTATGATACCGCTCCGCTTTTTATCAGAAAATCTAGGCTATCAAGTAGACTGGGATGATGAAAATTATCTTGTATCGATAACATATTAATTAAAAACAAAGTATTGATTTAAAATTAAAGAATAAAGAAACTTAAAACACAGTCTTTTTAAAAATTAAGGCTGTGTTTTTTATTGTGAAAATTAAAATTAAAATCAAAATTAAAATTGTATAATATTATTCTTATTTGTATAAAAACAAATAGATTAGTTAATCAAACGAATTATACTATTTGCTATATTTATTTCTGTAATCTTTAATATATAAATTTTTTAATATAATATTATTAAATTGGTATGAAAATAAGGGAGAGCCGTGGCTCTCCCTTAAATATGGTAAAAAATATTGTGTTATAATATTGCGTGTGTTAAGCTAAATTGAAGCCGTGTTATCTGACTGATAATATATTTGGATTATTTGTGTAAAAAACAATTTAGACATAAATATCATTTGTATGCCGTTAAAAACTTATATACATATAAATTATTTTGGTGAGTTTTAAACCAAAGATGATTAGACTTTTTATAAGAGAGGCTAGTTTATTGTTCACTTAAAAATAAAACTTTATATCTTATAAAAAAATTTTTACGTAATGAAAAATCACCTCATCTTATAATAATTATAAAAGTATTATAATCACAGTTATATCATAATTTTACAGAGTTTTTTATTCGCCGTATAATCCCATGCGGTCATTGATGACCAGCATTCGCAGCATATTTTCATCAAGGTTCAGACCGTTTTCGTCTCCTTTCAAACCGCCGCGGCTGGCAAGCTTCTGAATTGTAGCCTTTGCCCAATCAGGCATATTGTCGTCTATGTAATTATATATCATTGGGTTTGCGGCAGATTTTAATTCTGCTATCTCCTGCCCCATTGTGTTGATAATTTCTGCTAAGCTGTCTATTTTTGATGATAATTCTTCATATTGCGTCATGGTTATATCCTCCTTATAGTTTATATTGCCATATCCTAATATGCGGTTGTATGACATACTGTACGATTTTTCTGCCACAGAACCGCCGTTTGCAACCACACCTGAAGAACTTGATGTGTTCCCTTCAATTGTGTATACGACGCCATTTTTTGCTTCAGAGACTATCCCAACATGACAAGCTGTGCCGGAACTATCTTTAAACATTATTACATCACCAGGTTTGGGATTGATTGTTTTCCAGATTCCTTTGCTTTTAAAATTTGCTACACCGTATGGGCAATATGCAAAGTGTCCGCCCAGCATTTCTTCAGCTTTGCCGGTTCCGTATACATTTGCAAACACAACAGACACAAACATTGCACACCATGGCTGAGCTTGATATATATTTAAGCTTTCGCCAAAGTAATTGCAGTAATCGACTGCAAACCGTGTATAGTTATTGTCTCCTGCATTTGCTGTGAAGTCGTTTAAATTTGAATTAGAAGCTTTTTCTAAATACCCAACCCACTTTTTGGCTTCTTCTACAATTGAATTCATTTTTTATCACCGCTTTCGTTTATCTTTTTTGATGCGACTTCCAACCCTTTGGTTAAAAAAGACGGAACATTGACACCAAGTAATGTGAGATTCTCAAGTATACTTCGTATCTCATTAATAATAAATACGGCCAGTGTAAACCATCCAAAATATATAGTGATGCCCAAATCTATACCGACTATTTTTTCCATATCAATCAATGAGCGGGCAACAAAAAAGGCTATGGCAATCACCAGCCAATAGCCAACTTTTTTAATTATACCTTTTAGTCCCTTATTGGAATTCTCTGTGTTAGTATACTTTGCTTTTGCTACTCCGGTGAAGTAATCTGCTATATTAAAAACCAAAAATCCAAGAAATAAATACCAAAATTCTCCGAAAACCGTTGCAAGGAACACAGCAATACCTCCCCAAAGTATATTTGCTTTATTAATTATATGTTCCATTTTAGCCTCCGTTAGTATTTGTTTCTGATATACTTTTTTTAATTAAATCCAGCGCCTGCTTTTTGGTGAAAATCTTTTCCGACGGGTCAAAACTTTCGATATACGATTTTATCTTAAGAATTTCATCTGTCGGCTCAGGGTATTTATATTCCTCATATTCAATATCCAATTCATCAAGACAATAATTTATGTTGGATATATCAACGTTATCGCATTGAATGTCAAATAAAAAGGCATTGCTTCTTTCAATGCCTTTTTTGAAGGTTACATTTGTTTTTCTGTCGCACGAACGTATGATTAAGTTTTCACGGTCTATTTTCAGGCATATGTAAGGGTCTTTTTCGGTTCCGCTTCCTGTTGCCGGTGTGAGGGTATATTCATCTTCCATAAGCAATATCAAAAGATTTTCACCGGGATATGAGTCAATTGCCTGTTGTAAGACTTCTGTGTCATTTGTACCGTCGCATATGAAATCCGCATAATCTCTTGCCATCTTTTCTTTTTCGCTGCCCCTGAACGAATAACCGCAGTCAGTATGTGAAACAACTATTTGACGATAATTGTTATCTAAAAGAAATTTTTGTCTTTGTGCTTCAATTTTCCGGCATGTTTCTGAACTTTGCAGCTGTTTTCGGCCTACATATAAGAAATCATGCGTAACTTTTTCATTTCCGCGTACATATTTTTCTTCGTTTCTTCCAGTTAGGCGGCTGCGCTCTGTTGTGTCACAACGAACTCTAAGTTTGCGCAGAGTTTCAAAGTCATAAACAATAGTAGTATTTATTTGGTTTGCTGAATTATCATGAGTATTTTCAGATGTATTTGGATGAACTATTTTTGCTGCCGGAAAAATAATTTTATTTTCAGGTGTAACTGCAAAATCTTCTATTAAGTCATTTAAGTCTAACTTCTGAGTTCCTAACACTTCTATCTGATCTTTGTTTAAAAGCTGATGATTTGTAAATATCATATTTTTCCTCCTTTTTTAGCTGGTAATGTTATTATAGATTCCGTTGGTAAGTGTGGACGCATTATATATTACTGTATCGGAATTGTTCGCTGCTATAACACCGGAAACATTTTGTTTAATAGAAATGCTAAGTCCACGGCAGCCGGTAATAGTAGTATTGTTTCTTGCATCAACATGTGCGTAACCTATGTTGTCTTGTACCCGAACTCCGGATAATATACAATTTTCAGCATAAATACTTGGTTCGCATGCATCTATGATAATTTTACTGTTAACAAATTTTCCTCCATTTAACCAAAGCAGTTCAGTATCGTTTGATGAAGATACACATGAAATAGTTATGTTTTCGAAATATGAGGAAGAACCGCCCTGCAATATGGATACAGAAGAAGCACCGGATGAAAAGTTAATATTTAATTTTAAATCACGAATAATATCACTGTCATAGCCTTCAATTCCACATAAGTTTTTCCCAACAAGATTACTGGTTATATTAAATGTTGCACTGTTACCCATAATATTTCCTATGCTCATATTTGCTGTGTGTATAGCACAGTTTTTTGCGTCGGAAAAGTCGGGGTCATCGCTGTAATAATCTATGCCGTCAATATTTAAATTATAAGTGCCGTATTTAAACTCAATGTTTGCTCTCGCACCATTTAAATTTTTTAGCGATTCGTGAATTATTCTTCTGTCATTTGTACCGTCGCAGAGTACATCTGCTGACAGCTTGTCAGCAATAGATGAGTTATTAGCTGCAAAAGTAATTGTTGAACTTTTGCTGGTTTTTGAATTGCCGTTAGTAATAAGCCTAGCTGTTTCAAATGGTGTTGTTAACGTACCATAGTAATCTTTTTCATTATTATTGTTATAAATGTAACCTAGCTTTATATTTCCAATATATATTCTTAGTTTCGAAATACTGTTGTCTGTAGTGTCGATTTTAAAGAATTCTCTATCATAGGGATTTTTTATAATATTATAGCAAACTCCGCTTGATTGGATATTTCCATTAAATTTATAATATTCTATATAACAATCCCAATCTGAACCAAGGTCATATGTTTCCGCAACATGTATTTGCTGAGCAGGAATAGTTATTTTATCAAATTCTGCGCATGTCACTTCTATAGCGGGAATGTTAAACATTTGTTCCCAATTTCCGTTAGAGTTTATATCAACATCGTATGATGGCGCTGTAATTTGACCCGAAAATTTTATTGCAATAGCAGAGGATTGATTAAAGTCAGCCAATTCATTTAAAGCGCTTACAATATTGCTTTTATCATTAGTCTTCAAATCTGACAGTTTGCCTACATCTGTTAGATATTTTCCGCTTGTTGACGAGGGGGTTCCATCACAGCTGGTAATTTGGTAATTGTATGTTTGCAGAGTAAATTCTTTTCCGTTTGTGCCTTTTCCAAGCTGAATGCAGTCAATGTCGGCGCCGTTGCTTAACGTTCCGCATTTAGCATTGTCGCCGACAGCAGCGCCGCTTCCTGCCTGCGCACAATTTCCGCCTGCAAATCCATGATATGAATGTGCGTCGCAGCCGACGGAAGCACCGTTCCCGGTGCTGTCAGCAGAATACCCGCCTGCAAAGCCTTTTTTAGCTTCGGCCTCGCTGCCTATTGCCCCTCCGGCTCCGCTTACCTTAGCATAATTTCCGATTGCCACGCCGCCGGCTGCATTTGCAGCGTTATTTCCGGCTATGAAACCGTTATTTGTAACCTTATCTGCCTTGGCAATCAGCGCCTCCTCAGTTTTATCTGTGTTGTAATTTGAGTCGTCGATATTATAAAAATCAGTCTTTTCAGGTTTTTTGAAATTATAGTGTGTAGTGTATTTCATTTTTTATCACGCTCCTAACTTTTCGTCTCTTACTTGTTTATATGTATACTGCGACAGATAGTCATGTGTATAATTTAAATCCATATATCGGTTATATAACAAATCCAAATCAATTATGATATTGGCAGGGACTACTCTTTTCAGCAGTGCGGCAACATCGTCATAATTGGATTTTACATTGAGGGCAAGTCTAACTTTGAGAGTGTATTCTTTTAATGAAACAGAATAATCATTATTGCACAAATATCCAAGCTGCTGTTTTAAGCGCGGAAGAGTAAGAACCAATTGCTCGCTTAACCTAGTGTAAATTCTGAATTTTCTGTCACTCTCTGATTCAGTTGCTTTGGGCTGAATGCCAAAAATTTTTTCCCATTTTGAAAGTCCCTGTTCAGTTGCGTCTGCGATAAACTGGTCTTTAAACATTCTGTCAACAGAATCTTTTAAGTTGTAAATTTCAGACTGCTGGACGTCTAAAATATTATTTAATTCTTCAACTTCTTTTAAGACCGGGGGCAGATAATCAATCAGTTTTTTCTTCAATTGTTATTTCACCCTCTCTTACAGGAATATCAAATTTTCCTAAAGTATAGTTTTCTTCCTTATCTTGAATTGTTGTGTTGAAAACGTCTGCAACACCTTCCAAATCCAGCAGTCTGGTTTCTATTTGACTTTTGCGCACAACGAGATTTTCTGTATCCTCCCAAAGTGCAGCAAGTTCTGTAAAATAATTATCAACTACTTCTGTAACGGATTCTTTTATATCGTCAAGTTTCCAGTCCGGCTGGAGTGCAAGTATTGTTCCGATTTTGAGACTTACCTCCTGAATACCCTCAACTTTTACAACATGTCCGATAGGGGCAATTCCCACGCCTGTGCCTTGATTGTCTAATGGGTCAATGGCTTCTTGTACAGAACTAATTAAGGCGGCGTCAGGCTTTTTGTATGAAGAATTTATGATTACCAGCTTAACTGTTCCACCGCCGTTCCATGTGGGAATTACCTTAACTCCGCCGACTCCTTCAAGTTCTTTGGTCTTTTGTTTATAATCCGCAGCGTTTCCCCCATATGCCGGATGGTTGACAATAGATATATATTTTTTCCTCAGTTCATCATCTGTTTCTGCATTTTTCCCTAATGTGATATTTTTGACTTCAATAGACCCAAATCCTGCAATATAGTCAAGAGGTATTAGTTCATCGGTCAATAGAAATCCGACGTTTCCCGGCTGTTCACATTCCAATCGTGTTATATTTGGATTTTCATCATCAATTTCCGACGCTTTAAATACAAGACCGTTTGCAGAAAATCTTTTGCCTATAAGACCTGACATTAAGTTTCCGTCCATATCTTTGATTTCGGCCGTTATTATCATAGGTTCAGCAGGCTCTCTTTTTATCCCAAGTTCAGCAGTTCTCTTCTCTAAATAGCTGCCTGTTGACGTTTCAACAAAACTCAAATCTAAATATGCTTCTAAAGTTTGATAATATGCTGCAAGCTCCAGAGCGCAAGGCGCTAAAATATCATATAATATACTGCCCTGTCGTTTATCGTAATTGTCCGGCAGCTTATTCAACATATTTGATAATATTTGTTCATAATACATATTTTCACCTCCGTATTAAATATTGTATTTGATTCCAACTACAAGTTCATCCTTAGTCACTACATCAAAAAATAATGACCAATCAGACAGGTTGCTGTTTTCTTGTTTGAAAACAAAATTCTGTACAGATTTTATCCTGTCATCCGTCAAAACGGCTTCTTTAACGGAACGTTTTATCTCTGATTGTGCAAGTTCCGCGGATAGTCCGAGTAAGCTTTCTGTTTCACAGCCATACTGGAAATTGTATATCGCATACTCATAACGCGGAGTGCTTAGAATTAAAAAGACAGCCTGGCGGATAGCGTCCAGACCGTCTATTAATCCTATAATCTTTTTCCTTTCAAAGTCAATCCCGAGGGTCAGTGAGGGATAGCTGATATCTGTGGTTCTAAAGTCTGTATTTTTTGCATTATTCGGCAATAATCCTGCCATAAAATCACCCCGTTTTAGTTTTTATATTCAGTGTTGTAACAAACTTTTGCTTTTTATTTAAAAGTATATAATTAATCAATAACACCGCCTTTTAATGTTAACGTCATGTTATAATCCATTCCGCCGTTCCAAGTATGACTGGCTTCTTCAATTAAAAAATATTGTTTAATATCATATTTTTTAATCTCAACAGATATGATTTCACCGGCACGAACAAATTCTCCTGCTGCGTCAATTATGATTGACTGTTTTTCTTGTGCATGTATTTTGGACAGTGTTTCAATTTTTTGTTTTATTTGCTCCTGTGTCAGACCTTCTTTTGCTACCTCAAAATACTGCAATATACCCCATTTTTTGATAAGTTCGTCGTCCTGCCATTGATTTGCTGTGTAAAGCTCATCTGTGGTTGACGCATCATCATTATAGTTTGATGCAACTATAAACTTTGTATATGCGTTTGTGATATCTTTTGTAAATTTAAAGTTTGTTAGGTTGACAGCAGGGCTGATAGTTAAATCAGTTTTCATTTTATTTACTTCTTTCAGCGTCAGTTTGCCGTAATCATCATATAAACAGAATGAACTTCCTGAATTATCGCCGGTGATTCGCAGTGCGTCGTATATAATATCAAAAAGTTTTTTATCTTTAGGCGCATATCTCGGAATTGCAAACTTTGTATCTTCTATATCACCGATAGTCAGCTGAAATTCATTTGCAATAGATGTTATAATTTCCGAAGCCGTTTTATTGACAAATACATATGAATAATTGTACATCAGATATTTTAATTGGTCATAGCACGTAACATTATAAGTGCCGTCAAAATCATATTCTATTTTAAAAACATATCCACAAAATATTTTTTTACCTTTATATTCAAATGTAATTTTGTTTCCGTTTTCAATATTAAAGGCCGGATTTGAAGATACATTCTTCTGTATGATATTGAATGTCAAAACGCCGCATCTTCCAATATGAAAACATTTGTATCTGACCTGGGTTACAGAGTTAGAGATGTCCCATACCTCATTTGAGTTTCTCAAGAGCATTGTGTAATCTATATCAACCATCCCCCTTAGTAAGTGCGTAACTGCGTGCCTGCTGGAATTCCGTCTGCTATGTCTGCACTTGTCAATCCATTTAGCTTTATTAGATTATTGATTTGAGTATCATTGCCGAATACTTTTCGGGAAATTGAAACAAGGGTGTCGCCGAATTGAGTTGTATATAACTTGGGTACCTGACGCATATCCTCTCTTGAATTTGACAAGAACAAATTACTGTCTCCGTTGATACTCAGTTTTTCCTGTCCATAGAATGTATAGCTTTTTAAGTTTAGTATGTATCTAATTGTTCCAACATCCCCGCCCTGTTCTGAATAAGAAAAATCCTCTATAGAAACCGGTGAGTTTATCTCTACACTGCCTCCTACCCATACAAATCTTATAGGCCTAAGAAGTTCCTGCCATTTCAGTATTGTATTTACATAATCATATGGATTGGTATAGCCTGTAAAGTTACCTGTTCTTTCTCTTGAAGACGCATATTCTTCAGAAGGAAACTCGCTTTCAATGCTTATTGTAAAAGCTTTCGGCAGCTTTTGTTGGGTTACTTCGCCGATATTTAATACATTTATTCCAACGTTTTGTCCAAAGCGGTTGATGTTTAGTTTTTCAGGCAGAATAGGAAGTTCTAAAACCTCATTGTTGTTATTATACGATAGAAATATTTTATACATAGTTCACCACTCCTTCAATGCTTGTTTCCATGCCTTCCTGTACTGATTGACCTATCTTTTTAATTAAAAAGTCAATGTCAGCCTTTTCGTTAATATCTCCGGTTGTAACATTAATGACAGGTTGGGCGTATACATTTTTCTTAACGTAATTTGTTGTTTCGCGCAGTGAAGTTAAATCTTTGTCTGATAAACGGTAAATGTTATTAATGTAGTTGACACCGCTAATATTTAAAGGGCTTTTGGTGTTATAATTACTAAACATTTTTGGCTCTGCCAATTTACTAAGCATAACAGTCTTTGTTAATAACGAAAAAATTTTTTTATAAATATTAAGTACATAAATATAAGGCTTTTTTGTTTTGTTACTAAAAATATTTAAATTATTTAATCCTGTCCCTATATTGATATATGCGATGTTTTTGTTTATTAAAGGTATATATAACTTTTGGGGTATGTTATTAAATAATTTGTTTACAGAAAAAACGCTGTCATAACAAACGTTATTAATATTTTCAGGTGCGCCGGCAGAGGTGTTTTTAACTATATTGAATTTAGTAATGTTTTTGTTATCGGAAAAGTTATTAAGCGTATTAAATATCTTTTTATCTATTATGCAGTTCGATTGAATATTGTTATTGTATCCTTCGTGTATTATTTGATAGTTTTGATGTCTTGTTATGTTAATAACAGCATCATTTTGGGTTAATAAATTTGTTTTATCATTTTTATTTAACATCGTATTAAAATAAGAATTTTTCATATTGCTGTTTACATAATTAGTATTGCTGTTTCTAAATAGACGGTTTATTATATTTTTATTCATAATTATATCCGTATGGTCTAATTCTGATTTAACCGCCTTAGCTTCCGCATTATTTAAATACAGATGCGGTTTATTTATTTTTTTGTTCAGCAGATTAAAATTGCTTTTTTTCAAAGAAACTAATAATTTATTATCTTTGGTTTCTATTTGTGGAGATTTTAAAACAAGTGTTTTTGTATTTCCCTTTTTGTTATAAATTTTATTTATATTTCTCCATATATCCATATTTTTTAATATTGTTTTTTCAATACTGCTCATAAACATTTTTATGTTAGAGATTTTTTTTGATAATCCTTTGGCAGTTTGAGTAGTACTTGCTGTAGAATTATTTATAGTTTTAGAACGGTTGTTATATAAAATATAATTCAACCGTTTATTCAAAACGTTTTCAGATAGATGATTAAAATTTTGAGCGCTATCTGTTATAAATTCGTTGTTGAATTTATTATTATCATAATTTTTTCTATCAGCAGATTGTGCAGCAAATATGCTTGCGTTTGGCTTCTTGATAGTGTCAGTGATATTTAATCCGGTACTATTTGTCATTTCATAATTGCAGTTAAATAATTTTTGTACTAATTGTGTATACAGAAGTTTGTGAGTCAATAATCCGATAGTTTGAACATTATCAGGAATAGAATTAATTGGTATTTTAAATCTATAGTTGAAATTATCTGTATTTAAAGTGTCTAAAAAATCTTTTATTAGTGTATGTGAAGCAATATTCTTTAAAAGAAAACTTTGTGTTGATTTATAGCAATTCTCAATTTCCGAAATGACGTGTTGCAGGCATAAAAATTTTTGTGTCATAGACCGGGCAGATTGTATGCTTTTAGTAATTGTCATGATATTCCCCCTTTTATAATAATTTGAGTTTTTACGGATACTCATAAACCTTAGAAAATAGGCAATTATGAACGGCGTATTAGAATAAGGAGTTATTTTCATCACTGCATATTTAAGTTATGCCATTATGGATTTGCCATTTTATAACTAGTTTATGTTTTAGTATAATAACTTGGATTATATTGGTTATAAACCCATACGATGAGATGACGCTGATTAAAATATTTTGACACATTAATAGTTGATTCCGCTTGTATTAAAATAAATTTTAATAAGCTAAGAATATTTGCTGCTGATTATGAGTATCTAAATTTTTATCAAATTTGATTTAGGTTTTTTGCAATATAATATATAAATCTGCACCGCCATCTTCTATACGTTGCCTCACCTGCTATAATTGGAAATTTATCTCCGTAGCATATATTATCGAACACGCCTTTTCTATATTCCTGAGGTACTTGGTATAAAGCTTGTTCAACTGCTCCAACTTCTCTGCTTATGGATTCGGTTTTTAAAACTTTTTCAAGAGTGGGGTCTCCGGTCATATTTCCTTTTGGCATACCATCGTTGTGCGGCATTTCGTGTATAATGTTTGCATATTCTTCTTTTAAGCGGTTATAGTCTCTAACTAAATATAGCATACGCATATATAAATTTGACGGTAGTATGTATGGGTTGTTCTTTTTTGGTTGGTAATTTCGCATTTTGATTCCTCCTAATTTTATGTATAAAAAAAGCATAAAATTGTAAAAAATTACAACTATATGCTATATTTTGCCATATATCCCGTAAAAAGTATATACTTTAGGAGTTTTATGTTTTTACGTTTTTACTTTCTTTTTTCTCTTCTTTTATTCTTAAATCTATACAAGCTATCACAAATATCTTTTCTTTTATAGGAAGATTAATAAACTTGCTTGGTTCCCAATTAAATTTATGGAGGGCATAATAGGCATAATTTGCTTCCCAATCGCCCCCCTTTATTAGTTTTTTGCCTCGTTTATTTCTTCATCAAAATCTTTGTCAAATCCGCTTAAAGCAGATATTTTGTTTGCCAGTTCGTTAATCTCTCCGGGCAATAATGTTTCATGCAAATATTGTTCGGGAGTTGCGCATCCTTTTTTCTTAATGCTTTCAGCATCTTTAAAGTTTGGGTCGATAACATTGTTAATAATGATTTTATCGTTAAATATTTTGCTGTCGAATCTTATTTGTTCATTTTTCCTTTTTGGCATTATGGTTGCCTGAATTCTTGCGGATTCATAATCATCATAACTCATTGATTTAATTTTGAATTTCAATAAATTCCCCTTTTTATCAACAAATCTTTCAGAAACGGCAACATCGTCTGTTATATCACTGCTCATACTGTTTAAAAAATCTTGTAACTCGCTCATATTTGTACTGTATCCTCCTTGTAAATATAAAATATTAAAGGACGGGACATAAGCCCCGTCCTAATTCAAAATTATCCTAATGCAGGCTCTTTAAAGCTGTCTAACACTCTGACGTTTTCAAACGTAAAGCTTACCTCTTCATCCAATATGTCTGATTCAGTATCAAGCTTTGCCATTATGACTTTATCAAGATTAACGCCCTCTAAAACTATTGTCTGAGAGCCAGCGTCTGATGCCGGGTCTTCATTTGTGACCAGTATATCGAAATAGGTATCTACACCGTTTTGCATATAGCTGGTCATTAGCTTTCTGAAGTTTGTGGTAATATAATAGATAGTCATACTTCCGGTGCCGCTCCATCCCGTTGCCTTGTGCTGTGTTCCGCGCCTGCCCAGAGTTTTTATTTCCGATTTGGTCTTTTCTACATTTGCTTCAATTTTTTTGATGTAGAACATATCTTCCACGTTTCCGTCAATGGTTGCTACTGCCTTACCTTCTTTTCCGCTAATAGTATCTTGTGCTTTTAAATATGACATAATTAGTCCTCCTCAATGTTTATTTTGTGTTTTGAAATTATATTGACAAAGTCACTGACATGTATAGTTTTTCCATGCTGTCTACAGGCTGAATGTAACAATCGCATATAACCTGGTCTAATTCGTCTCCCTGCTCTACAATTACATCAGAGTCAGGATCAAAATTTTGAATTGCATTTATATTTTGCATTGTCTCAAAATACTGTAGCACTTCCTTCTTAAAGAGGTTTCTGCCCTGTTCGCTGTTGTCAACTTTGCCGATATACATGCTTTCAAATATATCTTTAATATCGTTTCCGATACTGTCAATAACTCTGATAACGCGATTTTTTGAAAATCCGCGCGGTTTGACTGCTGAAAATTCAGTAAAGCTGTTTATATCTGTTTCAACCCTGACATTGCCGTCAGAACCGGTAAATAACCACATGCCCTGACCAATCAACTCAATTATTTCGGAATTTAACAGCAATGGAGAAGCTTCAAGCGCTCCGTCATATTTCTTATAGGTATTTGACTCATTAACAGCAGCTCCTGCGGCTGTTCCGGCAACCCAGGCGGTTGCTTTTACCTTATCAATTTCAGTGCCGTCAGCCATTATAAAGCCATTGTATACTTGGATTATTCCCTCATAATTCATTCCGCCGACAGATTCAAAATATGGAACAACCGCCTGAACCTTGATACCTTCATCTTCACGCAGGCGTTCAATGTATTCTTTTACCAAAGGCAATATTTTTGCTGCGTCTTCCTCATTTATAGGGAATGCGGCAGTATTGAAATTAAGGGTTTGTATATATTCCATAAAATCTGCATAGCTGTCAACTGTTCCGTTTTTTCCTCCTGTCAGTTTAATACTTTCAGCTGCCGGTTCATCTGCCAGAGCGCCGCTGAATGTTACCCAATCATTAGCGGATAAATCATTTACAGTCTTTATTCTCTGTGAATCAACCAATTTACTTCCAACACTTGTTTTAACATTATAATAACCGGTTGATTCTTCACCTTTCAATTCTTCTAGAACTTCTATGGTGATTGCATTGCCCAATTCTCCAAAATACTTGGCTGTTGCAGTGATGCCGCGGATAATTGCTTTTGCTTTTTCTGTGTCATCCTTACCTGAATTCATGCGGTATACATATACTTTAGAAGCATTTTTCAAAGCTTCGCGAACCAGCAGCATTTTTGGATCCGATATGTCATACCCAAGCGTGCTGAACGTATTGTCACCGGAATTAATTACTGTAAGTTTTGCACCCCAATCAATATCCATAGGCAATACGACGATACCTCTGTCTGAAATGCTTCCGGACGTTTTTGCTTCGGCAGCTATGTTAACATAAGCTCCCGGTCTCACTTTGTTTTTAGTTAAAAATGTTCCTCCTGCCATTAATACATCTCTCCTTATAAGTTATTTAATGTTTCTGAATAAATTTTTTCCGCTTCTGATATGGTATATTTCTTTTTGTCATCTAGACTAAGCTTTAAAACATCTCTTTTTATCCCATGAACGGAACTTAAAATTTCGTTTTTAAAGTATTTTATGGAATTTGTTTTTTGCGGGCTGCCGCTATCTTTTTTCATATTTATTACCACACCTTTCCGGCTCACTAAATATATTAAAGCGACGCGCTTACCGTGAGCCGGATAAGGCGTATAGGCAAAAATCCTGTGCGGCTGATATAACTGTTTGAAAAATTATACATTTTCTCATACCCTTATGTTATCTTTCTGATATAACTTACCCATAAGAGGACTGGATGTTTCTTGAAGGACCAGTCTCTGTGTGTACATGATACTGAAAACAAGTTTGCCGTCTGAAATTTTATAGTGCATACTATTTCCATGCAGAACTGAATTGCTGAAAGGTATATTTTCTAAGTATTCATACAAACTGTCACCTGTTTGTATATACTTTTGATTTCTGTCAGCTGTACCCTCAGGAAGGAAATACTGTATGAGAAATAACTCGTTTTTAATATACACTTTTTTCCTGTCTTTGCTTAGGCTTGATATAAATTGTTCCACTATAAAATGTTCTTTTGAATTATCAATATCTTCTAAGTTTAGAGATACTTGAATATTTTCAAATTTGGACTGCAATGTATCTTTAATTGCCTCGGCAGTGCTTGCGTTTACATATGATGTACTTTCCGATTCTAAAATGATTTTTACCACCTCCAAAAATTTTTTTAGGCGCCTTTAATAAAAAACATCAATTGGATGCTTTTGTTGCATGGAAAAAGCGCTGCTGTTGTGACGGCAGGCAGCGCTTACAGTATTATGAAGCACATTTAACGCAAAAATATTATATGTTGGGGCGTTTATTGCTGTTTATACTTATTCCATGGTGATAGTATAGCACCTATTTTTTTCCCACACATATCAACATGGAAAAATTTGTAAGAGGATTATGTAAAGAATTAAACTGGTTAATTTTTTGCAGATTTTATTTTGATATCAATAAAAGCTTATATTTATTTGATGTCTTAAATAAGAGATATAATATAACAAAGCTTGATACCGAAATAGTTTGTATAACAAATATTATAAAATCAAAACATTTTGATTTTTAATAATTGGTTTGATATAATATAAGTGAAAGAATTTTGTAAAGAGGGGTATGTATATGAACAGGACTTATACTATTGAAGAAATAAAAGCGATTGCTGTTCCGGTGGCTAAGCGGTATGGTTTGGAGAAGGTCGCTTTATTTGGTTCTTACGCCAAAGGAGAGCCGAAAGTGACCAGTGATATTGACTTAATTATAAAAAAAGGTGATTTGAAAGGGTATTTTGCTTTCTGCGGTCTAGTTAATGATTTGGAGGAACTTTTTGGAACGCACGTTGATGTTCTGACTTATGAAGCATTGGAAAACTCACTTATAAAGGACGGAGTAAAAGATGAGGTAATTATATATGAACGATAGAGATTTGACTATTTTAAAAAAGATGATAAGGTATGCGGATGAGATAGAATGGACAATAGAAAAAATGAATTTAGATTTTGAGATGTTTGAGAGTGATTTTATTGCAAAAAATGCGATAGCAATGTGTATACTTCAGATAGGTGAATTGGTTGGAAAACTGACGGAAGAAACAAAGAAAAAGTATAATAAAATGCCATGGAAGGATATAAGATCAATACGCAATATAGCTGCCCATAATTATGGTGAACTGGATAATGAGGTGCTGTGGGAAACTGTGACTGATGATATACCCAAACTAAAAGATTATTGTGAGAACATTTTATCAGAAAACAATAATTGAAATATTTCTGTTGGAAGTTAGTTTATATTGAGTGAAAAAATATTACATAATATACGCAAATTCGGCAGTTCTAATTTGTATGGATAAGTTTGCATAAATCACATAAAATAAAAATTTCAAACTAAACAAAACTTTATGTTTTTTAGTTAGAATCGTTAGAACTGTGACTGTGACCTTACCTTCAGTTGAGTGTAAGGCGTAATATCTATTTATTTAAAAACTGCAATGTCCGCGACCTCACCTTTTAGGTGAGTGTAAGCCGCAATAGCTATTTATTTTAAACCTACAATGACAGTGACCTCACCTTCAGGTGAGTGTAAGGCGCACCAGCTATTTATTTTAAACCTACAATGTCAATGAATTACATTATGACCACACCTGAAAGGAATGTGTAATTTAATACATTTGTTTTATTATTCAACAATTCGAAAAGTCAACAGAAAACTAGACGGAAAATTAAGGGGGGTTCTTTGTGAACTGCGGCAGGGCGTGCTTGCACGCCTCGTTAGGTGAGCTGCCATATCACGCGTAGCGTGAACATACTTAAAACAGTTTGCTATAATCGATTTTATAAAAACTTTTCCACAACTGCGCTACTTATACGACAAACTACGGATACATTGCGTGTTCAAATTATTATTTGAATATACAAATTATGTTCGAGTATTAAAATTATTGATATTGTAGGTTTAAGATAAAAAACTATTGCGGCTAACACTCACCTGAATGTGATGACAAAACTGCATTTTTAATATATATGATCTTAAAATTATTTTAAAGTTTTTGTCTACTCTCCATATATACAATGACTGTGCATCTCATATGGCGTGATTTTTATACATTTTGTATTCAAGTTATTAGTATACTTGATTGTTGTTAACACCCTATAATATTAATAAAATATATTCACACTATATAATATGAAATAAAAAATATATATTAAAATCGTACACGGATTTATCCGTGTTTTTTATTTTAAACAGTATTCGTTATGCGGATTGGTATAATCAGTTTTGAGCAGAAATATTATATATTATATAGTTAAAATCCCATGAGAGGCCGATGACAGAATGAATGACGAAAATAAGCGTTTTGCTGTCTACTCCAGAAAATCACGTTTTACCGGAAAAGGCGAGAGTATTGAAAATCAGATTGAACTGTGCAGAAGATATATAAATTTGAATTATCCAAATGCTTCCGAAAAAAATATATTTATTTATGAAGACGAGGGGTTTTCGGGGGGCAACACTGACCGTCCGCAGTTTAAAAAGATGATGGATGACGCGTCGGAGAAAAAATTTAATGTCCTTATTTGTTACCGTCTAGACAGGATAAGCCGTAATATCGGAGACTTTGCTAAGTTGATTGACCGGCTTGGAGAACTAGGCATTTCGTTTGAATCTATCAAAGAAAAGTTTGATACCGATTCGTCTTTGGGACGTGCAATGATGTATATTGCCTCAGTATTTTCGCAGCTTGAGCGTGAGACAATAGCTGAGAGAATACGCGACAATATGCACGAGTTGGCTAAGACGGGAAGATGGCTGGGAGGAAATACTCCGACAGGGTATAGGTCGGTTCAGGTTCAAACTATTACTGTTGACGGTAAAAAAAGAAGCTCATGTATGCTGAAGATAGAAGAATCTGAAATGACAGCCGTAAAAAAGATTTTTGAAAAGTTTTTGGAATCAGAAAGTCTAACAGCAGTCGAAACCTATATGATACAAAATCACATTAAAACAAGAAAAGGAAAAGATTTTTCAAGGTTTTCAATTAAAGGAATACTAAGAAACCCGGTGTATATGATAGCTGATAGTGATGCCTGGGAATATCTCAGCGTTTTGGGTGCTGAAATATTTGCTGAAAAATCAGATTTTGACGGAAATTGCGGCGTTATGGCATATAATAAGACTTTACAGAAGAAGGGAAAGACTAATAAAATCAGGGATATAAAAGAGTGGATTATCACAACGGGCAGGCACAAAGGCGTAGTATCGGGAAAAGAGTGGAAACAGGTGCAGGAATGTTTAGAGCGCAATTCCGTGAAAGCATACCGAAAACCTAAAAATAATACCGCTTTGCTTTCCGGTCTTTTATACTGCGGTGACTGCGGACATTATATGCGGCCTAAAATATATAATTCATTTTATAAGGATGGAGAGAAAAAATTTTCATATCTTTGTGAGATGAAAGAAAAGAGCAGGCGAAGCGAGTGTTCGGTTTCAAATCCGGCAGGAAACGAGCTTGATGCTGAGGTTATTAAGGAGATTTCAAAACTTGAGGAGGATAAAAAAGAGCTTTATTATATACTTAATAAGGCTAAAAAAACATTCAGCGACGGCAGAGAAAGCAATACGGAGATTGAAGAACTAAATGAGGGGTTAAATGTAAATAATAGAAAAATTGCTTCTTTGGTAGAAAATCTCACAGAGCTGGAAAAGACTGTGGCGGATAAGTATATTATTAAAAAAATTGAAGAACTTCACGCAGAAAATGAGTTATTAAAAAAGCGACTTTATGAACTTATTAAAACATCTGAAAATAAAAAAAGTGTTGATGTCAATTATATAACGGATACGTTAACTGTATGGGAATCAGTGATTAAATTAATAGAGGTACGTGAAAGAAGGGAAGTTGTCAGAACTATTGTTGATAAAATTATATGGGACGGAGAGAGTGCCCATATCTATTTTTTTGGTTGAACATTTTGGCGCATAGGAAAATTTCCTGATTTGAACCGAATACAGCAGAGAACTCATCTATTACATGACCGAAATTTGTAATTTTAACCGCGTCGCTCCAACCGCTGTATTTCTCGTCAGTTTCGGAGTTTTCGGAAACGTTTTTCTCAAATGTTGCTCCGTACAGTTCCTGTGAGGTATCACCTTTTTCGCCTGTGCCGTTGTCCGGCTAAAGCAGATACATAGCCTTGTTATTATTGTTATAGAGCTGATAGACGCCAATATTCATATCAATATACTCATTTTCTGAGAAGTTGGTTGGTTCTCCGGTAAACCTGCTGTTTGCCAGTCTGTCAAACATGGTTTCGGAATATTCTTCTTCGCTCATTCCAAGCTGTTCCGCGGACTGCTTATACCAAGACGGCGAGTTTGATTCTGCGCTTTGGTATATATCCATTTTTTATATAGTGTTAACGTCCTTAGTTATGTTCATTATACAGAAGTCGCTGGCGTTGTTTATCTATGACAGGTATATCTCTCAGTTATGGCCGTTGCTTTTCAGTGAAGCTATATCGGGTTTAACGTCTTTATATACGCTTGTACCGTATGTCACCAAACTGGGAATATACTCAAAGCTGAATATAAACAGGTCTATTTTGAAACCGCCTTCCAGCTGGAATAGAAAGTCGTCCATATATTACTCGGTTGACACGCCGTATTTGAATTTTAATATAAAGTCGACCGAGACAATTCCGCGTACCATCAGAACTCCGCAGATTCCTATTCCGACAATAACTCGCGCTTCCAGTCACAATATTATATAATTCTGCGGATCCAGCAAATCATTGAAATTTTTAACATATTTAATTATTCCGCCTTATTATTATATCAATCAATGCTGATTTCTGTTCAGCTGAAATGTCGAGTTTTTCAATATATTTCAAAATATATTCTGCGTGCGCGGCGGCGACGCGTTTCATAAGTGCTTCTTTTTCAGTCTTATCTTTTGGAGTATGAACAATTATGTTCATAAAAATCACTCCTAAAATATAATTATAAAGCAAAATTTTTTGCGTTTGAAATGATGGATTAAATTATATCCGCTAAAATCGGATAGTTTTTTAAACTTTCTAATAATATATGCTGATGTGCTTGTACTTTATCCGATATTTTCAGAGCCGCAGCGTTAGTATAGCAAATGAGATACTTATGATGTTAAGAAGCAGGAAGAAGAACCAAAATGACGTGTCTCTCAACGACTCTATCGGTACTGATAAAGAGGGCAACGCCATTATGCTTATGGACGTTATAGAAAATGACGACGAGGATATTTTTGAAGAGATGCAGTCGGGCGACAGAATAAAGACTTTATATAAAAACATTAAATATAACCTTACGCCGAGAGAACGCAAGATAATCACTCTGAGATATGGACTGATAGACGGAAAATGTCTCACTCAGCGCGAGATTGCCAAAATGCTCGGAATATCCAGGTCTTATATTTCCAGGATAGAGAAAAAGGCCATTTCAAAGCTGGGCGAGGGAATAGTGGATTAAAGAGTTTAACGAAAATAAAACACACAAAAAAATCTGTTTCGGGCAGTTTATTTTCAGAAGTTATTTCCTTGACAGCATGATAACAGCTGTGGTATAAACGTGTTATAGGGATATACTATTGATGAAAATAAACAAACTCGGAGTGTGTGATATATGATAAAGTTTATTGCCTGCGACCTTGACGGGACTTTACTTAATTCATCCAAAGAGCTTCCTCGGGATTTGCGTGCGACAGTTGAACGCCTGAATAAAATTGGAGTAACCTTTGCCCCGGCCAGCGGAAGACAGTATTATAAGGTTCTTGAACAGTTTGAGCCTATCAGCAGAAATTTTATGTATATAGCCGAAAACGGCGCGTTTGTCATTAAGGATGGTGAGGTAATCGTCCGTGACTGTCTTTCGGGAGCCGTTGCTTTGGATGTTATAAAAAGAACGAGAAAATTGCCGAGTGTTTACCCCATATTGTGCTGTGAAGACTGCGCGTATATGGAAAGTTCTGTCGGCGGTTATAAGCCTGTTGAGGTCGGTCAGTATTTTAGGAGACTGGAATTTGTGCCCGACCTTACTGATTATTGTGATACAAAGAATATACTGAAGGTTGCAGTATATACTCCAAACGACGCATATGAGAATATTTATAAAAAGCTCCCTGAATACCCTGAATCTGCTCAGATAATCCTGTCCGGCAGAGAATGGGTTGATGTGATGAAGATTGGAGTATCAAAAGGCTCTGCAATTAAAAAGGTTCGTGAAATATGCGGCTGGGATAAGTCCGAATGCATGTGTTTTGGAGACTATCTGAATGATTACGAGATGATGTTTGAATGCGGTGAAAGTTTTGCGATGGCAAATGCGCATGAAGATTTGAAAAAGGCGGCTAAACATATAGCCCCGTCCAATGATGAGAACGGGGTTATGAAGTCAATTCAAAAATGGTTTGGGTTATAAAGTACCGTTTAGGAGCGGCGTCCATGTGTCCATTAGCAGTTTTGCGCCAGCCTCTATTTCTGGTATTGAAAGCTCTCCGAATCCAAGAATAAATGTTTTAAGAGGAACTTTCGGGTTTTCCTGTTCCAGCGCATTTTTTATATAGGATAACTTTACCCCTTTTTTATGAGCTGAGACAATCAAATTCTCCTCGGATATATCGGGCTTTGGCACCATTAATATTGTGGTGCCTGCGTCCGTGTTTTTTATTTCTATTTTTTGACCCAGCGGGTGCTTGCAAAGGCAGGAAACCAAATGTTCCTGTTTGTTTTGATATTGTTTTCTGAGCCGTTTTAGGTTGGTATAATAACTTCCGTTTTTAATTATCTCGGCTATAAACTCTTGCTCGGCTTTTGAGACGTAAGAATGATAGGTATAATATTCTTTCTGCCAAAGATTGACAAGATGTTCCGGCAGGATTAAGTAAGCTGTGCTGATGTTGGGTGCTATACTCCGCTGAAAGTCTCCGGCAAAAATCACGTTTTTATTTTGGCTCATCGAAAAGAGCGGTTTTGACTGATTTTTATATACAAAATCCATGTCGTAACCATACTCGATTATGTATCTGTCTTTTCCTGCCCAATCGAGAATCATCCGTTTCTGCTCTTTTGACATTGTATAATACATTGGATAATGATGAAACGGCATTAAAAATAAAATATCAGCGTTAAAATTGTTTAACGATTTTTGTGTAGGTCCGTCTGTCTCTATGTTGAGATATGACAGCCTGCGTCCGCCGAGTCTCATATATCTGGCTATTCTATAATAAGCCGGGTTTTCAAGACCAAACACCATATCATTTCCCATTATACGAAACAGAGAGTCGAGGAGGGTTTCGAGACCCGACCCGACAATAACCTGGAGCGGACTGCAGTTTATGTCCAGAGTTTTGTTGAGCATAAGGCTTATTTGTTTTCTTAAATCATATGTTCCTGTATAGTCGGGATAGGAGAATGCGTCCTCAATAAAATTCTTGAGACAGTATTTATATGATTTTTTTAGGCTTGCCGGAACCGAAAGGTCGGAACCGTTCCTGCTGAAGTTATAAGTGTACGGAGTGTCGCTGTGCCATTTGCGCTCGGGCACATTTTCATCAGTTTTTGTTATATCGTTAACATAGTATCCGGATCGCTCTTCAGATGATATATATCCGTATTGGACAAGGAGATTATAGGCATTTGTGATAGTGTTAACCGAGACGTTCATCTGCTTAGACATTTGTCTGCTTGATGGCAGACGCGTCCCTCCCTTAATTTCGTTGTGGTTAATTTTTTTGGCAAGCTGGTTGAACGCCTGTATATACAGCGGTTCGGAGCTGTCTCTGTCAAAATCTATGTATATCATAGTTTTCCCCCAAATGTAGAAATAAGTAAAATTTATCCAAATTTCAATAATAAATAATGTATTAATATAGTAATTATAGCACAAAATGTAGATAGCCGCAACAGTTTTATAAGGAGTAGAACATAAGGGGATATTCCAAGATGATACGGTATTATACGGGCTTGACATAGAAAATATTGTATGATAGAATACAAAGGATATTTTTAGGAATAGAAAGGGTTATATTTTATGGAAATGATTGATTTGAGCCGTTACACTGGAAAATATGATATTGAGACCGTTATTGACGGATTTGAAAAAGGAACCGTTAAGGACGGGGATACCGTTGAAATAGAGGGAATGATTCACCGTATCCGCGCTATGAAAAGCTTTGCGTTTTTTGTTTTGAGAACACAGAGAAATTTGGTTCAGTGTGTTTATGAACCGTCAGACAGTGATAAGCCGATTGCGGACTTTAAAGAAGAGGACAGCGTAAGGCTGACCGGAACGATTAAAAAGGACGACAGGAGCGCGCTTGGTTTTGAGATTCATATCAATAGTATAGAGGTTTTGTCATCTCCTGCCGAAAATATGCCTATTGTTATAAATAAGAAGAAGCTGGACTGCAATGTGGACATAAAGCTGGATTACAGACCGTTGTCACTGAGAAATCCACACGAACGCGCCGCGCTCAAAATAGTTGACGGTATCATAAACGCCTTTAGGTCATTTATGCACGGAGAGGGATTTACTGAGTTTGTTCCGCCTAAAATCGTTTCCGCAGGAGCGGAAGGCGGAGCCGATATGTTTGAGGTTGACTATTTCGGTGAAAAAGCATTGCTCAATCAGAGCCCACAGATGTATAAACAAATGATGGTTGGAGTGTTTAAGAAAGTATATACCGTAGCGCCTGTTTTCAGAGCTGAGAAGCACAGCACATCAAGACATATAAATGAATTTGAGGGTCTTGATTTTGAAATGGGATTTATTGACTCTTTTGAAGATATTATGGCTGTTGAAGCAAGGTTTATGAAGTATATGTTTGACTATCTTAAGACGAATTACTCTCCGGAGCTTAAGGAGCTTGGAGTGGAGCTTTCTGAAATTCCTGACATTCCGCAGTTTAAGTTTATGGAGATAAAAGAGATCATTGCTGAAAAATATAATAGGGAATTCAGAAACCCTAATGATTTGGAACCGGAGGAAGAACGTCTGATAGGTGAGTATGTAATGGAAACATATGGCTCGCCGCTGGTTTTTGTTACTCATTACCCTTCCAAAAAGCGTCCTTTCTATGCTATGGACGACCCTGAAAATCCAAAATATACGTTAAGTTTTGACCTGCTTTTGAATGGAGCCGAGGTAACCACAGGCGGTCAGAGGATACATGATTACCAAATGCAGCTTGACAAAATTAAGTCCAGAGGAATGAACCCTGAAGAGTTCTCAGACTTTTTAATGATGCATAAGTATGGTATGCCGCCTCACGGTGGATTGGGTATAGGTCTTGAGAGACTGGCGATGAAGCTGCTGGGAGTGGATAATATAAGGACAGTTACCGCATTCCCGAGGGATATTGGACGTATTAATCCTTAAATCGGGACGGGATTGGTTTGTTATATTCCGGCTGAGATAAAATTTAAAAATAAACGGATTGACAATATTTTTGTCAATCCGTATTTTTATGGTTTTATATTATTAATATTTGTTTTTATTTTATATAATATTTATGAGCTTAACCTATAAATATTATATAATAAATAAACTATTCACCTATTGTTTTTTTATATTCTGCAAGATCGTTTGCCCATTGCTCAAATCCGTTTTCTCCCCTGTGGTCGGGCAGATGATAGTTCTCATCTAAAAATTTCCCTAAGTATTCCGTAACTTTTACTGCGCCGCTGTGGTTCATATGCCAGCCGCCGTCCCGGGTGTCGGTGTTCCAGTCTATGCCAAAACTGTCTCTGTTTATGTTAAAGTCTATGAATTTTAAGCCGTTTTCATCCGCATAATCTTGTATTGCGTTATGTTTTTCATAACTCCAGCTTTTAGAGGACGGCACGTCAATCAATAAAAGCTCAATATCATTTTCTTTGCATAACTCTGTTATTTTGTCTAAAAAGAACTTTTGTATTTTATGAAAGGATTCAATATTTTCTGTTTCATTCATATATTCTCCCCCGGTGTATGGATTGGAATAAGTGACGTATTCGTAACCCTTTAAAACATTGGGGCGGTTATGGGAGGGTACTGTTGTGAAATCCCTTTCAGTGAGTTTTTTCCAGCGGTTGTGATATTCAAACAGCGGAAAATCCTCACTTATGTATTCGCTTATTATACTTTGCAGGTCGCTTGCGGTCGAACGGTATTGAAAAACAACGTCCGTTTCTAAAATACACAGTTTAGGTTTATGCTTGTCTATCAATGATTTCAGCAGAAAATATGAGCGGTAAATCATTTGATTGGACTCACCCGCTGCATATGAGGTATAGCCATAGTCTTCCCATAGCTGCATGGGCGTCATTGCGGCAAAAAGGTTGCTGTTTCCAACTGCGAAAATATCTAAGGTGTTTTTGCACTCAGCATATATATCGTCCGCGTCTGTTAAATGGATTCCCATTTCACCGGCATTGCTTTTTGGAGACACCACGTATGCGGCAAGACAAAGCAGTATAATGAGGATTAAGGCAAATAGTATACGTCTAAACCATTTCATTTTATTTCTCCAGTCGTTTTAATATGAGGCGTACATCAGCGCAGAGGGTGAATATCCCCAGCCATACGCGCCGAAAATTATGATTGCCAGCACACAGGCATAATAAACCGCCCAGCGTGCAGCCGTTGGTTTTTCAGACAGTTTTTTTCTAATATCCAGTCCGCGCTCTCTTAAAATTTCCATAGTCAGCAGAACTGTGCAGGATATGATTAATATAAATATATCGTTAATATCAACTTTTAGATTAATGCTAAAGAAACTCAAAACCTGAGCCGGATTAAAGTCTGTAAATAGTTTTGTAAACATATTTATACAGACTTGAAGATTATCTGCCCTGAATATCAGCATTCCAAAATTGACCAGGACAAAAGTTCTGAAAATTTGAAATGCTTTATATAGTTTGCTTTCTTTTTTTATATTCAGGCTGTTTTTTATTTTATTAATTTCCGGTTCTAAAACCATTCCTAAGCTTATAAGGATAAAATAATACAGTCCGTATGCAGCGTATTTCCAGCTGGCGCCGTGCCACAGACCGGTGCTGAACCAAACGAGAAATAAAGCGCAGACTGCCGGTATAAGTTTTCCGGCACGGTTGCCGAAGTGGTTTCTTGAAAACTTGCCAAGTTTCTTGACAGGAGACGACAGGGAAACAGGGTAGAATAAGTAGTCTTTAAACCATGTTCCCAGCGAGATATGCCACCTTCTCCAGAACTCGGAAACACTGCCGGAAAAAAACGGGCGTTCAAAATTCTTAGGTATTATAATTCCAAACAGTTCTCCCGAACCGCGCACAATATCCATACAGCCTGAAAAATCGCAGTAGAGCTGAATTGTATAGCATAGCACTGATATAGCTATTATAGCTCCGCCGTAATTTGAATAATTAGAAAACACTTGATTAACCAGCACGTTGAGTCTGTCGGCTATTATTATTTTTTTAAACAGACCCCAAATTATCAGCTGGAATCCGGAAACTATGTTTTTGGAATCATAGTCGTTTCCGTTGTACAAACTTTCGGCAGTCTGACTGTATCTGCAAATCGGCCCCTCGATTAGCTGGGGGAAAAACGTTAAGAACAAACAAACTCTGAATGGGTTTTTATCAGCCTTGACAGTGCCTCTGTATACGTCTGTTATATAGCTGACTGCCTGAAGAGTGTAAAATGATACACCTAGGGGCAGCATTAGGGAAAGCGTAGGAATAGGGGTTAGACCAAACAGATTATTTATCAGTCCGTTTATATTGGAGCCGAAAAAGTTGAAGTATTTCAAGAAAAGCAGAACTCCTATAAGTATAGAAGCCGATATTCCTGTGACAATCTTTTTCTCACGGTTCATTTTCTGTTTTATTGCTTTTCTTTGTGTTTTATCTGAATCTGCAATGATACCGGCGTATTTTTGGTTTATTCTCTCAAGCCAAAGTCCTGCAGCATATATAAAGAGTGAAGACGCGAGAATGAATACTATAAGCGCTCCGCCCGTTATTAAATAAAACGCAAAGCTTGCCAATAATAGAACCGCCCAGCGGTATTTTTTTGGTGTCAGATAATATCCGCCCAAAACAGCCGGAAGAAACACGCATAGATAAATAGGCATATTGTATTGCATATGATCTCTCTTTTCTTATTCTTGTTCCAGTCTTTTTATCATTTCATAAATGCTGTTTACAGATTTAAAGTTGTCACGGGTGACGTCAACAGGAGTTATTTCAATATCAAAATTGTTTTCCAGTTCGGCCGATACCTGAACTATATCTAAAGAATCCAAAAAACCATCGGCTATAAGGTCCTCTGAGTTCTCAAAGCCTTCTCCGCTGCAAATGCCGCTTAAAATTTCAATCAGTTCATTCATTTTATACCTCTCCTTTTATATATAGGTTTTTTAATTTGTTTCTGTCAATTTTTCCGTTTGAATTGTAAAACATTTTATTTAGAAACACCCACTTTGCAGGTATCATGTATTTGGGCAGTTTTTCTTTTACAATTTTTTTAATCTCTTTAATTTCAGAATCAGTTTGAAGAAAAGCGGCTATTTTGTCCTGCTCTTCATCATATATGCAGGAGGAAGCCTGAACATTCGGAATTGAATTAATTGCGTTTTCTATTTCTCCAAGCTCAATACGGTATCCCATATGCTTAATTTGATGGTCTTTTCTGCCTAGGTATATTAACTCGCCCTTATCGTTCAGTTCTACTAAGTCGCCGGTTTTATATATAATTTCAGGATAGCATGTGTTGTTTGGGTTTTGCACAAACGCCTCGGCAGTTTTTTTCGGGTTATTATAATACCCCATGGCAACAATAGAACCTCTTACACAAAGTTCTGTTTGTGTATTATCACCTTCAGCCGGTATAAGTTCCAGCGCGCAATTGTCGCAGGGCTTACCAATCGGCAGTGATTCATCGTCTTGAAAACTTCTGTCTAATATATAGTAGGCGCATATATCCGTAACTTCTGTCGGCCCGAAAAGATTGGCAAACAATACGCCCGGAAGATGTTTGCGCCAAACATTCAGTTGTTTCATAGGCATTGTCTCTCCGGCGAAGAGAACTTTTTTTAATGTTTTTGGAACGCAGTAGTCAAATGCTTTCCAGTTTGCAACCAAAGCCAGTGCAGAGGGAACCCAATAAATAGTGTTGATTTTGTTTTCGTCAATAAACTTTAACAGCTCAAGCGGAAACGAAAAGAGACTTTGGGGAATAATGCAAAGTTCGGCGCCTGTCCTAAGCGACGCGTAAATATCAAGAACCGACATACTGAAATAAAACGGAGTTTGATTCCCGAAAACGGTTTCATTGTTTATATTAAAAGTATCTATTACCCATTTGCTGTAGGATATAACATTTTTATGGCTGACGGCAACCCCTTTAGGTATTCCTGTTGAACCTGAGGTATACAGCACGTAGAGCAAGTCGGTATCTATAGTTTTATTTCTGATTTCGGAGAGCAGGCTGTTGTTTATGTTATGAGGAACGGCGTCAATAGAGATTATTTTGGTTTCAGGGAATATTTCTTTAGATTTTGAAAGGTGCGAACCGTCTGTTATTATTAGTTCAGGTTCAAGATTGTTGGTTATAAGGCTTAACCGTTCCGCCGGCATTTTTATATCCAGTATTACATAAAAATTACCGCTGTAGACTGTGCCCATCATTGAAATAAGCGTTTCAATACTTTTTTCCATATATATGGCGATAGGGCGGCGTTTAAATTTAAAATTGGAGGCTATATATGAGCCTGTTTCCATGGCTGCTGTTTTAAACCTGCTGTAAGTAATAGTTCTTTTGCCGTCTGATACTGCTGTTTTGTCAGGATAAAGCTTTTCTGAGTTTTCCAGTAATTCTAAAATGTTTTTCATATTATCCTCCATGAGTAGCTTTTAGATAAAATTATATATGATGTTTTTTAACTATTTTTGTAGTATGTTTGAACATTTTATTAATAATGGGCAATAAAAAAGAGCCTAAAATAGTTAAGAACGATAAAAATAATTCATAAACTATAAAAGCTCTCTGTATTTATTTAAAATTACTTAAAAAATCTAATATAATCTTCTTCCTGACGGTTTTTCTTCTTTTTCATAATTCGGTTTTTCATCTACGTCTGCATTTTCGTCAATATGCTTTCTTATTTGGCATTCCGCATTATAGCTGACGATGAACCCTGTGAAAGAATATAGCAGCAGCACGGCAAATATAAGGTATATTGTGAAAAGCACTGTAAATGAACCGCTTGACAGCATAAATATTCCTAGGTAACCAACGCCTACTGTCATCAAGAGAAGCAATACTATAACAAGAATACTGTACGGCAGGCTGACCAAGCAAAACAGCGCGGCATTTCTGTAAAGTTTTCCGATAGTCAGCTTATACCTCACCATAAGCGGATACAAGAACAGATGAACCATTGCGTAGAAAAGGAACAAGCAATAAACCAGGTATTTTCCGTATTTCAGGAAATTGGTTTGAGACGAGTAGAAGGTTATACCGTAGAAGAAAACGAAAAGCGCTATCAAATCAATTATATAAACAGCCAAAGACTGTTTAAAATTGTCTTTTATTGCGTCCCAAAAGTCACTTAATATAAAAGAGTTTTCTTCACGAGAGTAATTTCTAAGGATATAGTGCATACCTGCGCTTACAGGTCCCATACCCCAAAAAACTGTAAATAGTATAGTAACAAAAGCTCTGATTCCTAGGTCTATGGTTATGTACATAGCGCTGAAATCGCTGTTGCTGAAATCAGGAGCGCTCAGTCCGACCATACTGGCAATTTGGTTTGAGAACGTTCCGTATACCGCGTTTGAAACTGTACCTGAAAGAAAAAACACGATTAAAAAGGTTGGGATATTTGCCAGGCAAAAAAGCAAATTGACCTGTATGAACTTCCAGAACTTTCGGATAAAAATTTCAAAAAATAAAACAGCGCCCTCGCTCTTGGGTTCGAGAGGGTCCACACCCTTACCGGGTTTATTATAGTTTTTCATGCTGAAAATGCCCATAAATCAATCTCCGTTTCAAAAAAATTTACTATTTGGAAGAAAATCCATAAAATATTAAAATGATTATAATATTATAATAGAAAAACATAGTCTTGTCAACGAGAATAAAACGTTTGTTACGGTTTTATAATAAAATAATGGAATATTTTTTAATAAAAATGTCAGTGAAAATAATGCTAAAATATTTCAAAATATGCTGCAGAGTAGTTTAGCACAAAATTATTTTTTCATATTAATAACATTATATTTATTGGTTTTGTCTGTGTTTGAATTGTCAATGATTATATATAGTAAGTTATTGACAAAAATTTTATGGTTTGGTATAATTACCACTAATATGTAATCAACTTTATAGCGAAAAGAGTGATATTATGGAAGTAACAAAAGATATGGTTTCGTATGTGGCGGAACTTTCCAGATTAAAACTGAATGATGAGCAGATTGAAAATGCCAGGCAGGGTCTTGGCGAGATTATAGGCTATATGGACGTTTTGAATAATATTGACACTGAAGGCGTCGAGCCTATGTCACATGCGTTTGCCGTAAAAAATGTTATGCGTGAGGACGTTGTTAAGCAAAGCGCCGACAGAAAAGAGCTTTTGGCTAACGCTCCAAAGTCTGACGACGAGGCTATCATCGTTCCAAAGACAGTGGAATAGCCGTCACGTTTGAGAAATTTATTTTGGAAAGGAAACGGATAAATGAATATTACTGATTATACTGCCCTTGAGCTGGGCAAAAAGATAAAGAGCGGTGATATTACAGTCGTTGAAGCAACCAGGGCGTTCCTTGATGAAATCAAGGCAAAAGACGGGGTTGTTAACGCGTATATCACAGTTACGGAACAGGAAGCTTTGGAGAGGGCTGAAGAAGTTCAGAAAATGATAGACTCAGGCGAGCTCAGCGATTCTCCGCTGGCAGGAGTTCCGGTCGGAATAAAGGATAATATCTCCACAAAGGGAATAAAGACAAGCTGTGCTTCAAAAATACTGGGAGATTTTAAGCCGCCGTATAATGCTGCTGTAATTGATAAATTGAACAAGGCCGGCGCCGTTATCATCGGAAAGCTGAACATGGATGAGTTTGCTATGGGCAGCACATCTGAAACATCGTTTTATGGGCCGACAAAAAATCCGTGGGATACTGAAAAGGTTCCGGGAGGTTCATCAGGCGGAGCAGCTGCCGCTGTTTCGGCAAAGGAAGCTCCATACGCATTGGGCTCAGATACGGGAGGAAGTATCAGACAGCCGGCGTCATTCTGCGGCGTTACCGGAATGAAGCCTACCTATGGAGCTGTTTCCAGATATGGCCTTATAGCTTACGCCTCTTCACTTGACCAAATTGGTCCTGTTGCTAAGGACGCTGCCGACTGTGCCGCTATTATGGATATTATCTGCGGAAAAGACGAAATGGACGGAACTTCTTTGGAGGTTGAACATAAAGGGTATCTCAACTCGCTGTCAGGTAATGTTGACGGTTTGAGAATTGGAATACCTAAACAGTGTTTTGGCGACGGTCTTAATAAAGATGTGAAAAAGTCAGTTCTTGCTGTTGCTGAGACTTTGAAGGAAAACGGCGCTTCTGTTGAAGAGTTTGACATGACTATTATTGATTATGTTGTTCCAACCTATTATATTATAGCGTCTGCTGAGGCAAGCTCAAATCTTTCAAGGTTTGACGGCGTTAAGTATGGATTCAGGTCTGAAAATTTTGATGATTTAACAGATTTGTATATGTCAACAAGAAGCGAGGGATTCGGCGAAGAAGTGAAGAGAAGAATACTTCTCGGAACTTTTGCCTTGTCTACAGGGTATTATGATGCGTACTACAAAAAAGCTCTGCAGGTTAAAGCCCTTATAAAACAAGCATTTGACGAAGCGTATAAGAAATATGACGTTATACTTTTCCCTGCCGCTCCGACTACTGCTCCTAAATTGGGTTCAAGTTTATCAGACCCTCTAAAGATGTATCTTTCGGACATTTATACCGTTTCTGTTAACCTTGCCGGGCTTCCCGGAATCAGCGTGCCGTGCGGATTTGATGAAGATGGTATGCCGATAGGCGCACAGCTGGTCGGCGCGCCGCTTAAAGACGATGTGATTCTGAATGCAGCGTATACTTATCAGAGTTTAACAGACTTTCACAAAAAGTCACCGGATAGTTTTGTAAAGGAGGCGAAGTAATATGGCATGGGAAACCGTAATGGGTCTTGAAGTTCATGTTGAGCTTGCGACCAAATCAAAAATATTCTGTTCATGCACAACCGAATTCGGCGGAGAGCCAAACACTCACTGCTGCCCTATATGCACAGGAATGCCGGGTACTTTGCCGGTTGTTAACAAACAGGTAGTAAATTTTGCTATGAAGGCGGGAATAGCGCTGAATTGTGATATTACCCGATACAATAAATTTGACAGAAAGAATTATTTTTATCCTGACCTGCCTAAAGCGTATCAGATATCCCAGCTGTATCTGCCTATCTGTCAGAATGGACGAGTTCCTATCGAGATAGAAAGCGGAGTTAAAAAGGATATAAGGATTCATGAAATCCACATGGAAGAGGATGCAGGAAAACTGATACATGATGAGTTTAACGACGAGACTAAGTGTGATTACAACAGATGCGGCGTTCCGCTTATTGAGATAGTAAGCGAGCCGGATTTCAGAAGCGCTGACGAGGTTATCGCATATCTGTCTAAGCTGAAATCCACTCTGGAATACCTTGGAGTTTCGGACTGTAAGATGCAGGAGGGGTCAATGCGTGCCGATGTCAACCTGTCAGTCAGAAAAGTCGGCGAGGAAGAATTCGGAACAAGGACAGAAATGAAAAACCTTAACTCGTTTAAAGCTATTTCAAAAGCTATAGCTTTTGAAGCTAAACGCCAAATAGACTTATTGGAGCGCGGCGGAAAGGTCGTACAGGAGACAAGGCGCTGGGATGATAATAAAGACAAGAGCTATGCTATGAGAAGCAAGGAAAACGCACAGGATTACAGATATTTTCCTGAGCCGGATATTCCGCCTATTGATATAGATGACGAGTGGTTTAATTCTATTGAAAGCAGTTTGCCGGAACTTGCTCCTGAGAAAAAGGCGCGTTATATCAAAGATTTTGGCCTGCCGGAATATGACGCCAACATGATAACAGGTCAGAAAGCGCTGGCTGACTTCTTTGAGGAGACAACGGCGATATGCAATAACCCTAAAGAAGTTTCAAACTGGATTATGGGCGAGCTAATGAGAAAACTGAGCGATGAGGGTATAGAAGCCAAGGATATGAAGCTCACGTCCAAAGCTCTTGCCAAGCTGATAGAGCTGGTTGATAAGAAAACAATCAACCGTAACAAAGCTAAAGAAATTTTCGGAATCGCTTTCAATGAAGATTTGGATGTAGAAAAATATGTTAAAGATAATAATCTAGAGCAGGTAAGCGACGAAGGATTGGTTCTTGATATAGTTAAGAAGGTTATTGAAAATAATCCTCAGCCTGTTGCCGATTATAATTCAGGAAACAAGAAAGCTATAGGATTTTTGATGGGTCAGTGCATGAAAGAGTTAAAGGGAAAAGGCGACCCTGGAGTGGTAAATAAATTGCTTTCACAAGAACTGAATAAATAAAAGTATTATTTATAAAAATACAGGTTAGAAAAAGCTTTTTAAATAAAGTAAATACTATTATTTAAAATTAAATTTTGTTAGAATTTAATAAATATTATAAAAAGTTGTTTAAAATTTAAGATATACAAAAAGACAATGGTGTAACCACTAAAAAAGAGATTTTTAAAGCGTAGCAGTTTTATGACTGCTGCGCTGTTTTTATGCAGACAACTTGAATTTATTATACGAGGTTACCTGTCTTTTCTCAGAGCTTTATAGCTTATGTCATAATTCCGTGCCAATATATTTTTAAGTAATATTTTACTTTTATAAAATATGCGTTTTGATTATATAAACATAGTTAATAATATTTATACTTAAATTGTGACCGAATTTTTAAGCTGGTACGGTTTTAGTTTTCAACCGCTTAGAATTAATCTTTTATGTTAAAAGAAATAATACATATATATTTATCGGTAACTAATTTGATTGACACAAAAACTTGCCAATGGTATAATTAAAAATGAAAAAACAAAAAATATTATAATACGAGGTGAGAAAATGAAGAAAAAACTGCTATCTTTAATGCTGGCTCTATCTATGCTTATAAGCACAATGCCGTTTATTGTCATTGCAGAAGAAGACGGCGCAGGTTATGCAACAAGAGGATATGTTGCCGATAAGCTTTTGTCTGTTTCGGATGATTATAATGCAGGAATAACCAGAGGAGACATTATAAAAGGATATGGCGACGGGGACACAAAAGACGACCAGTATATTACGCGTTCCGAGGCTGTTGTTATGGCCGACCGTGCTTTTGGAAAAATGCCTGAACCTGATAAGAACTTTAAACGTATCAGCGAAACTGATTTAACATTTTCTGATGTTCCTGACTGGGCTGAAGACGCTGTTAATAATTTGGCAAGCCGCGGGATACTGGTTGGAAAAGGTGATGGATTGCTCGGTTCTGAGGATTTTATAACCGAGGACGAGGTTACTTTGATTATCCGCAGGTTATATTATCTTTTTGGATCTAATCTAAAGGATGACTTTCAGGCTTATATCAACAAAGATTATTATAACACTGCAGAAATTTCTCAAGGCAATGTAGTAACTTCATCGTTTCATGAAGTTGACGAGAGAAATGATGAAATAATCTCAGATATTATTAACAATTATTTGTCAGAAGAACAGCCTGCCGGCAGCAATGGTGAGATAATAGCTGATTTTTATACCAGTGTTAAAAACTTAAACACCGGCGAGGGAACTGAACAGGATATTGAACCGCTAAAGCCGTATCTTGATGAAATTGATAAAATAGAATCGCTTGACGAGTTAGACGCTTTGTCAACAAAGATTGTAAAAGATTATTTAGTTACCACGTTTGCAGCTTTTGCGATTGTCGCTGATTTTAAAGATAACACAAAAAACATCCTTGCTTTTGGGACGTATTCGCCGAGCCGTACCAAAGCAGACTATGAAAATGAAGATATTATGAACAGCTATAAAGATTACTTGACAAATATCTTGGTTCTCGGCGGCGAAGACAACACTAAAGCTGCAGAAGATGTTGAGAAGTTTATCGCTTTTGAAAAGGATTTATCTCAATATGTAATGTCAAACCAAGAAGCTTCTAATATAGATAATATTTATAATCTTTATAGTTATTCAGAGCTGTGTGATTTGTTCCCTGCATTTGATTTTGATAAGCTTTTGGAAGCATTAGGTCTTCATCCGGAAGATAATGTTTTAGTCACAACTCCAAAGGTTATGGAAGCGTTTGCTTCATATGTTAATGACAAAAACATTGATTTATTGAAAACAATACTTAAAATTTCTGTTTTAAGTTTGGGTTCTCAGCTGGATAAACGTTTTATTGACGCAGCGAATGATTTTGAGTCGGATTATTTTGGAATGGACGTTACAAGTCCTGCTGAGGATATAGCTTTGACTACTACCAAAAATACTTTATCTTCATATTTGAGTGAAGAATATATAAAACGAAATTTTTCTGATGAGACTAAAAAAGATGTTGAAAATATGGTAAATGAGTTTATAGATATTTTCAGAAACAGGATTGCAAATCTAACCTGGATGGGTGAAGCCACAAAAGAGAAAGCAATAAGAAAAATTGACGCAATGTCTGTTAACGTTGGTTATCCTGAATCATTTGAGGATTATATTGACGATATAACGGTTTATTCTCCAAATGAAAAATACGCATATTTTAATACTATGAACAGTATAAGAAAATCCGCGTATGCTGATATAGCTGAAAGCCAGGGAAAGCCTGCAGAAAAAGCCGATTATTGGAGCGTAGTTCCGGTATACACCGTAAATGCCGGATATATGCAAACTGATAACTCTATTAACTTCCCGGCCGGAATACTTCAGGAGCCGTTTTATTATTCTGATGGAAAGCCTGAGGAAAATTTGGGGTCTATCGGTACAGTAATAGCGCATGAGATTACACATGCTTTTGATAATAACGGCGCAAAATTTGATGAGTTTGGAAACGCTGCAAATTGGTGGACTGAAGAGGATTTAGCTGTGTTTGAACAGCTTTGCCAGGATGTTGTTAACTATTATAACGGATTTGAATCCGCTCCCGGAATCCAAACAGACGGCGAACTTACAATAAGCGAGAACGTAGCTGATATTGGAGGAATGGCATGTGCGCTTGACGCCATGAAAAAACTCGAAAATCCTGATTATAAACTGTTTTTTGAAAGTAATGCTAAGCTTTGGAAGATAACAGGTCAGCGCCAGTATTTAGAGAGTCTGAGCACAATAGATGTTCATTCTTTTGGAATTGTCAGAGCGAATAGGCTTGCTGCATTATTTGATGAGTTTTACGAAGCTTTTGACATAACTGAAGAAGATGGAATGTACGTTGCTCCTGAGAACAGAGTATCAATTTGGTAAAATAGCAAGTTATTTAAATCCGCCTACAATTGTGTAGGCGGATTTTTATATTTTCTTATTATAATAAGAAAATATTACATAGTATATTGTTGAAAAAGATTATTGCAAAATTTTTAGTTTTATATTTATTATTATAATAAAAAAGTTATTCACAGCCCTCCGATGCTTGCAAAACCATATTTCATATAATAATTTATTTTAGAAATATTATTCTGTATACAGAGTGTTTTTAGTGAACATCGGGAGGTGTGACTGTGACCCCACCTAAATGGTGGGTGTGAGCCCAAATATCTCTTTATTCCTTAAACCTTCAATGTCAATAATATGACTTAGTTGTGATGTTTCCCACCTCTGGTGGGTGTGATACAAAAGTGACTTTTTTTGTCATAGCCTTAAACGTCAATAAATTACTTAGTTGTGATGTATTGCGCATTTATGCGCCGCTTCAGGTGAGCTGTCATCTTACGCGGAGCGTAAATATACATAGAACAGTTTGTCATAATCCGTTTTATAATAAACTGTTCCACGACTGCGCGCCTTACGCGACGTACTTCGTACGTCCTACCGAAGCTTACAAAACCACACTTTTTATAATTTATTTAGAAATATTTTTTATATGTTGTTTTAATGATTATTTGAATGTGTGCACCTATCTTACAGGTGTAGACAAAGTCCTGCTGAAGCTAGCAAAAGAACATTTTTTATATTCATTTTTATATTAAATAACATTAACATTTCTGTGCAATGATTTCGGCCTTTTTTATAGTTTTATAGAAACAATAAAGATGATACTTGTTTAATGAGCTGCCGGAAAAATTATCAATTATCATATATCTAATGAGGTGTTTACTGGTTTTTATAAATGTCCTATTTGATATTGCAATTTACATATATAATTTTTTGAAAAAATATAGAAAAAAGTCTTGCATTTACAATTTGGTTATGATATACTATTTCGGTGTTTGGGCTAAGTTTGTCCAAATTATATAAAATACACACGCTTTGTGATTTCATTTGATGTGCCGGTATTCCCATTCCGGTTCTTATGAAAGCTGAGCAAGGCGGAGGTATAACTTTATGGAGGTGTAAAATATGGGAGTAGTACAAATGAAGCAGTTATTGGAAGCAGGTGTTCATTTCGGACATCAAACTCGCCGTTGGAACCCTAAAATGGCCGAGTACATTTTCACTGAGAGAAATGGTATTTATATCATTGATCTTCAGAAGACAGTTAAGATGATTGAGGAAGCATATTACTTTACCCGTGATGTTGCTGCCGAGGGCGGAAGTGTTCTTTTTGTTGGAACAAAGAAGCAGGCTCAGGAAGCAATCAAAGAGGAAGCTGAGAGAACAGGCATGTACTATGTAAATGCAAGATGGCTCGGCGGTATGCTCACAAACTTTAAGACTATTAAAAAGAGAATCAGCAGATTGTTCCAGCTTGACAAGATGGCTGAGGACGGAACTATGGAACTTCTTCCTAAGAAGGAAGTTATCAAGTTGAATCTTGAGAAAGAAAGACTTGAAAAGTTCCTCGGCGGTATCAAAAACATGCAGAACTTACCGTCAGCTATGTTTGTTGTTGACCCAAGAAAAGAAAAGAATGCTATAGCTGAAGCTCACAAGCTTGGTATCCCGGTAATCGCTATCGTTGATACTAACTGTGACCCTGAAGAAGCTGATTATCCTATCCCCGGCAATGACGATGCTATCCGTGCCGTTAAGCTTATTGTTTCTACAATCGGAAACGCTATCCTTGAAGGCAAGCAGGGCGAGCAGATGGAGGAAACTCAGAACGAAGAGGTTACTCTAGACGTTCTTGACGAATAATATAATAAGAAGTTTTTTACGAAAGGAAGAATAAAAATGGCATTTACAGCACAAGATGTAAAAACATTAAGAGAGATGACAGGCTGCGGAATGATGGACTGCAAGAAAGCTCTTACTGAAACAGACGGCGATCAGGAAAAGGCTATTGAATATTTAAGAGAAAAAGGTCTTTCAAAAGCTGCCAAAAAGGCAGGCAGAATCGCTGCAGAAGGTATGGTTGGTTCGTTTGTTTATGGAGACACAGGCGTTGTTGTTGAGGTTAACTCTGAAACTGACTTTGTTGCAAAGAATGCTGATTTCCAGAAGTTTGTTGAAGATATAGCTAAGACAATTGCTAATAATGCTCCTGCTGATGTTGAAGAGCTTAAGACTTTGACAATTGACGGCGGAAGCCAGACAGTTGGCGACGCTTTGACCGAGAAGATTGCTACTATCGGCGAGAATATGAATATTCGCCGTTTTGAGACATATAAGGGTATCAACCAGTC
This sequence comes from Monoglobus pectinilyticus, assembly GCF_002874775.1. Lineage (NCBI taxonomy): Bacteria > Bacillati > Bacillota > Clostridia > Monoglobales > Monoglobaceae > Monoglobus > Monoglobus pectinilyticus. Next base: position 681,476 of record NZ_CP020991.1, on the reverse strand, counting down.
ATATGTTCATGCCGGCGGAAGAATCGGCGTTCTTGTTAATTTTGAAGTATCAGACGCTTCAAAGGCTGAAACACCTGAGTTTGTTGAGATGGCTAAGAATGTGGCTATGCAGATAGCTGCTGCCGCTCCTGAATATCTAACAGAGGAAACTGTTCCGACTGAGGTAGTAGAGAAGGAAGCAGAAATCTTGAAACAGCAGGCTCTGAACGAGGGTAAGCCGGAAGCAATTGTTGACAAGATGGTTGCAGGCCGTATAAAGAAATATTACAAGGAAGTTTGTCTTGTAGACCAGGCATATGTTAAGGACCCCGACATGAGTGTTCAGAAGTATGTTGACGGTGTTGCAAATACTCTTGGAACAGAAATTAAGATTGCAAAATTCGCTCGTTTTGAAAAGGGTGAAGGAATGGAAAAGAAGCAGGATAACTTCGCTGAAGAAGTTGCTTCAATGATGAAATAATTTAATTGATTAGATATTAAAATTAACTCAACATTAATTTTACGCGCTGTGATAATCACAGCGCGTTTTATATTAATTTTTTATATATGTTTTGTGAAGCGAGTATATTTATAATATAGTCTCAGACAACATTTTATAAAATAATCTGACCTCGAATACAGAAAGTTTCGAGGTCAGAAATACTATTCAATTGTCACAGTTTGACTTTCCTCGTCCCAAGTGATTTTTGCGTCCAAGTTTTCAACAAGAAATCTCAATGGAACAAATGTGCGGTCTTTATATAGGTATGGCGGTGAATCAAGTGTTTGAGCTTTATTGTTGACATATGCAATATTAGAGCCGAGTTTTAATTTTATGTTATTGTTATTAGAGTGAATTGTAACAGTCTCATCCAATTCGCTCCAATCAGTTTTAGCGCCGATAAAATCTGCAACAGGCCGTGCAGGTAACATGGTTCTGTTGTTTACTATCTGCGGCGCTGCGCCTAGATAAACATCTATATTTCCAACCTTTGCTGTATCATTGTCAATTGTTAATATCATTTTTCTTTCAATATTCTTTAAAGCAGCAAAATGGTCATACATATTTCCGATTCTGTCACAGTTCAAAAAAATTGTGCTTGATACTGACTCAATACTCTCGGGAAGCTCAATGTCTGATAGACTGGCACATTTTGTAAATGCCTCATTCCCTATGTATTTTAATCCCTCACTTAGGTTAACATTTTTTAAGTAAGTACAGTTTTTTAAAGTTTTAGTTTTTATTGATTCTACGCCTTTTGGAATTGTAATTTCGGTAAGATAATAACAATTTATAAATGCCGCGCTGCCTATTTCCTTTAATGCGTTATTTAGGTTAACCTTTTTCAATGATGTACAATTTTTAAATATTTCGCTGCCTATTGATGTTACGTTTTCCGGAATAGTAACTTCAGTAAGGGAATAACAATTTTGAAACGCCGAATATCCTATGGTTTCTAATGCTTTATTAAAATTAATTTTTTTTAGATAAGTGCAATCTTTAAATGCTTCATTGTATATTGATTTTACGTTTTCTGGAATAGTAATTTCGGTAATAGAACAGCAGTTTTGAAACGTTTTTCCATAAATATATTCTATGGTATCGGGCAAGATTATAGATTCAAGGCTTACACAATTTTTGAAAGCACTTTGTCCAATATTTTTTATGCTGTTTGGTATTGACACTTTTTTAAGAGAATAACATTCATTAAAAACATCGTTTGTGATTTCTGTTAAACTATTAGGTAATTGAATTGACTTCAAACTCCTGCAGCCTTGAAATGCAGATTCGCCAATTGTATTGATACTGTTAAACATTTTTACGTTTTCAAGTGCTGTACAGCCTGTAAAAGTCTCTTTACATATTTCATTTACGTTATTTGGTAATTCAATATATTTTAAAGAGGTACAAGATTCGAAAGCACTATCTTTTATTGATATTACGCTGTCCGGCAATAATACGCTTTCTAGAGCTGAACAATTTTTAAAAGCGGCACCGCCTACCTCAGTAACGCCGTCTGGTATAACAATGTCTTTTAAACTGCGGCATGATAAAAAAACATAATAATCAATCTTCGGCAAGTATTTTGGCATATCTATATGTTTAAGAGAAACACAGTTAGAAAATGCATATACATTGATTTCAGTTACGCTATCCGGTATCTTTATATTTTCAAGAGCCGTACAATTTTTAAATGAGTTTTTTCCGATTTTGGTTATAGCATTAGGAATTTCTATGTTTTTAAAAGCGCAGCCTTCAAATGCTTCTGAAATACTGGTTACAGTCTTTGGAATTATAAAATCAGTCAGTGAAGTGCATCCGCTGAATGTGCCATTTATTTCAGTTATACCTTCCGGTAGAGAAGCGGAAATTAGACCGGTACAGCCGGAAAATGTAAAATCTCCAAGAAAGGTTACAGTATCCGGAACAGTGACAGATGTGAGTCCCGCACAGTCTGAGAATGCAGAAATACCAATAGAAGTTACAGAGAGGGGTATATCTATGTTTGATAAAGATGAGCAGCCGGAAAAACAATTATCACGTATCTCTGTTATTCCGTTTGGAATATTTATTGAAGTAAGTCTTGAACAGTTTGAAAAAGCACTATAACCAATATTTTGTAATTCAGACGGCAAATTTATTTCAGAAAGATAATTACAGTTATTAAATACATAGCCGCCGATTGTTTGAATTGTGTCAGGAAGAGATACACTTTTTACAGATGAGTTTTCAAATGATTGATAGTCTAGTTTTATTACACCATCAGAAATAATCACACTGTTGAGTTTGCGGGTGTTTGCGAAGGCTCTCGTGCCTACAGTAGTAACAGGTAAACCGTCAATCATGGATGGGATAATTATGTTTGTGGAATTTTCACTGCAGCCGGTAATTGTAATACCATCCCAGGATTTTATATATGTCAGTTCTTCATAAGTATCAGCACTGACAGGGAAATAAAATATAACAGATAGAGATAAAATTGTTAATAATATCAATATATATTTTTTCATAATAATCACCTTTATGTAATATTTATATATATTATATAATAATATTTACTTAATGTCAAATAAGTGAATAAATTATTTCAATATTGCAAAAATGTAATTTTAAAAAATAGTATATAAGTTTAATATCAAGAAAGCTGAAAAGTAATTATTGTTTTTATGTATTACGTAATTGGATTTATTTTTAAGTTCTGCGGTTTAAGAAATGATTTAAAAATTTGAATATATTGGGTTATGACCTTTAACTATGTAATATTAGTTTAAAATTTTAATAGATTAAATAAAAAATACATTGAAGTTAAAAAGTAAATTGATTTTTTGCAAAATGAAAGAATTTATTGCCTTTGGTTAGCTATAACTAACCAAAGGCCGAAAAAATAAAATTATGCGCAGTATTCCTGAAGAATTTATTTCAGAGTTGTTACACTGGCGCAGTGTGACTTTATTACAGGAATATTATGTTTTGCAGATCTTTGATTAACAGTGTTAATCATTTTATGCGAACAAGTATTGATAAATACTACCATTATAGCATGTTTGCCGAGTTTATTTTCGAAGTAGGGCGGCATCTGCGTAAAAACTTTAGCCTTATATTTGTATGATTTGAAAATATCTTTGTATCTGGTTGCTATACGGTCGTTTCCTCCAGTTAATACAATACTCATACCTTTTATCCTTTTTGTTATTTACTGAATGTTTTATATGTATTGCCCGTACTAGGCGGGCAGATAATTTTACTTATTTTTTATATTAAACGCTGAAAGTCCCGGATATACGGCAGAATCACCGAGTTCCTCCTCAATACGAATCAGCTGGTTATATTTTGCGACTCTTTCAGAACGGCTGGGCGCGCCAGTTTTGATTTGGCATGTGTTAAGGGCAACCGCCAAATCTGCAATTGTTGTGTCTTCTGTCTCGCCTGACCTATGTGATGAAATAGCAGTGTATCCGGATTTGTGGGCCATTTTTATTGCTTCCAGAGTTTCTGATACAGAACCTATTTGGTTGAGCTTAATAAGAATTGAGTTTCCACATGCAAGGTCGATTCCTTTTTTCAGACGTTCGGTGTTGGTAACAAAAAGGTCGTCTCCTACTAACTGAACCTTGTTCCCGAGTTCTTGCGTCAGCTTCTGCCAGCCTTCCCAATCTTCCTCGTCAAGAGCGTCTTCAATTGAAATAATAGGATATTTTTCCACAAGTTTTTTCCAGTGTGCTATTAATTCTTCAGAAGTAAATTTTGTTCCTGCTTTCGGAAGAATATATTCTCCGGGTTTTGAACCTTTCCATTCGCTTGTAGCCGCGTCCATCGCAATCATGAAATCTTTTTCAGGTTCATAACCGGCAGCTTTAACTGCTTCGAGAATATACTGAATAGCTTCCTCATCGCTGGCAAGGTCAGGAGCAAATCCACCCTCATCACCCACTGATGTGGTTAGGCCTTTTGATTTGAGCAATGATGCAAGGGCATGAAATACTTCAGCACACCAGCGCAGGGCTTCTTTAAAACTTTTTGCTCCTACAGGCATTATCATAAATTCCTGAACATCAACAGTATTAGCGGCATGTGCTCCGCCGTTTAAAATATTCATCATCGGTACAGGCAGAATATTGCCGGAAATTCCGCCCCAAAATTTGTAAAGAGGTATATCAAGTGAAATTGACGCCGCTCTGGATGCTGCTATTGATACGGCTAGGATTGCGTTAGCACCGAGTTTTGATTTGTCTTTTGTGCCGTCTGCGGCTATCATGGCTTTGTCTATTGCGTAAATATCTGAAGCGTCCATTCCTGATATGGTTTCATTTATTATCGTATTAATGTTTTCAACAGCTTTTGTAACGCCTTTGCCAAGGTACCTGTCTTTATCGTCATCACGAAGTTCTAACGCTTCAAACTCGCCGGTAGACGCGCCGCTTGGCGCTGTTCCACGGCCGATAGTGCCGTCGGCAAGATGAACCTCAGCTTCAACAGTAGGATTGCCGCGTGAGTCAAGGATTTCTCTCCCTATAACTTTTTCAATCTGTAAATATTCTTTCATTCTTTTTGCTCCTTTCAGGATATTATATATTTGTGTTATATTTATTTTTGCTGATTAGCAAAGGCTAAATGGCCTGATTATGTCATGAGTAATATATTTGTTAAAATTTTAAACACATACTGTATATGGTTGGAGTATTTTATTATTTATTATATCTGCTATGTTGGATTGCATTATGGTTTGGATGATGCTGACGCTGAGGGGGCTTTTGATACATTTAAAATATTTTAATTTCTTTTAATATTTAATATTGCCATATTTATCTTATTTTATAAATTTACTTTCTGATATGAGAAAATAATATTGTTTTATTTAAAATTATAAATAGCAAGTGATGTTATTGATGACGTTAATATATATATTTAAAGGTCTAAATTGAATTAATTATTTAATATAAATAAAATTTGTGACTGCGCGCCTAACGCGGCAGATTACATCTGCCCTGCCGAAGCTTGCAGAAAATATTTTTTATACGAGTATATATATATAACCATCTGTAATTTAGGAACTAATTAGAATTAATTATTTAATATAAATAAAATTTGTGACCGCGCGCCTAACGAGGCAGATTACATCTGCCCTGCCGAAGCTTGCAGAAAATATTTTTTATACGAGTATATATATATAACCATCTGTAATTTAGGAACTAATTAGAATTAATTATTTAATATAAATAAAATTTGTGACCGCGCGCCTAACGAGGCAGATTACATCTGCCCTGCCGAAGCTTGCAGAAAATATTTTTTATACGAGTATATATATTTGTAAAAATAAAACCATCTGTAATTTAGGAATTAATTGAATTAATTATTTAATATAAATAAAATTTGCTACTGCGCGCCTAACGAGGCAGATTACATCTGCCCTGCCGTTGCTTGCTAATACATTTTTTTATATGAGTGTATAATATAAGCAAAAATAAAATCACTTGTATTTTAGGCTCTAATTGAATTAATTATTTATATAAATAAAGTTTGTGACTGCGCGCCTAACGAGGCAGATTACATCTGCCCTGCCGAAGCTTGCAAATATCATTTTCAAAGAGTATATTATACTTATAATAATTAAACAAATTGCAATAACGAAAAAGACTTGTAATAATAAAAATGCTTATGATGCTAAAAGTATTTGTGATAATTATAATATTTAAATAATTATAATAAGATATAAAATTTAAATAATTTTATATTCATATTTACTATCTATATCAAAAAATGTTTATCATTCAATTATTTATTAATAATAAGGAAATATAATATTATTTCTTTGAAGTATCTAAACGATTATATAATAAATGATTTATGCAAGCAACGGAAGGGCAGATGAAATCTGCCGCGTAAGGTGCGCAGTCGCAAACTTTATTTATATAAATAATTAATTCTAATTAATTTCTATATTACAGATGGTTTTATTTTTACAAAAATATATACTCGTATAAAAAATATTTTCTGCAAGCTTCGGCAGGGCAAATGTAATCTACCTCGTTAGGCGCGCAGTCACAAATTTTATTTATATTAAATAATTAATTCTAATTAGTTCCTAAATTACAAATGGTATTATTTTTACAAATATATACTCGTATAAAAAATATTTTCTGCAAGCTTCGGCAGGGCAGATGTAATCTGACTCATTAGGTGCGCAGTCACAAATTTTATTTATATAAATAATTAATTCAATTAGAACCTAAAATACAAGTGATTTTATTTTTACTTATATTATACACTCATATAAAAAAATGTATTAGCAAGCAACGGAAGAGCAGATGAAATCTGCCGCGTAAGGTGCGCAGTCGCAAATTTTATTTATATAAATAATTAATTCAATTAGAGCTTAAAATAAAAAATATAATAAACAAAAATTTTAACGATTATATTTATAACAGTTTTATAATAAAATATTTTTGATTGGAAATAATATAATAGTTCTTGCAGATTTAAAATTTTTAACTTTTGGCTTATTATTTTAATCGTTTTAGATAATAATATAATAATCAGTTATAAAAAAGTGTTTGATAAACAAAGTTGTTGTAATAATGTAACTGTTTTTAGAATAATATAAGTTTATAAGGAAATAATATCAAAAGAATTTATAATTAAATAATTTATGGAGGACATAGTATGGATATTATTGCATTGATTTTAGTCATTGTTGGAGGATTAAACTGGGGACTTGTCGGTATTTTTCAGTTTGATTTGGTAGCGTTTTTGTTTGGCGGTTCGGCCAGCATCATCAGCAGGATAATTTATACGCTTGTGGGTCTCGGCGCATTGTGGAGTATAACATTTTTCTTCCGTGATGAAATCTTGTCAAGATTCAAAGCTAAAAAGCTGGATTAATATAATAAGTTATATGCCGTGTTTCTTAAGAAACACGGCATATTGTATATTACTTAATCTTTAATAATCAGTTTATACTTCCGGCGCTGTTAGCGTCTGACCATTTCTGTTCAAGCTGCACCCAGTCGGGATTACGTCCTATATATGTCCAGGTCTCGTAAGTTGAACCGGCAGGGCGTTCATAATCATGGGTATTGGTAGCTTCCTGAACAGCAGTGTAATACCATTCATTTTTGTCTTTGTTATCTGCCCATGTCTTCATATTTTTATGAAGACCGCTTGTGCGTACATGTCTGTTTAAAACATTGTTGACAAGCGTCATAGCTTCGGCTCTTGTTATGAGCTGGTCAGGTTTAAATGTTCCGTCTTCATATCCTTGTATCCAGCCTTCCTCAGCTGCGATATTTACATAATTCTCCGACCAGTGTCCGCCAACGTCGCCGAACTTTCCGGTTCCGCTGTAGACTACATCGCTAAATCTTGCAGCAATTGTTGCGAATTCAGCTCTGGTTATATAAGCTGTAGGCTTAAAATACGCTGTGCCGTCACCACCGAGAATTCCGGCTTTTGTAAGAGTGGAAATAGCGTTGTTCGACCATAAGTCAGCCGGGACATCTACATAATAGTTAACTTGTGACCAATACTGAGATCTGGATTTATCAGTAAGCAGTCTAAAGAAAATAGTTGCCACTTCATCTCTGGTGATATTACTTTCAGGTCTTATATATCCGTCAGGATATCCGACTATATATGCAAAGTGGTCGTAAGTATTAAGGTTAGGTTTTGGCGTGGCTGTAGGTGTTGTTCCTGTGGAGTGACCTGAGTTGCCTCCGCCCATAACAGAAGTTTTATAGAACTGATGTGAGATAGTCATGGATTTTCCGTCTTCGCTTATATTAACTATATCTGCTGGCTTGTTATTTATATATGCTGTCATTGCGCCTTCATCTTTAGAGAAAGTGTATCCATCGTTAGCGTGGAGGGTCACAGCGGCAGTATAAACGGTGCCATAGTTAAAATTGCTTCCCGGATATACTGTTGGGTCCCATTCCGCTTGGTCTGATGTGTAATAGGAATTTCCCGGAATCTTGACATCAAAGCTTACCCTTTGATTTGAAGCAGGAGCTTTTATCTCAGCTGACGCATAGCGCATAATAAATGTCAGTTCTTGTTTTGCCAGCCTGTTTCCGTATATGATATTTATAAACCTGTCTCCGGAATATACGTCAATATCAGGTATTTCCGTGTCTAATCCCGGTTTGAATGTGAAACTGTCTTTTGTTGTTTCGTCATATACAACGTTTGAACTTGTTCCGTCTGTATTTATTATATTGAGAACTAATCCGGTTGGGTCAAATTTTTCTCCGTTGATATATTCCGTTTTTGTCGGAGGAGTCGCTATTTCTATATGGTCTATTGTGCCTGCGTCTTGTGTGACAACCGTTCCGGATATGTCATAGCCGTTCACGTTCAGGCTTATGTCACTGTTTTTCAAATCAGGCTCTTTTCCTTCAATTGCTATAGCTGAAATATCATAAGCTCCGTTTGGTACAGATGCAGTAAATAATACTTTATCCGCTGTATCTGTGGCTCTAACCATTTCTGTTTCGGAAGCTGTCTCTTTATTTATAAGTTTAACATTTGTGATGTTTTCATCAGCATTTATAGAAACAAGATAAAGAGGTTCCGGCGTTTGGGTTGGTACGTTTGCGGTTGCTTCAGGAGTTGGAATCGGACTTATGGAAGCTTCAGGGTCAAAACTTGGTGTTGCAGTAGGGTCTGAACCCGGTTCTGTTGAAGGTGAATTTGTCGCTTCAGGGTCAGAACTTGCAGCTGCTGTTGGTTCAGCGGAAGGGACAAAAGTTGGCTCTTCTGTCGGTTCAATCGTCGGTTCTGCTGTCGGGGTTGTTGTTGGATCGGGCGTTGGTTCCATGGTTGGTTCGGCTGTTGGTTCCAAAGTAGGAGCAGCAGTTGGTTCCGACGTAGGTGGTGCTGTGGTCGTTTCTGCAGGAGGCAGGGTGGGAATAATTGTAGGCTGTAATCCCGGTGTTTCCACAGCTGATGGAGATGCGGAGGCCGGCTCAGGCAAAATATTAAATGTCACTGCCGGCATATTAGAAGTTTGGTTTACTGCGCCGTTATTTTTTACAAAATATTGTCTCGGATTATTAGAAGAAGCCATTATCCCTGTCTTATTGTTTTTCAGGTTTGCGATATTAATTTTATACCCGGAAAATATTTCGTGGTTTTCATTTGTTGTTCCATCATCTTTTAGTATTATAAAATCTGACCCGGTATCACTGGTATTATATTTGAAATCAAAAATGGCGTTAACAGATTTATAACGGGTGTTTCCAAGCCGTATGGGATTTGTTGAATTTTTAAAGTTGTTTTTGACTATGGATATAACCGCGTTATCTGAAACTGAGTATATGCTTATAGCGTTGTTAGCTATATTTCCGAAATTGTTTTCAGAAAACACACTGCCGTTTTGAACTTCATATATCCCATTATATCCGGTTTCTATACAATTGAAATAAGCATTGTCGGCAGCTTTGGAAAAATCATTTCCTGAAACTGTCAGTTTTCCTTTAACCGACAAAGATACAGGCGTTCTGACGCCGTTGTTTATGTATGAATTTTGGGCTGTAAATTTACAGTTTTTTAATGAAAAGTCATAGTTTCCGGCGGCGCTTATAAATCCGCCGTCACCAAATGTAAAGCCATTAATGGTAACCGAGGATTTTAATTCGGCTTTTTCGCCTGAGGTTATAACAACCCGCTCATTGGCCGGCTCAATTACATCGCCATTTTTAGCAGATTCAACGGCTGTTTTTAGAGAAGTATAATATGTATTTCCAATTTTGGCGGTGTAATTATTAGTTGGTTCATCGGCGTATGCCGTGAAGAAGGAGAACATAGATATAAACACAGCTATTGTCAGCATCAGAGGCAGAAAGCGCAGTTTTTTTATGAAAGTTTTTTTCATTTTTAATCCCTCTTTCTAAAATAAATTTTTTATTATATATATAATAAATCTATAACCATAATGAAGTTCTTAAAAATAAATTTATAAGCTTTCGTATAAAATTATATCAATTTGTCGAAATGCACTAAATATATTTTTAAAACAACACTTAGTTAGTAAATATGACTTCTGTTATTCGAAAAAAGTTCCCAAAATTTAAAATTTTTTCTAATTCATAAAAATATAAATAATAATTCAACAGAAAAATCGGCCGTATCCGCAAAAGCGAACCGGCCGGTTTTTAAATTTTAATATTCAAAGTTTACTGCAATTTTATTAGTTTCCGCATCTGCATCCACAGCCACAGCCGCGGTCATTCTTACCGCAATTAGAAGATGTGAAATCATTTGTCTTTGTCGGCGGGAAGAATTCGTCTATCGGGAATCTAACGTTATCAAAAAGATCACATGGGTCTTGAGGTGTAGCTCCGACGCAGGTCTTTTCCGGAATACAGAAATCAACTGCGTCTATCAAAAGCTGAACTTTTCTTTCTATTCTAACGATAGTGAAAAGACCTAGACTGACAAGAACTTTCTTGATGTTGTTAGCTATAACAAGATCTTCGCCATAACATGAACAAATGTTTGTAGGAATAGAAACATTTGTGTCACAGCAGCAGCATGAATCGTCAACAAGGCGTGCGCTGAGAGCTATTGGGTTAACTACCTCAACAGTTATTTTAGGCATGTTGTTGCTTTTCCAGATATGTTCCATGCAGTCTCCGGGGTCGATTGTAGATTCAAAACTCTTTGTTTGACCTTCGCTTCCATATAACATAACGCGTTTGTCATAGGTTACAAGTCCGTGAACTTCTGTAGGAGCACAAACATCCGAGAATGCTTCAATAGTAACGTCAATAAAGTATTTTATGTCTACTGAATAATAGCCTGAGCTATATAATACAGGTTCTGTGTCTGTGTACACCCAGATAATTTCCGCCTTTTTAAGTTTAACATTTATTGCGCTTTCTATTATTTCCTGACCGCACTCTGTGAAGTAAACGCGCTCGTCTACAACGCAGGTTCTCTCTCTGCATGCGTCATAAACTTTGTCAACGCTCACACAAACCGGCTCAGAAAATTCTTCACTGCGTCTTCTTTTGCATTCGCTGTTCTCGCTTTCAGTATCCTGAACAGTTCCGGGAACGCTTACAGGCTCTGCAGCTGTTTCAGCATTATTACAGCCGCAGCTGGCTGCGCGCTGTCTTGTAAATTCATTTTTGCAGCTCATAATCAAAAATCCTCCTAAAATATTTAATGGTATGCGGCTTTGCCGTAACCTCAATATATTATATTGCAGCTTCCGACATTATGTTACACAAAAATTTAATTATGTTTTGGCAGCAACTTTTATATAAGGGTTTAGTCTGTATATAAGTGAAATATTTAAGTATGTTGAAGTATATATAATAAAAATTTTTTATGTTATGATGTTTATTATAATTTTCAATATATTTGTATTCTTGAAAAATACAGTTTTATTGTTATTATATATGAGTTTTTAATATTTTTTTAAGTTTTTAGCTTGAAGTATTGTATAAAATGCTATATAATGAAAAATATGAAAGTAAAAATATTTTAGAGGGGGTATTTTTGTGCATTTAAAAAAACTATTAGCTTTTGTATTAACATGGGTTTTAGGTATTGCTGGGACTTCTGCTGGTATGGTAACAGTTTTTGCGGCTAACCCGTGGGACGGTATGGTAGAAACCAGCGTACTGGAAAAAGTAACGGATACCACTAACAGAGTGGGGACAGACGGAACATTTGACGGGTATATTCAAACCGTTCAGGGTGCGGATTTGCTAAACAGCAGTTATATAAAAGTTACATATACTGTAACGGGTACTGTGACCGATGATACGGAAATTTTCACAGTTCAACCGTTTGACACCGCCTGGGGCGGATGGAATGATAACAAGATAAAGATAGGCGATTCTATTTTATCGGACGGTGTTTACACGGCATATTTGTCGGTTGCTGATGTAAAAGCTTCGCTCACCTCAGGAACTTTGAAAGGAATCAATATCTCGTTTTTAGAAAACTCAGGATATGACGCAACTTTAACCGGGTATTATTATTTGGCTCCTGAGACAGAAGACCCGGGCGTGATGACTGATAAAAAAAGACTTAAATTAAGTCTTGATTACTGTGCCGGGATGGATGAGTCAAAATATCAGCCTGATTCCTGGTCAACGTTCCAAAAAGCGGTAACTACAGCCCAGTCAGTTTATAACAGTTCTGTTGCCGATACAAAATATGCCAGTGCTAGAGCAGATTTAGAAAAAGCTAAATCTAAACTTTTGTTTGTTGACAGCACGGAATCTTCAAATCCAATGGATTTTAGAATAATAAGCGGTGATAACACTATATATGAAATGGGTGTTGGCTGGAATCTTGGCAATACTATGGACGGTCATACAGGTTTTCATCCGGCAGAAACAGCATGGCAGAGTGTTGTAACAACTCAGGAAATAATCAAGGCTGTTCATGACGCTGGGTTCAATACGGTTCGTGTTCCTGTTACATGGGGGGATATGATTGACGATGAAAATGGTTATGCAATCAATGACGCGTGGATAAACCGTGTTCAGGATATAGTTGATTATTGTACCTCGCTTGATATGTATACTATAATTAATATCCATCATGACGGAGCGGAGCAGGACGGCTGGCTGAGAGTTGCCGCTGACGATATAGATAAGGTATATGAAAAGTTTGAATGCGTATGGAGACATATAGCTGAGCATTTTAAGGATTATGACGAGCATCTTATATTTGAATCGGCAAACGAACTAACTTGTATGGAAGGCAGCGACAAGAATTCGTCTGCTGCTATTACTAAAGATACGCCTGTTATAGTGAATTTAAATCAGATATTCGTCAATGTAGTGCGTTCTACAGGCTCAAATAATACTAAACGCTGGCTGTCAGCAGTATCTCACTATGCAAATGGTGGAACGCAAAGCGGATTCGCATTGCCGACTGATTACTATAATTCCAGCAACCGTCTTATGTTCTCAGCTCATATATATAAGTCAAGCACTAAAACTAGCTGGACATATTCAGAGGTATATGAGGTTGTATCGGCTTTGACAAAGATGGTAAAGAAACATAAAGTTCCAATTATATTGGGAGAGTACGGAAACAGAAATAAGATGAACAGTGCTAATCCGAGCGGATATAATGACATAGACAGGGCATGGTTTGATGAAATAGTTACTCGTGCTTGCCAGGTTGGAAAGGTTGTTCCGTGTGTTTGGGATCAGGGATGGTTTGATTTGACCCAGAAGCCGGATTCAACATTCTCAGTTTGGAACCGTGAGGGAAACGCTCCGATATTTAAGACCATCACCGACGCTATGATGAGAGGCGTCTATCTTACTCCGTCAAGCAAAAATAAGAGTTATGATATGACTGATATAGCTATCAATCCTGCTATAACCAATATAACCGATATATCTTTATCAGACGCCAATATTGATATTGAGTATGGTGACAGCGTCACAGTAAGCGCAGAGGTTCAGCCGTTGGGAACAAATGACGTTTTGCTGTGGAAATCCAGCGACGACTCGGTTGCTACTGTTTCAAGAGGAATGATAAGAGGAAGAAAGATAGGATACGCGACTATAACAGCATTTTCGCAGAGCGGCTCTAAAGAGGCGGAAATGACAGTAAGAGTTCTTCCTAAAAATTCAGATAAGCAAATAACCTCAATATTAACTGACAGTGAAAGCTATCAGGTGATGAAAGATAAATATGTTAATATGAGTGTTTCGGCTGAGCCTGCCGATAATACTGATTCATTGATTTATTCATCATCAAATCCGAGGGTTGCAACTATCAATCCTCTCGGCAAAATTGTTGGTGTTTCAGCGGGTCAGACATATATAACGGTTATGTCCTCGAGCGGAATTACTAAAACCGTTCCGGTTACAGTTACAGAGTCCTCTTCTGATGAATCCATAGAACTAGCTGCAAATGTATATTATAACGATTCTCTTTATGCGGCAAATGAGATAGGCACGCCAATAAAGGTAAAGGGAGACGGTCAATATACTGTTTCGTTTGATACTGCAACCGATTTATCTGATAAAGCCAAAACTGCCGGTATAAAATATCTTAAAAATTTGACTTCAGTCTATATAAAGGATAATGCTGTAGCAACAGGTCAGGCTGTAAAATCGCCCCTTGACAGCTGTGATATAAGATATGATTCAATTAAGCTTGATGGTGTTTCGCTTACAATAACCAAGACGGACTTTAAGTCAGCATTAAAAGAAAACAGCGTATTTGATACAAACGATCCTATAAACGGTTGGGACGGTTCGGCTGTCAAAGAAGTTTCGTCAAGTAACCATACTGTTAACTTTACTTCATCGGATACACCGTCAAAGATTGAGATAACATTTACACTTCAAAATCTAAAATTCACGCCAAATAGTTCTGACGACAGCAAGCCTGCTGAGAAGCATGAAGCTGTGTCTGAGAAAAGGATAGTTTTAAACGCCGGAGATAATGTTGATATTAAGACAAAAATTACTCCTGCTGACAGCACGTCTTTGGTGACATTCGTATCTTCTGATGAGAGTGTTGCAATGGTTAAAGACAATGCTGTTTCAGCTGATAATAACGGTGTTTGCACAGCTAAGTTTACAGCACTCAGAGAAGGTTCCGCAAAGATAACCGCTGTTACTGATAACGGACTTACAGTTGAATTTGACGTGACGGTTGGAAGTATGGCGTTTAGCAATGCTAAAGCCGTTATAGACGGAGGAAAAGTCACATCTGTTACTGCCGATATGAATTATGCTCCTGAAAGTGATATATTAGCAGTAGTTTGCGTTTATGACGCTGACGGCAGAATGAGCGTCTACGATTCAAAACCTGTCGGTTTAGATAATATGTCTAACGGAAAACTTACTGTTTCAGGTTTTGATATTCCGGTATCTGACGGACAGACAGCAAAAGCGTTTATTTGGAATTCGTTTGAACAAATGATACCGCTTAGTGATTAAACTGACTTCTTTATTATGATCAATTAAATATAACTCCCTGGGAGATACGGAAAGTGCAGCTCTGTTTTCATAGACAGAACTGCATCTTCGATATTTTCCCGGGGAGTTATTTATGCAAAATTTACGCCTTACGCAATATACTTTGTCAAGATTTTGTCAAATGCCCCAAACTGTTTTCAGAAATTAAAAAAATTAAATTATCCTGTTGCATAATTATAATTTTATGATATAATTATCACAGTAAGCGGTTTCAATCGAATTTTGGCGGTTTTGCAGCCGAAAGGGTGCATTTGTATTTATTTTTTTTGCCTAAATCGGTGTTCCGCAAAATGAAAGGAGCAAACATATGAAGTATTCAAGTGAAGTAGAAGCGATGTGCCCCTTGGCGAAGGGTGCGTATCACGGTCCTGCGCCTATTCCTCAGGAGGGAAAATGGACGCAGGCTAAAGAAGTTACAGACATTTCAGGCTTGACCCACGGAATTGGCTGGTGTGCACCTCAGCAGGGCACATGTAAGCTTACTCTTAATGTTAAGGAAGGGGTTATCCAGGAGGCGCTGATTGAGACAGTAGGCTGCAGCGGTATGACGCATTCAGCAGCTATGGCGTCTGAAATTCTTGTCGGTAAGACAATTTTAGAGGCCCTCAATACAGATTTGGTCTGTGACGCTATTAACACAGCAATGAGAGAACTGTTCCTACAGATTGCCTATGGACGTACTCAGACAGCATTTTCAGAAGATGGACTGCCTATAGGAGCCGGTCTTGAAGATTTAGGTAAAGGTCTTAGAAGCCAGGTTGGTACTACATATGCTACACTTGCTAAAGGTCCTAGATATCTTGAACTTGCAGAAGGATATATTACTAAATGTGCTGTGGATGAAAACGACACTATTATAGGATATAAGTTTGTTCATCTCGGAAAAATGATGGAAATGATTACAAATGGTATGGACGCAAACGAAGCTTTGGAAAAGGCGAGCGGTCAGTACGGACGGGTTGACGATGCAGTTAAACTGATTGACCCGCGTCACGAATAAGAATAGGAGGAATTTAGATATGGCTTTATTTGAGAGTTATGAAAGAAGAATTGAGCAAATCAATGCAGAGCTAGAAAAGCATGGAATTTCTTCTATTGAAGAAGCAAAGCAGATTTGTGACGATAAGGGTGTTGACGCTTATCAGATAGTAAAGGATATTCAGCCGATATGTTTCGAAAATGCCTGCTGGGCATATACAGTCGGCGCTGCCATTGCTATTAAAGACGGATGTACCAATGCTGCTGATGCAGCTGAGAAAATAGGTCTTGGTCTCCAGTCTTTCTGTATCCCTGGCAGTGTTGCAGATGACAGAAAGGTTGGAATAGGTCACGGAAATTTGGGCGCCAGACTATTGAGAGAAGAGACAAAATGCTTTGCCTTTTTGGCAGGTCATGAGTCATTTGCGGCTGCTGAAGGCGCTATAGGTCTTGCAAAGAGCGCTAACAAAGCTAGGAAGGAAGACTTGAGAGTTATCCTGAACGGTCTTGGTAAGGACGCGGCTCAAATTATTTCAAGAATAAATGGGTTTACATATGTTCAAACTCAGTTTGACTACTACACCGGTGAAGTTAAGGTTGTTAAGGAAATAAAATATTCAGACGGCGAGCGTTCAAAGGTTCGCTGCTACGGTGCAGACGACGTGCGCGAGGGTGTTGCTATCATGCATCTTGAGGGCGTTGATGTATCTATAACAGGTAACTCAACCAATCCGACAAGATTCCAGCATCCTGTAGCAGGAACATATAAGAAAGAATGTATCGAGCAGGGCAAGAAGTATTTCTCAGTTGCCAGCGGCGGCGGTACAGGAAGAACTCTTCACCCGGATAATATGGCAGCCGGTCCGGCTTCATATGGTATGACAGACACAATGGGAAGAATGCACAGTGACGCACAGTTTGCCGGCTCTTCATCCGTTCCTGCCCACGTAGAGATGATGGGACTTATAGGAATGGGCAATAACCCAATGGTAGGCGCTACTGTTGCAGTAGCCGTTGCTGTTGAAGAAGCTATGAAATAAATATAACTGCGTTGATTCAGCTTGCTTTATATGGGTTGAATTGAAGCGGCTGAAGTGTTATATATAATAAAAATAACAGAACTGCCCGCGTTTTGCGCACCAAACTTTACTGGTGAGCAAACGCGGGCAGTTTCTATATTTGCAGATATTTAATGGAAGTGTATAAAAATATTATTTTTAAGCAGATGCTTATATATGTTTTATGCAATATATTGTAAAGGCTGCAATAATATGAAGAGAAATAAAAAGGCTGAGTAATATAAATAATTATATAAAAATGTGGCTAGCAAGCGTCTGAGGAGTAACTTTTATCGTATCTGAAAGATGTGTACAGTCGCAATGACACTTTAACTTAGAACCTACAATGTCAATAATATGAATAGGCAAATTATGACTGCGACTGTAAGATATATGTAGCCCAAATAACACTTTATATAAAATTGGTTAGGCTACAATAAATTGGACACAAATGTTAAGGTCATATATCATAAAAATAATATTAATATTATATAAAAATGTGCTCTTGCAAACATCGGAATGCAGATGAAATCTGCCGCGTAAGGTGCGCAGTTGCGGAAAAATTTATTAGTAAAAAGGATTATGGCAAACTGTTTAAAGTTTATACTAGGTGTGATATGGCAGCTTATCTAATGAGATGTGCAGCAACATAAGATTGACAAACCCTAGTTGGATAGTGGATAATAAGAGTAATAAAATTGTGGAGGAATGGGATATATGGATAGAAAAGAGCTTGTTAATCAAAGTATTGACTATATAATGCAGCATTTAGATAAAGATTTATCACTTGATATTTTGGCTTCTGAATTTTATATATCAAAATTCCATTTCAGCCGAATTTTCAAAGAAGAAACCGGTGAAAGCGTTTATGCATTTATTAAACGGTGTAAGGTTGACCAGAGCGCTGTAGATATAAAACTGAACCCAGCTAAAACAATTACAGATATTGGATTGGATTACGGATACAGTTCTTCCAATTATAGCTCGGTGTTTAAAAAACATCGTAATATTTCTCCCACTATGTTTAAACAGTCAATTCCGGCTAATAGTATGACAGTTCCGTTTACACCGGAGAGAGTTGTTAATTTTAAAACTGCAGATGAGTATTCCGCACGAATTGACATTCAAGAACTTAATAACTTTTTTGTGATTTATGAGCGGTTTATTGGAAGTTACGAAGATATTGAAGAGAACTGGTATCAGTTTTTAGATAGATATAATATTTATTTAAATGAAAATACAGTTCTGGTGGAGCGATTTTATAATGACCCTGCTATAACAAATCTGTCGCAGTGTATTTGTGACATTTGCATGACGGCAGACCGAAACTGTAATTTGAATAATGTTACGGAGATTAAAGGCGGCAAATGTATTGTGTATCATTATGATGGAAAAATCGAAGATATTTATGAGATATTACAAGGGATTTTCAGTGTTTGGATGCCTCAAAGCGGTTATAAAATGACTCAGAGGTATGGATTGAATATTTATCACGGCATTGACAGAAAGAGTCATAGAGTTGTTATGGATTTATGTATTCCAATTTAATTAGAGCAAGAATTCAGAAGTCAGAAGATATATTTATTTATATAATTAATGGTGTTCAGTAATACTTCACCGGAGTGGATTTGGAGCTCATATACCAAATAAGTTAATAAAGAAACATTGTATAGAAAATAAAATATAAATTACTGTTCCTAAAATATTATTAGTGTTTAGAAGTACAGTAATATGTGTTTTGTTAGAAATTCTATTAATCAATAAATATTTAATATATGGAGGAAACTATGTTCGATATTAGAAAAATTCAAGAGAATATAATTTATGAAGCTGTAAGGGCTGAAAGCAATGAGGATATAGCGAATGAAGTGGTGTATGGTAAAGACAATATGTCAAAAGCAGAAAATAATTCTGATTGGGTAAAGTCATCAATGATTCGCTTAGAAAACAATTTTGAAACCGAAACAATAAAGAAAATAAGAATGAACTGTCAATGTGGTTACGAAATGGACGAAAAAATTGCACTTGTAATGGAACTGAAGTCAGATTCATCAAATATAGAAGAATTTGCAAATACAGAGAAAGCAAAAGAAGCCGGGCTTTTTTGTAAAGACGGAGAACTTTTTCTGCAATTTGATTTTTGCCCTTGTCCAATGCTTTCCGAAGTGGATAAATTAGAGACAAATACATGGTGTCAGTGCACTACAGGTTACAGCAAGGTTCTTTTTGAAAAGGAATTTGATTGTGATATTGATGTAGAATTGCTCAAAAGTATAAAAATGGGCGACGATATTTGTCTTATGAAAATTATTTTACATAACCCAGTCTGGCAATGATATATAGCAAGCAATTACCAAATATTATTTTAAGAAATAAAAATGAATAAATATGTTTAATTTCAATATTGAAATTAAGTATAAAACAAAATGCGGACAGCAATTCGAATGATAGGCTGTCTTTTTTGTTTGCCGTATAAGATAGTTAGTGTTAGCAGAGAGAAAACAAATTTGAGTATAAATTATATATGTAAATCATACGAACTAATTTACACATCATTAGCTTTTGATGCGAATGTTTAACATATCATAAAGCAAACAATAGCAAAAGTATTTTTATAATCTTATATCGTGGTGTTTTAAAATAGAACGTCCATTCAAAGCAGATTCCAAATATATGTTTATTTAATCCACGCACCCTTTATGGGTGCGACAATTTTGCACCGGGATTATCATTCCCATATCCCTCGTTTCAATCCAACATCTTCCGTTTTGTTTGATATTCTTACTATTATAATAAAGTAAATGTTTATATATTTCTATTTGCATATTGTAGCGGAAAATGACACTGATTTTGTCATCATATAAGTTTATTTTTAATCGACAGTTTTACATAGGACCGATAATTTGCTGCGTCTGCGCATTTTGTATCAAATATTCTATCTCTACTGTGCAGGACATATATGCAATTGAACACACAAACTTAGTGTATATATCTGTATATTGTATAATAAGTTTTTTATAAAAATTATTCATTTATGAATAACAATTTTGCAGACGTATAAAGTTTTTTGGAAAGCTTATTTTAATCTAGAGTGAGTATAAGGTATGACAATAAATTAGATTTAATTTTGAATTGGAAATTTAATTTCAGTCTATTTCTATATAGGAAACAATAGGAATTGTCATTTGTATCGCGGAGCAAACATGGTTGAATGCACATTCTTCTCATGGCATGTTGCATAACTTAATATTGGTTAAAAAGTAGATAAATAATATTTACGTATTTATATTGAAGACTTTTATGATTATTTTGCATGTAATATATTATAGTTTTATACATACCCAGTATGGCAGAATTTTTCACATTTATAATAAACTGTTTTACTATTTTGTTCCAAAACATATATGAGATAGATTAAAATATATGTAAATTTACTTAATGTCAACGTAAGTTTCTGCCAATAGCAGAGGGGAAGCCACAAAATTTGTATAGGCGATTTTGACCTATGAGTTTTTAATAATTTTATTTATCTTTAAATATAAGTTGAGACTATAAAGTTAATCATTATTTGTACAAAGATAGAAATATCAATCCACAAACTCGCATAGGACGACGATACAGAGATTTACCAAAGTATATACGTCGCATCTACGCACTCGTATAGAGTGCGACACGATTGTCCGAAACACACTATTGATAAGTATTATCTAATTTAAATCCACGCACTCATATAGAGTACGACCGGAATACAGGTGTAGGAAAATTGACTTGACACAGAGATTTCAATCCACGCACTCGTGTAGAGTGCGACAGCGAAAATATACAAAAATAAATTTGTTAAGGTATCATAATTATGTATTTTTATATTAAATAAGAATAATATATATTAAATGTATTCTATACCTTAGTCATATTTAAAATTTTCTCATATATTTCTGTTTAAAAGTGGTGCGAACCTCCCTGACATTTTATGGGAGCTTCAGGTTCGAACTGTTATTTTAGATATTTTTTAATACTGCTTTATGCTTCTATTTTTATTCTTTACTTGGTTTTAAGTAATGCGATAAAATAGTTTTTACATAATATTTTCAATTCTCAAATAATATTGTTTTATAATTTATAAAATATTGAACATTATAAATCTTTTCTTCTATTATACAACTCTTTTCAATATAAGTAAATATATTTTTACTTTTTTATCCTATTAAATAAAAATCTTATAACTCATATTTATAAATAATTATTATTAAAATTAAATTTATCAATAAAACAAGCTGTTTGTATATTAAATAATTTATTTTTATAATTTATAAACATATATTTTTTAAAAAATACTTGATTTTCATGAATATATAGTATATAATATTATCGACATATGTCGGTAATGGAGGTGAGTTATGTCAAGACCTTTTAAATGCAGAAGAATATGTGAAGAGCCTAAGTTTAACAGTTTTGCACCGCTTGGCGTTGAAAATGCTGAGAAATGTATGATTTCTGTTGATGAGTATGAGGCGGTAAGATTAATTGACCTTGAAAAAAAGACCCATCAGCAGTGTGCTGAACTTATGGGAGTTTCAAGAGTTACGGTTACAGATATGTATGAAAAGGCACGTTTTAAAATTGCTGACAGTATTGCTAATGGAAAAATATTATGTATCACAGGAGGAAACTATCGGATTTGCGAAGGTTCGGTAAACAAATGCTGTGGAAAAAGGTGTAAAAAATTAAAATCAATAAAAAATTTAGTTGTAAAGAAAAAAGGAGAAGGTAAAATGAAGGTTGCAGTAACTTATGATAATGGTGAAGTGTTCCAGCATTTTGGACATACTGAAAATTTTAAGATTTATAATATTGAAGACAAAACGATAATTGACTCCAATGTTGTTAACACCATGGGCAGCGGTCACGGGGCTCTTGCAGGTTTTTTAGTTGAAAATGAAGTTGATACTTTGATTTGCGGCGGTATAGGAGGAGGCGCCCGGAATGCTTTATCTGAGGCAGGTATCACCCTTTATGGCGGTGTTTCAGGAAATGCTGACGACGCTGTGAAAGCATTGATAGATGGAAACTTGGGTTATAATCCTAATGTTAAGTGCAGTCATCATGAACATTCATGCGGCGAACATAAGTGCGGAGAAGAGAAGCACGGCTGCGAAGGCAAATAAGATAATGATTAATGAAATAAGTATAGGAATTTTATAA